>JALZAK010000058.1 GCA_030948385.1 Actinomycetota bacterium
GTCTGGGCGCGTGCGCCGCTGGTCGTCGCGGCGGCGGGCCTGGGCCCGGCCCTGCTGCGCGCCGGCCTACCTCGGCGGGAGGGGGTGATCCTGATCGGTGCCGAGCCGGCCGGCCCTGACATCTGGGCACTGGCCCAGGACGTGGGGGCCGACCATGTCGTCTTCCTGCCCGCCGCGGCGCGCTGGCTAGTGGACCGGTTCGCGGCGTGCCTTGACGGCGAGGTGACCGAGGCGCCACTGGTCGCCGTGCTCGGCGGACGAGGTGGAGCCGGCGCGTCCGTGCTGTCGGCGGCCCTCGCGCTGGCCGCCGCGCGCCGCGGCGGCCGGCCGGTCCTGGTCGATGCCGACCCTCTCGGTGGAGGTCTCGACCTGCTGATGGGCGGTGAAGATGCCGTCGGGTTGCGCTGGCCCGACCTGGTCACGGCATCCGGGCGGCTGGCGGCCGACTCCACATGTGCCGCGCTTCCGCTGGTGTCTGGTGTTCGGATGCTGTCGTGGGATCGGGCCGACCCGATCGACCTGCCGGCGCCGGCGATGATCGCGGTGCTCCGGGCGGCCCGGCGAGGCGCCGACCTCGTGGTGGCCGATCTGCCGCGTTGCCTGGCCGAGCCGGCGGTGCATGCTCTTCGGCAGAGCCACGTCGCCCTGCTCGTGGTCCCGGCCGAGGTCCGCGCCTGTGCGGCTGCGGCACGGGTGGCTGCACGGGCCACCGCACACTGCTCGGATCTGCGGGTCGTCGTGCGAGGGCCGGCGCCGGCCGGCTTGCCCTCGCGCGATGTGGCCGCAGCTCTGGGGCTGCGCCTGGAGGGCGCCCTGCGGCCGGAGCCGGGCCTGGCCCCGGCGTTGGACCGCGGCCCGCTCGCATCCAGGGGTGGCCGTGGACCGCTGGGTCAGTTCTGCGCCAACTTCCTGGACCGCCTGGCCGACAGCCAGCCCGCGCCGAACCGACGACCGGCGTGACCTTCGATCCGGGGCTGCTGGACCGGGTGCGCCGGCGGCTCGCCGACGACCCGGACGAGCCGGACCTGCGCCGCCTAGCCGCCGCACTGCGGACGGAGACGCGCGGGCCGGTCGGCGCCGGGGACCTACTTCGGGCCTTGCCGCAGCTGCGGGCGGAACTCTTCGGCGCGGGTCCTCTCGACGCACTGCTGCGCGATCCGCGCACCACCGACGTGCTCGTCAACGGGCCGGCCGAGGTGTGGGTCGATCAAGGACAGGGTTTGCTACGCGCAGACGTGGGTTTCCCGGACGCTGCGGCGGTCCGCCGGCTGGCCGGCCGACTGGCCGCCGTCGGTGGACGCCGGCTAGACGATGCGCAGCCCTGGGTCGACGTGCGGCTGCCCGACGGCACCCGGCTGCACGCGGTGCTGCCTCCGCTGGCCAGCCGAGGCCCCTACCTCTCGCTGCGGGTGCTGCGGCATCGGGCGTTCACCCTGGACGAGTTGGTGGCCGCCGGCACGCTCTCGGCAGCCGGCGCGGCGTTGCTGCAGGCAATCGTCGCGGGCCGTTTGGCCTTCCTCGTCTGCGGTGGCACGGGTTCCGGCAAGACGACGCTCTTATCGACGCTGCTGGGCTGCGTGCCGGCGCAGGAGCGGATCGTCGTCGTCGAGGACTGCGTCGAGCTGCGCCCGGCCCACCCGCATGTCCTCAGCCTTGAGGCCCGCCTGGCCAACGTGGAGGGAGCCGGCGCGATCACCCTGCGCGACCTGGTGCGTCAAGCGCTGCGGATGCGACCCGACCGGCTGGTGGTGGGTGAGGTCCGCGGCGCCGAGGTGATCGAGCTCCTGACCGCGCTGAACACCGGGCACGAGGGCGGCGCCGGCACGCTGCACGCGAACTCCGGTCGGGACGTGCCGGCGCGACTCGAGGCGCTGGCCGGCCTCGGCGGGATGGCGGCGGCGGCCCTGCACAGCCAACTCGGTGCCGCCGTTCACTGTGTCCTGCACCTGCGTCGCGACGGTCCGCGCAGAGTGCTGGAGGAAGTGTCGGTGTTGCACCGTCGCGGACCCCGGGTCGGGGTTCTGCCGGCCTGGCGGCGCGACGGGCAGCCGGCGCCGGGCCGGGCGTTCCTGGCCGAGTTGCTTGCCGAGCGGGGCGCCGACCCCGCGGCCCTGCGGTGATCCGGGCCGCGGCCGGGTGCCTAGTCGGCGCTGCTTTGCTCCTGCTGTGCCGGCCGCTTCGGACTACCCGGCGAGAGCCCTTCGGCACCCGGGGCGCAGTTCCCGATGGCGAAGGTGCGAGCCACGATCCCCTCCCGCGGACCGGCCATCCCCGGGCTGTCACGGCGACACTCGCCGGCGCAGTTGCCGCCGCCGGTGTTCTTGCCGGCCCGGTCGCGTCCGGGCTGGTGGCCGTGGTCGGGTGGGCGGCGCTGGCGCGGGTTGCTGCCTCCCGGAGGGCCGCCGCCAAGGCCGCCGAGGCCGGCGCGGAGGTGGAACTGCTGGCCACGCTGGCAGCGGAGCTACGAGCCGGGCGGCCACCCCTTGCGGCTCTCGCCGCAGCGGACGTACCGCTGGATCCCGCGCTCGCTGGTGTGATGGCGCAGGCGCGGGGGGCGGCCGCGTTCGGCGGCGATGTAGCCGCGGCGCTGCGCCGGGCGGCACCGGCGCGCACCGGGATCCTCGGGCTGGCGGCCGGCTGGCAGGTGAGTGAGCGGGCCGGCGCACCGCTTGCCGAGGTGCTCGGCCAGGTTGAACGCGAAGTGCGGGCACAGCTGGCCCTGTCCCGCTCCGCCGACGCGGAGTTGGCCGGCGCCCGAGCCACCGGCGCGCTGTTGGCCGGTCTTCCGGTGCTCGGGCTCGGCCTGGGCCACGTCATGGGCGCCGCGCCGCTGCACATCCTCCTGCACACTGCTGCCGGCGCCGTCTGTGCCGCCGGCGGTGCGGTGCTGGAGCTCGCCGGCCTGGCCTGGGTGACCCGGCTCACCGACAACGCCAGCCGCGCGCCCTGATGGCGACGGCACCTCTGGCGGCGCCGGCACTGGTCGCGGCAGCGTCCGTGGCGCTTGCCTCCGGTCCCGCCGCCTCCCGAGCGCGGCGCCGGCTCGCCCTGCGCGCCGGCTTCGGCTCCGCTCGCCCCGCGTCCGACACGCGATCGCGCCGGCTCGGCGGCAGCGCTGCGGCCGCGCTGGTCGTTTCGATCACCGTGGGCGGTCCGGTCGGGATCGTCACGGGGCTGATGGCTGCCGCGGCGACGTACTGGCTTGTCGGCCGGCTCGCAGACCCCGCCGAGCTCCGTTGCCGGGAAGCCGCGCTGCGCGACCTGCCGCTTGCCCTGGACCTGCTGGGGAGCGCATTGCGGGCCGGTCAGCCTGCGACCGTCGCAGCCGCGTGCGTATCTGCGGCGGTGGCCGGCCCGGTCGGGGCGGCGCTCGGCGCGGTCGCGAGGGCCGCCTCGCTGGGTTCCACCGCGGATG
>JALZAK010000081.1 GCA_030948385.1 Actinomycetota bacterium
GGCCGGCACCGGTCGCCTCGTGGTCGGCCAGCCGGCCGCGCTGGTCCTGCTCGGCGGCGATCCGCTGCTCGAGCCGGGCCTGTGGCGCGCACCTCGGGCCGTCTGCGCCGACGGCTGGTTGACGGTCCTGCCGTAGCCTCGGCGGAGTGGACACTCTGGCCGCGGCCGGTCAACTGCCGGCAGACCCACCGCGCCCGCGCTCCGCCCGGCGAGCGCCCGGTACGGAGCTGACCGCGGGACTGGCCACCCTCGTCACACTCGGCGTGCTCGGCGCCGCCGTCGCGCTGGTCTGGGCTGCACTCAGCCCCCGGGTGCGTATCGTCATCACGCCGGCCGGGCCGGATCTCGTGCAGTACGCCAACTCCGATTTCTTCGCCGGCGACGGCACGTTTCTGGTGGTCGGGCTCGTTGCCGGCGTACTGAGCGGGATCGTGTGCTGGTTCATCGCCCAGCGGTGGCGCGGGCCGGTGATCCTTGCCGGACTGGCGCTCGGTGCCCTGCTCGGTGCCCTGGTGGCCTGGCAGGTCGGCCGCCAGCTCGGCCTGACCCACTACCACCAGCTGCTCCACAGCACCGAGGTCGGCCGCCGCTTCGACAAGCCGGTCGACCTGCGCAGCAAGGCGGCCCTGCTCGCGCAGCCGTTTGCCGCAACGCTGACGTACGTGTTCCTCGCTGCCCGGGTGGCCCGGCCCGACCTGGACCGCTCGCCGCGACGCGATTCAGTTGAGCCCGAGCGGGACCCGAAGCTCGGCGAGTGGGATCGGAACCGCGCGTAGCCGGCGCAGCATGGTTGCCTCGCGCTTGAGCATCCGCAACTCCAGCCGCAGCCGGGCCACCCCGTCGTCGGCCGCGAGCAGGGCCTGCCGGTCGCCGAGTTCGAGCGGAGCCGAGGCGGCCACCGACGAGGCCAGCCGAAGGGGGTCGTCGGGCAGCTCGGCCAACAAAGCCGCCGCCTGGTCGGTGCCGACCAGTGCGGCGAGGTAGCTGCCGTAGACAGCCCGTACCCCATCGGCCAGCACCCTCGCCTCCGCGGCGGGCCCGGGATTCTCGGGCAGCCGGCGCACGCTTGCCTGCAGGTACGGAGCGCCCTCGGTCGCGACCCCGTCCAGCCGGAAGCGCTCCGAACCAACCGTGAGCACGTCGTACGTGCCGTCGTCGAGCTCGGCGATCTGCCGTAGCTGGGCCGTGCAGCCCACCGGGTAGAGCGCACTGACGCCGGCCACGCCTACCTCCCACCCCTGACGGATCGCGATGACGCCGAACTCTCGTGGGGAGCCGTCGGGCAGGTCGAGCAGACGCTGCATCAGCACGCGGTAGCGCGGCTCGAAGATCCGCAAGGGCAGGACCATCCCGGGGAAGAGCACCGTGCCCAGCGGGAACAGCGGGATGGTCTCCACCCCGCCGAGGCTAACGGCCGCCCGGCCCGAACCGCCCGCTCGCCGGCGCTGCCTAGACTCACCCGGGTGCTGACCAGGATCGACCTGCGGGGCCGGGCCGCGGATGCGCGCTCGGCGCTGCCGCGGGCGACCCTCGATGTGGACGCGGCGCTGGCTGTCGTCCGGCCGATCTGCGAGGCGGTCCGTACCGGCGGCCGGGCCGGCGTGCTGGAGTGGACCGAAAGGCTCGACGGGGTGCGCCTGGACCGGCTGCGGGTGCCCGAACAGGAATTGGCCGAGGCACTCACTGCGCTCGATCCGGCCGTCCGCCTGGCCTTGGTGGAGGCGATCAGCCGGGCCCGGTCGGTGTCGGCCGCCCAGTGCCGCGATGAGGTGACTGTGGACGTCGCTGCCGGCGTCACGGTGACCGAGCGGTCGGTGCCGGTGGGCCGGGTCGGGCTTTACGTCCCCGGCGGGCGGGTGGCCTACCCCTCGTCTGTGGTCATGAACGTCGTGCCGGCGCAGGTCGCCGGGGTGACCGCGATTGCCGTCACCTCGCCGCCGCAGGCCTGGAACGCCGGCCGGCCGCACCCGTCGATCATGGCCGCGTGCGCGCTGCTCGGCGTCGCCGAGGTGTATCAGGTCGGGGGCGCCCAGGCCATCGCGATGTTCGCCTACGGCGCCGGCGAGTGCGCGCCGGTCGATCTGGTCACCGGCCCGGGGAACGTGTACGTGACAGCCGCCAAGCGGCTGCTCCGCGGGGCCGTCGGGATCGACTCGGAAAACGGCCCGACCGAGATTCTGATCCTGGCCGACGACACGGCCGACGCCGGGCACCTGGCCGCGGATCTGGTCGCGCAGGCCGAGCACGATCCGCTGGCCGCCTGCGTGCTGGTCTCGCCGTCGGCCGGGTTGCTCGACCAGGTGGACGCCGCGCTCGAGATGCAGGTGCCGCACACCCGGCACCGCGAGCGGGTGGCCGCCGCCCTTGCCGGCCAGTCCGCTTTGGTGCTGGTCGACGATCTCGGCGCCGGCCTGCTGGTGCTCGACGGGTGGGCCGCCGAACACGTGGAGGTCATCTGCCGGGACGCCCCGGCCGTGGCCGCCCGGGTGCGCAACGCCGGCGCGGTATTCGTCGGACCGTTCTCGCCGGTCTCCCTGGGTGATTACCTGGCCGGGTCCAACCATGTCCTGCCGACCGGCGGCACGGCCCGCCACACCGGCGGCCTATCGGTGCGCTCGTTTCTGCGCGGTCAGTACGTCGTGACCGCCACCCGGGAGGCGCTGGTGGCGGCCGCCCCGCACGTGCGCGCGCTGGCCGGCGCGGAGGACCTCGCGGCGCACGTCGACGCGGTGAATGTGAGGGTGGGGCCATGAGCCGGTCGGCCAGGGTGCAGCGGATCACCAAGGAGTCCCAGGTCGTCGTCCACCTGCAACTGGACGGCACCGGCCAGGCGAACTCGCAGACCGGCGTGCCCTTCTTCGACCACATGCTCGCTCAGCTCGGCAAGCACGCCGGCTTCGACCTGTCGGTCGCGACGTCCGGCGATCTCGACGTCGACGCGCACCACACCGTCGAGGACACCTCGCTGGCCCTGGGCCAGGCGCTGCGGGAGGCCCTTGGTGACAAGGCGGGCATCCGCCGCTTCGGCGACGCGCTGGTCCCGCTGGACGAATGCCTTGTCCAGGCCGCCGTCGACCTGTCCGGTCGGGCGTACCTGGTGCACGA
>JALZAK010000159.1 GCA_030948385.1 Actinomycetota bacterium
CGCCAGTCCGGGTCGGACCCCCGGCGACGGGCCGCCCGGCCGGAACACCCCTGCAGCCCGCGCCGGCCGCCACAGGCAACGCGGGAGCCGGCGCCGCGAGGGTGCCTCTCCTTCCCGGCCCAGGCGCAGCTCCGGCCGACGCCGCCGGGGGCAGCCTCCCCGGGCGCCGGTCGGCTCGCTCCGTGCTCGCCATGGCGAACCCCGGACTGGGTACCCGGTCGCGAATCGCCGGCGACAGCGCCCCGGGCCGAGTGTTGGCTGGCCGTGCCGGCCAGGCCGCCTTCCCGCTGCTGCTTTTGCTCGTACTCGGCGGATTTCTCCTCGTACAGCGCTGGATCGACCGGGGAGATCCCAAACTGGCCGACAGCAGCAGTTGGCCCGAGCCGGATCTCAGGTTCGAGTAGCAGGTGGCGTCGAGACAGAACGCACCCCATCGCGGCACGGCGAAGGAGCTCGCGTTCAACGAGCGCCTGGCTCAGCTTCAGGCGCTGCGAATCATCCTGGCCATCCTCACCCTCGTTGTCTGCGCGGGTGGGATCGGCCAACGTGCGGCCGGCCGGCCGCCGCTTCTGGTGGCCACCGCCGCATATCTGCTCACCGTGGTCGCGACCGAGGCGTTCTGGCGGCGCACCGGTTCGCGACGATACGGAGTGCACGGGTTGCTGTTGGGGGCTGACGGGCTCTATCTCGTTCTGGCCGTCGCGGTCAGCGGCGGCATGTCCAGCCCGGTCCGCTACCTGCTGATCCTCGACGTCGTGGCCACCACGCTGGTCGCCTCCTACCGCTCCGGGATCCGGCTCACCCTGTGGGAGTGCCTGCTACTGCAGGTGGCGTACGAGTTGCCCCGGGCCCGACTGCCCGGCTGGTGGCGCTTCCCCACCGGACCGGTTGCTCACCGGGAGTTAATGGGGTTCTCCGTCGCGCTGGTCGCCGTTGCGCTGCTCACCGGCACCGCGGCAGCCTTCAACGAGCGATCGCTTCGGGCCGGGCGGCGGGACCTGGAAGTCCTGACCGATTTCACCCGCGAGCTCGAGCGGGTGGTCGAACCCAACGTGGTGGGCCATCAACTCTGCGAGGCGTTGGCCACGGGTTATGGCTTCGAACGGTCACTCGTTGCGGTAGTCGAGAACGACCGGTTGCGGGTGCTCGCCGGCCGGGGGACGCCGGCGACGTCGCATCTGGCCATCGATTCCGTGGTGCGGCGGGTGCTGGCTGGCGAGGGTCCGCTGCTGATGAAGACGTTGCCGCGGCCGCAGACACCCGAGGAACATGGGCTCGCATGGGCGCTGCCGGACGCGCGGGACGTGCTGCTCGTCGCATTACGCATCGAGGACGGGGTGCTCGGCGTCCTGGTGGCGGAGCGCGGCCCGTCGACGCGGGCCGGGCTGGAGACGCGGGTGCTCGCCGCGGTCGAGCAGCTGACGGCACACACCGCGCTGGTGCTCCGGCGAGCCGCACTACTGGTAGAGCTCGGCCGCCTCGCCGACACCGACCTCCTCACCGGCCTGGCAAACCGC
This sequence comes from Actinomycetota bacterium, assembly GCA_030948385.1. Lineage (GTDB taxonomy): Bacteria > Actinomycetota > Actinomycetes > Mycobacteriales > QHCA01 > QHCA01. The sequence continues at coordinate 1,518 of JALZAK010000159.1, forward strand.
GGGGCGTTCGAGCGCAGTCTCAACATCGAGCTCGATCGAGCGGCCCGCCAGGGCACCCCGGTCGGGCTGCTCATCGCCGACATCGACCGGTTCAAGCGCGTCAATGACGAGCAGGGGCATCCGGCCGGCGACGAGGTCCTCGCCGAGCTCGGCGCCCTCCTCCGGGAGGACTTGCGTGGCTTCGATCTGGCCGCCAGGTACGGCGGTGAGGAGTTCGCCATCCTGCTGCCCGGCTGCGCGCACGCAGAGCTGTGGGCCCGCGCTGAGCGGCTCCGGATCCGGGTCAAGGAGGCCAACGTCAACTCGGTGGTCATCACGCTGAGCATCGGTGCGGCCAGCTCCCCGCCGCAGCCGCTCGACGCTCGAGCCCTGGTCGCCGCCGCCGATGCGGCGCTCTACCAGGCCAAACGAGCCGGCCGCGACCGCACCTGCGTCGATGGCACCGGGGGTCGGCCCCCGGCGGTGTACGGGCCGTCGGCAGCGCGAGTGGGTGGCCGGGTCTGAGCTGTTCGGGCCGGTCGCCGGTCAGCCGGCGTCGCGGTCAGGATCTTGCTCGATCGGCGAGCCGGGTTCTGGCTCGCCGGGCGCCGTGTCCGGAAGGGGCACCTGAGGCGTTCCCTGGGCGCCGGACGGTACGCCCATGAACTCTCTGGCCGGCTTTCCCTCGCCGGCAGTCGATGTGCCCTCCTGACCCTCGTCCGCGGCGTGGGTGACCACCTGGGTGGGCTGCATCTCGGCCGGCGGCGGCGGCGGCGCCTGGCCGGTCGCGCGGCGTACCAGCGAGTCGATCTGTGAGGCCAGCGGGATGTCCAGCGACGTCACGCCGCCGGCGGAGTGGGTCGAAACGGTGAACCGGGTCTCCTGGCCGGTGCGCTCCACCTCGGGGTGGTGATCCATGGCATCGGCCACGATCGTGAGGTGCTCGCGCACTTCTGCGTCCTGCTCGTCGGTCAGCTTTGCCGTACGGGTCAGCCGCTGCTGGTCACCTGACCAGTCCGGCAGGTTCTTCAGGGCATCTTCGATGATGTGGGCGTCCAGCAGTGTCGCCATGTGTGTCCTCCTCGGGTGCCTTTGTGCAGGATGGCCTGCACCCCGCCGGGTGACAACTCTGGCAGAGTCCCGGCTCGTGCTGGTCATCGCAGGGGCGGCGATCCTCGATCGCGGCCGGGTCCTGGCCGCGAAACGGGCTGAGCCGCCGGAGCTGGCTGGGGGCTGGGAATTTCCCGGTGGCAAGGTCGAGCCCGGCGAAGCACCGGAAGATGCGGTGGTGCGCGAGTGCCGCGAGGAACTGGGCGTCGAGATAGCCCTCGTCGAGCGACTGGGCCACGACATCGCGGTGAGCCACGACACCGCCGTGCTGCGCGTGTGGACCGCCCGCATCGTGTCCGGCACGCCGACGGCGCTCGAGCACGCAGAACTGCGGTGGCTGCCTGCGGAGGAGCTGTTCGACGTGCCATGGCTGCCGGCCGACCTGCCCCTGGTCCGGGCGCTCGGCCGGCTACTGCCCTGCCGGCCCTGAGTCGGGGCTGCGCCGGCGGATCTTGTTGCCCAGCCAGACCAGCGGGTCGTACTTGGTGTCCACCACCCGCTCCTTCATCGGGATGATGGCGTTGTCGGTGATGTGGATGCCCTCGGGGCAGACCTCGGTGCAGCACTTGGTGATGTTGCACAGGCCAAGGCCGGCCTGCTCCTGGGCCATCCGCCGGCGGTCGTTGGTGTCCAGCGGGTGCATGTCCAACTCGGCGTAGCGGAGGAAGAACCGGGGGCCGGCGAAGGCCGGCTTGTTCTGCTCGTGATCACGGATGACGTGGCAGACGTCCTGACACAGGAAGCACTCGATGCACTTGCGGAACTCCTGCCCGCGCTCGACGTCGACCTGCGCCATCCGGTAGGTCCCGTCAGCCTCGCGCGGCCGGGGCGCGAAGGCCGGCAGCGCTTTGGCCTTTTCATAGTTGAAAGACACGTCGGTGACCAGGTCGCGGATCACCGGGAAGGCGCGTAACGGGGTCACCGTCACCGTCTCGCCGGCCGCGAAGAGGTTCATCCGGGTCATGCACATCAGCCTCGGCCGGCCGTTGACCTCGGCGCTGCATGAGCCGCACTTGCCCGCCTTGCAGTTCCACCGGACCGCCAGGTCACCGGCCTGGGTCTGCTGGATGCGGTGCAGCACATCGAGTACGACTTCGCCCTCGTTCACCGGCACGGTGAAGTCGACCAGGTCGCCGCCGTCGCGGTCGCCGCGCCAGACCCGGAAGTGCGCGTCGTAGCCCGCCATCAGGCGTCCTTAGCCTTGGCCGCCGGCGGCTCGGCCGGGGCCTCGAGGAGCTCGGCGAGATCCGCCGGCATTTGCGGCAACGCCTGCTTGATCAATTCGATCCGCCCAGTCTTGTCCTCCCGCAACACGATGTTCACCTTTGCCCAGGCGGGATCGGGCTCGGGGAAGTCGTCGCGGGTGTGCCCACCCCGGCTCTCCTGGCGCTCCAGGGCGGCCCGGGCGATGCACTCGGAGACCCGCAGCATGTTGGCGATGTCCAGCGCCAGGTGCCAACCCGGGTTGTACTGCCGGTGACCCTCGACGGTCAGCTTGCGTGCCCGCATGGACAACTCGCCGATCCGGACGAGCGCCTGCTCGACCTCCTGGCGCGTGCGGATGATGCCGACCAGCGAGTTCATCGTCTCCTGCAGGTCGGCCTGCAGGGTGTACGGGTTCTCTCCCCCCGCCTCCTCGAACGGGGCCAGCGCATCCCGGCCGGCGCCTGCCACGTCGTCCTCGGCGACCGTCGGCCGGTCGGTGCCGAGCGCGGTGGCGTAGCGCGCCGCGTCCTGGCCGGCGCGGCGGCCGAACACCAGCAGGTCCGACAGTGAGTTGCCGCCGAGCCGGTTGGCGCCGTGCATACCGCCGGCCACCTCGCCGGCCGCGTACAGGCCCGGCACGCCCGACATCTGAGTGTCGGGGTCGACCTCTACCCCGCCCATCACGTAATGGCAGGTAGGGCCGATCTCCATCGCCTCCGCCGTGATGTCGACGTCGGCCAGTTCCTTGAACTGGTGGTACATCGACGGCAGCCGCTTGCGGATGTACTCCGCCGAGCGGCGCGAGGCGATGTCGAGAAATACCCCACCGTGCGGCGAGCCGCGACCGGCCTTGACCTCGGAGTTGATCGCTCTCGCCACCTCGTCGCGGGGTAGCAGTTCCGGCGGCCGGCGGTTGTTGACCTTGTCGTCGTACCAACCGTCCGCCTCCGCCTCGCTGTCGGCGGTCTCCTTGGCGAAGAAGTCGGGGACGTAGTCGAACATGAAGCGCTTGCCCTCAGAGTTGCGCAGCACCCCGCCATCGCCGCGGACCGATTCGGTGACCAGTAGTCCCTTCACCGAGGGTGGCCAGACCATGCCGGTGGGATGAAACTGCACGAACTCCATGTTCAGCAACGCGGCGCCTGCCCGCAGGGCGAGAGAGTGGCCGTCGCCGGTGTACTCCCAGGAGTTCGACGTCACCTTGTAGGACTTGCCGATGCCGCCGGTGGCGAGGATGACCGCCGGCGCCTCGAAGCAGATGAAGCGACCGCTCTCGCGCCAGTAGCCGAACGCGCCGGCAATGCGCTGCCCTTCCTTGAGTAGCCGGGTGATCGTGCACTCCATGAACACGTCGATGCCCAAGGCAACGGCGTGCTGCTGCAGCGTCCGGATCATCTCCAATCCGGTCCGGTCACCGACATGAGCCAGCCGGGCATAGCGATGACCGCCGAAGTCGCGCTGTGAGATCAGCCCGTCCTTGGTCCGGTCGAACAATGCTCCCCACGCTTCCAGCTCCCAGACGCGATCGGGCGCCTCTTGGGCGTGCAGCTGGGCCATCCGCCAGTGGTTGAGCATCTTGCCGCCGCGCATCGTGTCCCGGAAGTGCACCTGCCAGTTGTCTTCGCTCCAGACATTGCCCATGGCGGCCGCGATGCCGCCTTCCGCCATCACGGTGTGTGCCTTGCCCAGCAATGATTTGCACACGATCGCGGCGCGGGCGCCCTGTTCGTGTGCTGCGATCGCCGCGCGCAGGCCGGCGCCGCCGGCGCCGATGACGACGACGTCGTACGCGTGCCGCTCGAGCTCCACCATCGCTAGAAGAACCTCAGATCGGTGATCGTGCCGCTGGCGACGAGCCGGATGTACAGGTCGGCCAGCGCGACCCAGACCAGGGAAACCCAGGCGATTTGCATGTGCCGGCCGTTCATTCTCGACACCAACGTCCAGAAGCGATAGCGCAGCGGGTGCCGGGAGAAGTTGTTCAGTCGGCCGCCGACGATGTGCCGGCAGGAATGGCAGGACAGCGAATAGGCCCAGAGCAGGCCGGCGTTCACCAGCAGGACGACGGTGCCCAGTCCCATGTGGAACCACTTGCCGTGGCCGTTACGGAACGAGATGACGGCGTCATAGGTCAGGATGAGGTTGAGCAGCAGGCCGAGGTAGAAGAAGTACCGGTGGATGTTCTGGATCACCAGCGGGAAGCGGGTCTCGCCGGAGTAGCCCTTGCGTGGCTCTGCGACGGCACATGCCGGCGGGGAGAGCCAGAACGCGCGGTAGTAGGCCTTGCGGTAGTAGTAGCAGGTGAGTCGGAACCCCAGCGGGACCACGAGGATGAGCACCGCGGGGGACAGGCCCCACCACGTGCCGAACAACGAAATGTGCGGGACCCCGTGGGAGCCGGGGGTCGTACCGCAGTTCGCCGCCAGGCAGGGTGAATAGAACGGCGAGATGTAGGGCTCGACGAAGTAGTCGCGGTTGACGAAGGCCGCCCAGGTGGCGTAGACGACGAACGCCAAGAGGACGCCGAACGTGATGGCCGGCTGGACCCACCACCGGTCGGTACGCAAGGTACGGGCAGCGATTCGGGCCCGGCCCGGTGCCGTCGTACCGGCTGTCGTCATCCGGCGCTCTCCTCGTAGGTGATCACGTAGGTGATCACAAGGTTGCTCGCCGGCTCAGCGTAGTCAAGCCGGGCGGCCACCGAGCGGGGCCGCGGGTGCGGTGTTTCTCACAGCCCGGGGCAATTCTCCGTGCACACGCGCTGGGGCGGTCGGCGAGTCGGCACAGAAAATCGGCTCGGGCGCCCATACCGTGCTCGGACTGCCGCGGGGCAGCTCACGCCAGCGAGGGGTAAGATCGGTATTGCCGCGCCGGCCGACAGCCCTGTGGCACCTCCCCCTGCCGTTACGGAGATTCCGCGTGTCCTTGCGAGCAGACCTGCGCAACATCGCCATCATCGCCCACGTCGACCACGGCAAGACCACGCTGGTCGACGCGATGCTGTGGCAGTCCGGCGCCTTCCGGGTCGGGGCCGACATCGAGGACCGGGTGATGGACTCGATGGACCTCGAGCGGGAGAAGGGCATCACGATCCTGGCCAAGAACACCGCGGTCCGCTACGGCCAAACGACCATCAACATCATCGACACGCCTGGCCACGCCGACTTCGGCGGCGAGGTGGAACGCGCCCTTTCCATGGTCGACGCGGTACTGCTGCTGGTCGACGCGAGCGAGGGGCCGCTGCCGCAGACCCGTTTCGTGCTGCGCAAGGCTCTCGCCGAACGGCTGCCGGTCGTGCTCGTGATCAACAAGGTTGACCGCCCGGACGCCCGCATCGCCGAGGTGGTCGACGAGACATACCAGTTGTTCCTCGACCTCGACGCCGACGAGGGTCAGATCGACTTCCCGATCGTCTACTGCCAGGCGCGCAGCGGGCGGGCCTCGACCACCCGGCCGGCCAACGGCTCCTCGCCAGACGGCGACGACCTCAAGGAACTCTTCGAGGTGATCCTCGACACCGCGCCGGCGCCGACCTATGTCGAGGGGGCGCCGCTACAGGCACACGTCACGAATCTCGACGCGTCGCCGTACCTCGGCCGGCTGGCGCTCTGCCGGGTGCGCAACGGAACGCTGCGCAAAGGCCAATGGGCCGCCTGGTGCAAGGTCGACGGCACCGTGCAGCGGGTGAAACTGACCGAACTGCTGATGACTCGCGCGCTGGACCGGGTGCCGGTGGACGAGGCCGGTCCGGGTGACATCGTCGCCATCGCCGGCATCCCCGACATCACCATCGGGGAGACGCTCGCCGATCCCGACGACCCGCAGCCGCTGCCGGTGATCCACATCGACGAGCCGAGCCTGTCGATGACGGTCGGGATCAACACTTCACCGCTGGCCGGGCAGAGCGGCAAGAAGCTGACGGCCCGGCTGGTGAAGAGCCGGCTGGACACCGAGTTGGTCGGCAACGTCTCGATCCGGGTCCTGCCGACCGCGCGTCCGGACACCTGGGAGGTGCAGGGCCGTGGCGAGCTGCAGCTCGCCGTACTGGTGGAGATCATGCGCAGGGAGAGCTTCGAGCTCACAGTCGGCAAGCCACAGGTCGTGACGCGAACCGTCGAAGGGCAGCTCCACGAACCGATGGAGCGGCTGACCATTGACGCGCCGAGTGACTACCAGGGGGTGCTGATTCAGCTGATGGCGCTGCGCAAGGGCCGGCTGGAGCAGATGGTCGACCACGGCAGCGGCTGGATCCGGATGGAGTACGTCGTGCCGGCCCGCGCGCTGATCGGCTTCCGTACCGAGTTCCTCACCGAAACGCGCGGCACCGGGTTGCTGCACCACGTACACGAGCGGTACGAGCCGTGGCACGGCGAGCTGCGTACCCGGCCGACCGGCAGCTTGGTGGCTGACCGGCGCGGCCTGACCACCGGTTTCGCGCTGGCCAACCTCCAGGAACGCGGAACGATGTTCGTCGGACCCGGCACCGAGGTCTACGAGGGCATGATCGTGGGGGAGAACGCCCGATCCGACGACATGGACGTCAACCCCACCAAGGAAAAGAAGCTGACCAATATGAGGCAGTCCACCAGCGACGTGCTGGTGCCGCTGATCCCGCACCGGCAACTGTCCCTGGAGCAGGCGCTGGAGTTCTGCCGGGAGGACGAGTGTGTCGAGGTGACCCCGGCGACCGTTCGGATGCGCAAGGTCGAACTCTCCGCGCAAGTTCGGGAGAAGGGGCGCGGCCGCCGCGGATAGCCCAGGCTCAGTCGCTGTACGGGTGCAGCGACCGCACGACCGCCTCGACCGTGCGCTGCGCGTCCGAGCCGGAGAAGTCCTCCGACCAGTCGCTGTAGTCGATCTCGAGATACTCGGCGCGCTTCCCGATCAGCACGACAGTCACCATTGCCACGTGCGCGTCGTCCTGTTTGGTCTTGGCGAAACTCTCGCTCCACTGGGCCACCAGCAGTGCTCCTACCGTGCGGTCCTGGATCGCGCCGATGGGCTTGGCGCCGTGGTCGACGTGGTCGGTCCGCACACTCGTGGCGACCTTGTCGATCACGCCGGCCGCCGACCCGGTCCGGCTGTCGGTGTAGAGATCCAGGTACGGAGCGAAGTCTCCCGGCGAACTGGCCGAGAGGTTTCCGTGGCGTGGATCGCTGTCCTTGCTGACCGTGTAGCCCTCCGGCAGCCGGAAGTGGAACGTGCTGCCGTTCGGCCCGTCGATCGTCAGCGGTGCCCCGGCGGCGGTCGCGCCGGCCGGGCTTTTCCCGACCCGCCCTACGTTGACGGCGATCAGCACCCCAGCGGTCACCACGGCGATAGTGACCACGACCACGCCGGCGACGACCGCGACGATCAGGCCGGTGCGCCGTGGCCGCGGCGGCGGCGGAGCAAAGCCGACGGGCG
>JALZAK010000162.1 GCA_030948385.1 Actinomycetota bacterium
AGCCCGTCGGCACCGTGGATCCGGCCGAAACCTGACTCGCCCACCCCGCCGAACGGCAGCGGGCCGATGCCGGCGAAAGCGGCGACGGAGTTCACCGAGGCCATCCCCGAGCGCACCCGCCGGGCCACCTCCATCCCGCGGCGCTTGGCGAACACGGCCGCGGCCAGGGCGTAGCCGGTGGCATTCGCCTTGTCCACGGCCTCATCGACATCGCGTACTCGCGTGACGGTCAGGGTCGGCCCGAACGTCTCCTCGGTGATGGCGGTGGAGTCGTCCGGCACATCCACGAGGACCACCGGGTCGACGTAGGGCGGCCGCACCGACTCCCGGCCGCCGACGACGGCCCGGGCACCCCGGTCCAGGGCGTCGGAAATGTGCCGGCGGATCACCTCGAACTGCGCCGGCATGGTGATCGGCCCTAGCTGAGCGCCCGCGTCATCCCCGACCCGTAGGCGCCGGACCAGACCGGTCAGCCGCTGGAGGAACTCGTCGTACACGCTGTCGACGACGTAGACCCGCTCCACGCCGACGCAGGTCTGGCCGGAGTTGGCCATCCCGCCCCAGGCGGCCGCGTCGGCGGCCGCGGCCAGGTCGGCATCGGCGTCGACGATGAGGACGTCCTTGCCGCCGCATTCCACCAGCAGCGGAGTCAGTGTTTCCGCGCAGGCGGTCATCACCTTTTTGCCGGTCGCCGTGGAGCCGGTGAAGGAGACCTTGTCCACGCCGGCGCGAACCAGGGCCGCACCGGTCTCGCCGAAGCCGGTGACCAATTGCAGGACGGGCTGCTCGGGCACTACCTGGGCAAAGGTGCGGACCAGCCACGCGCCGACCCCAGGGGTGTACTCGCTGGGCTTGAAGACGACCGCGTTGCCGGCCGCGAGTGCGTACGCGATCGATCCCATCGGGGTGAAGACGGGATAGTTCCATGGGCCGATCACTGCGACGACGCCGTACGGCTGGTACTCCAGGGTCGCGGCGTGGTTGAACAGAAGCAGGCCCGGGGCCACCCGCCGCGGGCCGAGCACCGAGTGCGCGTGCCGGGCGGCCCAGTTCAGATGCTCGATCGCGGTGACGATCTCGACGAAGGCGTCCCCGACCGGCTTCCCGCCCTCGCGGTGCACCAGTTGGGACAGCTGTTGCACCCGGCGGGTGATCACCCCTTTCCACGCCAGCAGCCGGCGCCGGCGCTCATCCCAGCCCAGCTCGCTCCACCACTGGGCCGCTATCCGGGCTCGGTCCACGGCGGCGGCGACACCCTCGGCGTCGTGTACCGGGAAGTGCCCGACGACCTCGTCGCTGGCCGGATTGAGGGAGTCGAAGCTCTCCAGCGCGTGCAGACCGGGGTCCAACGACATGGCTGCCTCCCAGCGCGGATCGTCCCGCCGAGGATAGCCTCCGGCCGGCTCGATCTGCGCTCCGTCGGGCACGTGCGAGACTGCCCGGATGGGCCGGGAGTTCGCGAAGGTGGGCGTTGTCGGCCTGGGCACGATGGGCGCCGGCATCGCCGAGGTCTTCGCGCGGTCCGGCCTGGCCGTGGTCGGTATCGAGGCTTCCGAGGAGGCACTCGAACGTGGCCGCGGGCACATTGCCCACTCCACCGACCGCGCGGTCAAGCGGGGCAAGCTGACGGTGGAGTCCCAGAGGGAACTGTTCGACGCGGTGACCTTCACGACCAATCTCGCCGACCTCAAGGACGCCGATCTGGTCATCGAGGCGATTCCCGAGCAGCTCGCACTCAAGCAGCAGGTGTTCGCCGAGCTGGACCGGATCTGCCTGCCCGAGACCATCCTGGCCACGAATACGTCCTCGCTGTCGGTGACCGAGATCTCGGTGGCCACCGGGCGCCCGTCGCAGGTCATCGGGATGCACTTTTTCAACCCGGCCCCGGTGATGAAGCTGATCGAGGTCATCGCCACCGTCGTCACGGACCCGCAAGTCGTGATCGACGTCGAGTCGCTGGTGCAGCGACTGGGCAAGGTTGACGTGACGGTCTCCGACCGGGCCGGCTTCATCGCCAACGCGTTGCTGTTCGGCTATCTCAACCACGCCGTGTCGATGTACGAATCCCGCTATGCCGGGCGCGAGGACATCGACGCGGCCATGAAACTCGGCTGCGGGTTGCCGATGGGCCCGCTGGCGTTGATGGATCTGATCGGCCTGGACACCGCGTACGAGATCCTGGACACGATGTATCGCCAGTCGCGCGACCGGCTGCACGCGCCGGCGCCCCTGCTCAAGCAGATGTCGGTCGCCGGGCTGCTCGGACGCAAGACCGGACGTGGCTTCTACCGCTACGAACAGCCCGACTCGCCCGTGGTCGTGCCCGACGGCCGTGAGCAGGCCAACCCGCCGGCCGGCGCCGCCCGGCCGGTGACCCGGGTCGGCGTGGTGGGGTCCGGCACGATGGCGACCGGCTTGGTGGAGGTGTTCGCCCGCGGCGGGCACGACGTGACTTTCGTGACCCGCGGAGCCGAGAAGGTCGCGGCCGTGCAGGCCGCCGTAGCGCGGTCAATGGACAAGGCCGTGCTGCGGGGCAAGCTGAACGAGGCGGACCGGGACGCGGCGGCGGCGCGGATCGCGGGCTCCACCCGCTTGGACGACCTGGCCGCGGCGGACCTGGTCGTGGAGGCCGTCGTCGAGGAACTCTCGGTCAAGCAAGCGCTCTTCGCCACCCTGGACGAGGTGTGCCCGGGCGCGATGCTGGCAACCAGCACGTCGTCGTTGCCGGTGATCGAGTGTGCCGCCGCCACCAATCGCCCGCGCGACGTCGTAGGCCTGCATTTTTTCAACCCGGCGCCGGTGATGAAGCTCGTCGAAGTGGTCGGCACAGTCGCGACAGCAGACGATGTGCTGGCCACTGCCGTCGGAGTGTGCGCGGCACTGGGCAAGCATCCGGTGGTCTGCGGCGACCGGGCCGGATTCATCGTCAACGCGCTTCTTTTCCCTTATCTCAACGACGCGGTGAAGATGCTCGAGGCGCATTACGCCAGCGCGGACGACATCGATGCCGCGATGAAGGTTGGCTGTGGGTACCCGATGGGTCCGTTCGAGTTGCTCGACGTGATCGGGCTCGACGTGGCGCTGGCGATCCAGCGCACGCTGTACCTGGAGTTCCGCGAGCCCGGATTCTCGCCGGCACCGCTGCTCGAGCACCTGGTGACGGCCGGCTACCTGGGGCGCAAGAGCGGGCGCGGCTTCCGCGACTACACCGGCTCGTGAGCCCGCGCGTCAATCGCCGCCGGCGTGATGCGTCCACAATGGACGAAGCCGCCGCGTTGCGAGGTGTCGATCAGGTCGAGGAGTGGTTCGACGGCGACTGGGTGGTCCGGCCGATCACCGGCGCCGCCGCCACCAAGGACTACCGCTGTCCCGGCTGCGACCACGAGATCCGGCCGGCGACGCCGCATCTGGTGGCCTGGCCGGCCGGCGGCGCCGGCGGCCCGGACCAGCGCCGGCACTGGCACAAGCCCTGCTGGCGGGCACGCGGCCGGCGCGGAGTCAAGGTGCACCGCTCCCGCAACGCGCCGCGGCATGGCTGACATCCGGGGAAACACCGTCCTGCCGGCCCGCCGCGAGCCGGTCACCCTGCACACCGCAGACGGGTTGCAGCTGGTCGGAGAGCTGGCCCGGCCGCTCGACCGGCCGCCGGCCGCCACCCTGATCTGCCTGCATCCACTGCCCACCCAGGGCGGGATGATGGACAGCCATCTGCTGCGCAAGGCCGCGTACCGGCTGCCCGCACTGGCCGGGCTGGCGGTTCTGCGCTTCAACACCCGTGGCACCAGCTCCGCGCAGGGGACCAGCGAAGGAGCGTTCGGAGGGGGGAATGCGGAGCGCTACGACATCGCGGCGGCGATCGAGCTGGCCGAGTTCTCCGACCTGCCCGACCCGTGGCTGCTGGGCTGGTCCTTCGGCAGCGACGTCGTCCTCAAGTGGGGTTGTGATCCCGCGGTGATCGGTGCGGTCCTCATCTCGCCGCCGCTGCGCACCACCACCGCGGCCGATCTCGACATCTGGGCCGCATCGGGCAAGCCGATGGTGTGCATCGTGCCGGAGTTCGACGACTACCTGCGGCCGGGGCCGGCGCGCGAGCAGTTCGGTCGGGTCCCGCAGGCCGAGGTGATCGCCGTGCCCGGCGCCAAGCACCTGTTCGTCGGCCATACCGAGGAAGTCTTGGACGAGATCGTCCGGCGGGTGGCGCCGGCGGCCTACCCCCTGCCCCGGCACTACGACGACGCTGCCGGCCAGGCCGGCAGCAACTGAGAGGATGCCCGCCATGACCTCGCTGTTCGACCTGTCCGGCCGGACTGCACTGGTGACCGGCGCGTCCCGGGGGATCGGCCGGGCCATCGCCACCGGTCTGGCGGCAGCGGGCGCGCACGTTGCGCTGAACGGGCGGGATGCGGCCACCCTCGACGAGGTACGAACCGAGATCGAGGCGGCCAGCGGCCGAGCCGTGGTCGTGCCGGCGGACGTGACGGAGCCTGCGGCGGTCCAAGCGATGGTCGTCGCCGTCATCGAAACCCTCGGCCACCTCGACATCGTGGTGAACAACGCCGGCGGCACCGCGTTCATGGTCCCGTTCGCGGACCTGCGTTTCGAGGGCTGGACCAAGGTGATGCGCCTGAACACCGAGTCGGTGGTGCACGTCTGCCAAGCGGTTGCGCCGCACCTGCTGGAGCGCCGGCGCGGGTCGGTGATCAACGTTGCCTCGGTAGCGGCTCTCGGCGGCACCCCGACACTGTCGCCGTACGGAGCCTCCAAGGCAGCGGTGCTGTCGCTGACCCGCAGCCTGGCGATGGAATGGGGCCATGCCGGCGTGCGCGTCAACGCACTCTGTCCCGGGTGGACAGCCACCGACCTCAACCGCAACCTTTGGCAGGACGAGCACATCTCCGCGGCGATGACGGCCACGATCCCACTTGGACGGTGGGGAAGAGCTGAGGAGATGACCGGTGCGGCGGTGTTTCTGGCCAGCGACGCATCGTCGTATCTGACCGGCCAGGCCATCGTCGTCGACGGCGGATTGACGGCCCGCTGAGCCACCGGCGGCTCCCGACCGGCGGTAGCGTGCCGGGATGGCCGTTGATCTGTCCCATCGCGAGGCCGGCAACGGCAGCCCGCTCGTACTCTTGCACGCCTTTCCCCTGTCAGCTGCGATGTGGCTCCCGCAGCGCGAGGGGCTCTCGAGCCGCTGCCGGGTGGTGACCCCGGACCTGCGCGGATTCGGCGGCTCTGACCTGGGCCACGACGAGCCTTCGATGGATGCCAGTGCAGACGACGTCGCGCGGCTACTCGATCGGCTCGACCTCGCGACGGTCGTGCTGGGCGGCTTGTCGATGGGTGGCTACGTGGCGATGGCCCTCCTGCGCCGGCATCCGGAGCGAGTCACGGCGCTCATCCTTGCCGACACCAAGGCCGGCGCAGATCCTCCCGCGGGGCGGGCGAACAGGGAGCGCATTGCTCGGGCCGTGGAGGAGGATCCGGCCAGCACCGTGCTACTCGACGATGTGCTGCCAACACTGGTCGGCCCGACCACCGTCGCGACGCGACCGATGGTCCTCGGCCGGGTGCGCGGGCTCGTGCAGGCGGCCCCGCCCGCGGCCGTCGCCTGGGCCCAGCGGGCTATGGCATCGCGGCCGGACTCCCTCGACACGCTGCGCGCCGCCCGTCTGCCGGCGCTTGTGGTGGTCGGCGACGAGGACACGCTGGCTCCACCGGACGCGGCGCAGGAGATCTCGGCAGCCTTGGAGGGCTCAACGCTGGTGCGGATCCCGCAGGTCGGTCATCTCAGCGCGGTGGAGGACCCGGATGCGTTCAACACGGCGATCAGTGAGTTTCTCGACCGGCTGTGACCGGTCAGGCCGCGTCCTGCCGCGGCACCACGACCTCGCTCATCAGTAGCTGGATCGCCGCTGCGATGGGGATGGCCAGCAGGGCGCCGACGACGCCCAGTAACGCGCCACCGATCAGCACCGCGACGATGGTCGCCGTCGGCGACACGTCCACCGACCGTTTCATCACCCGCGGGTAGATCAGGTAGTTCTCCACCTGCTGGTAGACGATGAAGAAGAGCAGGGTGGCGATCCCGATCGGGATGGAGACGAAGAAGGCCACCAACGTCACCAGGATCGCGCCGATAGTGGCGCCGACCAGCGGGATGAGGTCGGTGACGGCGACCAGCAGGGCCAGCGCCAGCGGATAAGGGACGCCGAGGATCAGCAGCCACAGCAGCGTGCTGGTGCCGGCGATCGCGGCGATGGTGAACGCGCCCTCGACATAGCCGCCGACCCGGGACAGCACCTCGTCGCCGATCAGCACGGTGCGGGCCCGCCGGGAGCGCGGAACCATCCGGTAGCCGGCGTTCTTGATCCGGTCGAAGGCGCTGACGAAGTACAGCGTGAGGATGAGGATCGTCAGCGTGTTGAAGACGCCGCTGAGGACGGCCTTGCCGATGCCGAGCACCCCGCCCACGGTCGACGTACTTGCCTTGGTCAGACCCTTGCCCGACGTCGCGGTCTGCACCTTGTTGAGGACGTGGAACCGCTGGTCGAGGTGGGCGAACGTGCGGTTGCGCCGCAGTTCCTTGAGGTAGTCCGGAGCCGCCTGTACGAGGCCGGCCACCTGCTTGACGATCGGGGGTACGACGAGATACCCGATGCCGGCGAAGAATGCGAGCACCAGCGCCAGGACTATGCCGACCGCGAGACCGCGGCGCATGCCGAGCCGTTCCAAGCGCGAGACGATCGGGTGCAGCCCGATCGCCAGGAAGCCCGCAACGACGATGAGGAGCAGGACCGACGTCACCGACACGATGGCCCGATAGCCGACCCAGGCGAGGATGGCACCGAGCGCGAAGGCGAAGCCGAGCAGGAACGGCGATCGGCGCAAAGGCCGGCCGAGGGTGCCGAACGGATTGCTCTCGTCGACCCCGGCCTCCAGCTCCCGCACGGCGGCGTCGACGAGCGGGTCAGGCTCGGGCACGGCCGCTTCGGCCTCGGCGGCAGATTCGCGGGCCTGCTCGGCGGCTCCCTCAGCGGCCTCGGCCGAGTGCATGGCTTCGCCGCGGGCGTCGTCGGCCCCGGCGCGAGCCTGCTTGGCCTCGGTACTGGCCTCCTCGGCCTCGGCACGGGCCTCCTCAGCCTGCCGGGCCGCCTCCTCGGCCCGGTCGCCAGACCTCGTGGTCACCGGCCCGGCTCGTTCATCCGGTCGCCGGCGGACGTCACATCGACCAGCGACGGATTCACCTCGTCGGGGGAGCCGGTGGGAACTGTGGGGTGATTGTCGGTCGGCTCGGCAAGTGGGCGGACCGGCAATGCGCCGAGTACCTCGCGCAGGGCCGCGAGTTGTTCGTTGATCGAGTCACGGCGCCGCAGCAGATCGGCAATCTCCACATCGTTCTCGCGTCGCCGGCGCTCGGCCTGAGCGCGTGCCTCAGTGACGATCCCCTCGGCTTCCCCGCGGGCCTCGACCAGTAGGCGCTCGCCGTCGTGCCGGGCCGCCTGGACCAGCGCCGCGGCATGCTGCTCGGCGTCGTGCCGCAGCCGCTCAGCCCGGGCGGTCGCCTCGCCAACCAGTCGCTCGGCCTCGGCTTGGGCTCCGGAGATGCGCTGCTGAGCCACCGACTCGGCGGCGGCAATCCGGGCCTCTGCCGCCTGCAGGCGCTTCTCCACCTGAACTCGATGTTCGGCGCCCTCCTCCTCGGCCTGGCGGCGGCGCTCCGCGAGAGCCTCCTCGAAGTCCCGCTCGGCCTGAGCGGCGCGCAACTGAGCCTGCTCGAACAGCGTCTCGGCCTGCGCCCGCGCCCCATTGGTGTGCGCCACGGCGGCGTGCCGGATCTGCTCGGCCTCCTCCTCGGCCAGGCGCAGCATCTGCTCCACGCGCGCGCCGAGACTGGCGTAGGTCGGGCGCTCGCCCTCGGTCAGTTTCCGGCGGGCCTCGGACAGCTGTTGCTCGAGCGCTGCCACCCGCTGCACGGCGGTGTTGCGATCCGCTTGCGCAGCGTCCCGGTGCGAGTGTGCAACGGCCAGGCTCTGCTCCAGCCGGTCGAGATACTCGTCGACCTGGCCGCGGTCATAGCCGCGCCTGGCGACGTCGAAGCTCGGCAACGCGCCGGGGTCGCTCAGCCGGAGAAGCGGAGGAACGGCCTCATCGTCCATGGCGACATGGTCGCAGATCTCTGGCGATGCCTCACTTCCGCGCAGCCGTCGTGGGGTCCGGCGCGCTCTCCGGCGACCGGGGCTGCGGCTTGGCCTGCGGCTGATCGGCCTTGCCGGCGCCTCCGCCGGCCGTTGATAGCCCAGCCGCGACGTGCCCGTCCCGAGCGGGGTTGGCCGCGGCCACGTTGTGGGCCACCTCGGCGACCTGGGCGACTTGGGCGGCCTGTTCGGAGTCGATGGGTTGTCCGGCCGGGGAAGCCAGCGAGATCAGCAGTTCGCGGAGCTGGCCAAGCTGGGCGGTGATGCTGTCCCGCTGGCGGGTCAGGTCATCGACCTGGCGCTGGGCGGCGGCGCGGACCCGCTCTGCCTCGGCGCGGGCCTCAGCAACCGTTTTCTCGGCCTCCCGGCGGGCTTCGGTACGCAACTGGACCACCTCGCCCTTGCTCTGCTCAACCAGCGCCCGGGTCTGCTCGTCGATCTCTCGCTGCTTCTGCTCGGTGATCCGGCTGACCTCGGCCGCACGTGCTTCCGCGGCCCGGGCCCGGTGCTCGGCCTCGGTGACCAGCTTCTGTGTCGTCGCCACCGCCTTGGCGTGCCGCTCCGCCTCGCGGCGCTCGATCTCTTCCCGGCGCTCGGCCAGGGCGAGCTCGAAGTCCTCCTCCGCCTTGCCACGCCGGGACTCCGCTTCGGCAAGAGCCTGCTCGGCGGCCGCCCGCATGGAGTCCGCGTCGCGCTTGGCGGTCACTCGCAGCTCGTCGGTTTCGCGCTTGGCTGCGGTCCGCAGCTGGGTCACCTCGCGCTCGGTGCGCGCGCGCAGCGAGGCGACGTCACGCTCGATGGTCGAGCGGAGCTGAGCGACCTCGTGGTCGGTGGTGGTGCGCAGCTGGGTGGTCTCGCGCAGGGTGCGGGCGCGCAACTCCTCCGTCTCGGCCTTGGCCCGGCCGCGCAGCTCGGCGAGTTCTGCATCTATGCTGCCCCGGATCCCGGCGGACTCCTTCTCCGCGGTGGCCCGGAGCTCGGCGGCGTCCGCCTGTGCCCTGGTGCGGAGGTCGCGCGCCTCCATCCGGGCAATCGTGCGCACCTCCTCGGCGTCGGCTTCCGCCTTGGTCTGCGCCTCGGTCGCCTGCTCCTCGGCAAGTCGAAGGATCTGCTCGACGCGCGCTCCCATGCCGGTGAGTGTTGGCTTGTCGTTCTCCGCGAGCCGCTGTTCGGCCTCGTCGATCCGCCGGCGCAGTGCGGCCACCTCGCGGTCGAGGATGCCGACCCGTCGCTCGGCGGCCTCACGTGCCTGCCACTGCGAACGCAGGTCCGCTTCGATCCTCTCGAGATGATGATCGACCTGCTGCCGGTCGTAACCGCGCATCACGATGGTGAATCCGGCCGGCGCGTTGTGGGTGTCGAAGCGGTCCGTCTCAGTGGTCTTTTCAGGCATACCGCACATGGTGGCAGACGGTCGCAACCGGCCGGGCTACGCGCCGCGAAATCGGTTGATCGCGGTGCGGTGGCGTTCGCGTAATGCCTGGTCACGTACACCGAGGCCGTCCGACGGTGCCAGCGCGCGCACGCCGACCTTGCCCTGGTGGACGTTGCGGTGCACGTCCGAGGCCGCCTGGCCGCTCGCCTCCAGCGGGTAGGTTTTGGACAGCGTCGGATGGATCAGACCCCTGGCGATCAGCCGATTTGCCTCCCACGCCTCGCGGTAGTTGGCGAAGTGCGAGCCGATGATCCGTTTGAGGTTCATCCACAGGTAGCGGTTGTCGTACTCGTGCAGATAGCCGCTGGTGGAGGCGCAGGTCACGATCGTCCCGCCCCGCCGTGCGACGTACACGCTCGCGCCGAACGTCTCCCGGCCCGGGTGCTCGAACACGATGTCTGCGTCGTCGCCGCCGGTGAGCTCGCGGATGCGCCGGCCGAATCGCTGCCACTCCTTGGGATCCTGGGTGCGTTCGTCTGACCAGAAGCGGTAACCCTCAGCCGTCCGGTCGATGACCAGCTCGGCGCCCATCCGTCGTACGAGATCGGCCTTTTCCGGACTGGACACCATGCAGACGGGGGTAGCTCCGCCGCCCAGCGCCAGTTGGGTCGCGTACGAGCCGAGCCCGCCGCTCGCGCCCCAGATGAGCACGGTGTCGCCCTGCTTCATGCCAGCCCCGTTGTGCGAGATGAGTTGCCGGTACGCGGTGGAGTTCACCAGGCCGGGGCAGGCCGCCTCCTCCCAGGTCAGATGCGCCGGCTTGGGCATCAGCTGGTTGGACTTGACCAGGGCCAGTTCGGCCAGGCCGCCGAAGTTCGTCTCGTAGCCCCAGATCCGCTGCTGCGGGTCGAGCATCGTGTCGTTGTGACCGGCCGGATCCTCCAACTCCACCGACAGGCAGTGCGCGACCACCTCGTCGCCGGCCTTCCACAGGTTGACACCGGGGCCGGTACGCAGCACGACGCCGGCCAGGTCGGAGCCGACGACGTGATAGGGCCGGTCATGCTGTCGGGCGTACGGGCTGATCCGGCCGTAGCGCTGCAGGAAACCGAACGTCGGCAGCGGTTCGAAGATCGCCGTCCACACGGTGTTGTAGTTGATCGCGCTGGCCATCACCGCAATCAGTGCCTCGCCCGGGCCGACCTCGGGCGTCGCGACCTCGTCGAGGTGCAGGGAGCGCCGGGGGTCCCGCTCCCGCGTGGGCAGGTCGCCGAACATGTCGATCTCGTCCTTGCGGACCACCACGCCCCGGTAGGACTCCGGGACCGGGAGATGGCCGAGCGCCGGCAGGTCGCCGGCCAGGATTGCCGCCAGGATCTCACGCATCAGCGCGGCGCCTGCACCAGTTCGGTGAGCACGCCGCCGAGGTCTTTGGGGTGCAGGAAGGCGATGGCCGTTCCCATCGAGCCGTGCCGCGGCCGCTCGTCGATCACCCGCACCCCCTGACCGGCGAACCACTGCAGGGCCGCCTGCACGTCGTCGACGCCGTAGCCGACGTGGTGGACGCCCTCGCCGGAGCGGTCCAGAAACCGGCCGACCGGCGAGTCGGGCCGGGTCGGTTCGAGCAGCTGGATGTAGGAGCCGCCCCCCGCCGGCGACCCGGCGACCACGAGCATCGCCTCGCGCACGCCCTGCTCCTCGCTGGTCTCCCGTGACACGACGGTCAGTCCGAACACCGACTCGTATCGCGCCACCGCCTCGTCGAGGTTGCGGCAGGCAATGCCGACGTGGTCGATTCGGGTGAGGAGCGGACCGCCCATGCGACGTATCCTGGCAGCACCGCAACGTTCGGAGGTCGACTGTGGCGCGATCGGTCATCATCAGCGGCGCGCGCACGCCGATGGGTCGCCTGCTCGGCGGGCTGAAGGATTTCTCCGGGGCCGACCTGGGTGGCTTTGCCATCTCCGCCGCGCTGCAACGCGCGGGGCTGGCCGGCGATCAGATCCAGTACGTGATCATGGGCCAGGTGCTACAGGCCGGCGCCGGCCAGATCCCGTCGCGGCAGGCCGCCGTCAAGGCAGGCATCCCGATGACCGTCCCGTCGCTGACGATCAACAAGGTGTGCCTGTCCGGCCTTGACGCGATAGCCCTCGCCGATCAACTGATCCGGGCCGGCGAATTCGACATCGTGGTAGCCGGCGGAATGGAGTCGATGACCAACGCGCCCCACCTGCTGCCCAAGTCGCGTTCGGGCTACAAGTACGGCGCGATCGAGATGCTCGACGCGATGGCCTATGACGGGCTGACCGACGCCTTCGACCACCTCGCGATGGGGGAGTCCACCGAGCGGTACAACGCCAAGCTCGGGATCAGCCGGGAGGAGCAGGACGAGTTCGCCGCCCGGTCACACCAGCGTGCCGCCCTGGCCCAGAAGAACGGCCTCTTCGACGAGGAGATCGTGCCGGTTCAGGTGCCGCAGCGGCGTGGCGAACCGCTGCTGGTCTCCGAGGACGAGGGCATCCGGGCCGACACAACTGCGGAATCACTGAGCCGGCTGCGGCCTGCGTTCGCCGCGGACGGGACGATCACCGCCGGCACTTCGTCGCAGATCAGCGACGGAGCCGCGGCCGTGGTCGTCATGTCCGCCGCCAAAGCCGCCGAGCTGGGCGTGCCGGCGTGGGCCGAGATCGGCGCGCACGGCAACGTCGCCGGCCCGGACAACTCGCTACAGTCCCAGCCGTCCAACGCGACCCGATCCGCGCTGGCCAAGGAGGGAATCGGCGTCAGCGACCTGGACCTGCTCGAGATCAACGAGGCATTCGCATCGGTGGCCATCCAGTCGATGCGCGACCTGGGCGTGGGACCGGACAAGGTCAACCCCAACGGCGGCGCGATCGCCCTCGGACACCCGATCGGCATGTCCGGCGCCCGCCTCGTGCTCGATGTCGTGCTCGAGCTGCGCCGGCGCGGCGGCGGCGTGGGCGCGGCCGCCCTGTGTGGCGGCGGCGGGCAGGGCGACGCCCTGATCCTGCACGTTCCGGCGGCGTGACGGCGCCGGCTGCAGCCCGGTCCGCCGACGTATCGGGGCTGGTCGAGCGGGCCAGGGCCGGCGAGTCGCGCGCCGTGGCCCGGCTGATCAGCCTGGTCGAGGATGCCAGCCCGGCGTTGCGCCAGGTGGCGGCGGCGCTGGCGCCCTACACCGGCCGGGCCCGGGTGGTCGGCCTCACCGGCGCCCCTGGCGTCGGCAAGTCGACCTCCACCTCCGCCCTGGTCACGGCCTACCGGGCCACCGGGGTGCGGGTGGGTGTCCTCGCGGTCGACCCGTCCTCGCCGTTCTCCGGCGGCGCGTTGCTCGGCGACCGGGTGCGCATGCAAGAGCACGCGACCGACGACGGTGTGTTCATCCGCTCGATGGCGACCCGCGGGCACCTGGGCGGGCTGGCCTGGGCCACCCCGCAGGCGCTGCGGGTGCTCGATGCCGCCGGCTGCCAGGTGATCCTGGTCGAGACGGTCGGAGTTGGCCAGGCGGAGCTCGAGATCGCCTCGCTGGCCGATACGACTGTTCTACTGCTGGCGCCGGGTATGGGCGACAGCATCCAGGCGGCCAAGGCCGGCGTCGTGGAGATCGCCGACATTTTCGTGGTCAACAAGGCCGATCGGGACGGCGCCGACCAGACGGTTCGCGACCTTCGGTACATGCTGTCCCTCGGCGGCCGGCACTCCGCCGCCGGCGCGTGGCGGCCGGAAATCGTGCGCACCGTC
Source organism: Actinomycetota bacterium (assembly GCA_030948385.1). Classification (GTDB taxonomy): domain Bacteria; phylum Actinomycetota; class Actinomycetes; order Mycobacteriales; family QHCA01; genus QHCA01. The sequence continues at coordinate 13,336 of JALZAK010000162.1, forward strand.
GCGATCCGCGGCGAGGGCACAGCCGACGTGGTCGCGGCCATCGACAAGCACGCCGGCTGGATGGCCGCCAGCGGCGAGCTCGACCGGCGCCGGCGCCGGCGGGCCGCCGCCGAGATCGAGGCGATCGCGCTTGCCGCGATGCGGGCGCAGTTCCGCGACGTGCACGGCAGCGCGTCGCTGGACCGGTTGGCCGGCGAGGTCGTCAGCGGACGCTGCGACCCCTACGCCGCGGCAGATCGGCTAGTCGGTGATCTTGCCGACGAACTGACCTCGGAGGCCTAAGAACCCCTACTGCGGGACCGCGGCGGTCCGGCCGGCGCGGGTGCCGGCGGCCTCCACTTCGATCAACGACTCGCTGTGGCGCTCCGCCTCGTAGGCCTTCTTGCCGCCGCGCAGGCCGAACAGCCGCTTCGAGGCCAGCAGGTAGATCACGGCTGCGACGTTGATGACCAGAGCGATTATCCGAGTCACGGTGATCTTCTCGATCAGCTCGTAGATCTCCAACGGCAAGAACAGTGAGGTGGCGACTACAGCGAAATACTCACCCCAGCGCTTGAGTAGCCACAGCCCGGTGGCCTCGATCAGCTGGAGCAGGCCGTAGCCGAGCAGGGCAAGCGTGACCACCCTGAGGGTGCCGTGGGTGGCGTGCAATGCGGAGCGGATGGTGCTCACCACGCCGGACTGGTCGATGTTGTAGCCCAGCCGGTCGGCCAGTGGCCGCGCGGCCGGCAGATCGCGTTCGAACAGCTTCGACAGCGATCCCTTGGCGTTGGAGAACCGGTAGACGCCGTAGGCGAGAAGCAGGATCAGCAGGCCGCGGACGCCCCGCTCGACGGCGAGCAGCCGCAGGACCAGTGCGTCGCGCAATTGCCGCCCGCGGCGCAGCAACGGCGCCTCATCGGCCGGCCCAGTGCCTTGCGGTTCGCCGAGGATGAAGTCTCCACAGCGCAGACAGCGCCAGGCGTCGCCGGCCCGGGCCGTCGCCCGCAACCGCTCGCGCAGCGCCCGCTCGTAGGGGGCATAGGTGACATGTCCCTTACGGGCGCAATGACGAAGGCTCCAGTCCACGACCGTGCAGCGTACGGCCAACTCGATCCGGTGCGCGCGGCCAGCCCAGTCGATCCGCCCGGGGGTCCGGTCACGTTCTGGCAACCTTCCTGGCCAGGGCTCGCGGTCCGCTGCCAAGCTCGACCGATGCATGGTCTGCGGCTGGCGATGCGGGCCATGCTCTGGCGCAAGGGGCTGTCCCTCACCCTGCTGCTCATCGCGGCGGTCTCGATGACAGCCGCAGCCATCGGGCCGCTCTACTCGCGGGCGGCCGAGGAGTCGCTCCTGCGCGACCGACTGCTTTCCGGCTCGATTCGCGCGGAGGGCTTCGCGGTCGGTTACGTGGCCCCGCAGGCCCAGGACAACCCCGCCCTGCTCGACGCGGCCCGTTCCGCTGCGCGGCAGCCCGCCCTCGATCGGTACTTCGAACCCGCCCAGCTCAGTCTGCAGGCAGCGACGGTCCCGGTCCTTCGCACGGCGTCGGACGGAGCTCCGTCGTACGTGACGCGACTGGCTTGGCGGGACGGCCAGTGCGCGCACCTGCGGCTGCTGGCCGGCAGCTGCCCGCAGCAGCCGGGCGAGGCGCTCATCAGCGCAGCCGCGGCGCGCGCACTCGGGCTGAAGCTGGGTGGCCGGCTGCTATTGCGGGGTGTGTCGCGGTCGGTGCCGGAGGTGAACCACCCGCGCGTCACGGGGGTCTACCAACCCGGCAATCCGCGCGCCGCGTTCTGGTTCGATCAGAACTTTTTCGATGCCGGTCCTGGGCAGGGAGACGAACCCGATCGACTCGACACCGTCTTCGTCGCCAAGTCCTCGATCGATCGGGTGGACTCGGTAGCGCTGCGCGCGGACGCTCAACGCAGGCTGCGGATCAGCGCGGTGCGCCTCGATGATGTGACGCCCCTGCGCGCGGCGATCGATGCGGCCCTGGCCCGGCTGGCTCTGGATCCCGGCGGCTCCCAGGCGACCGCCGGCATCGGTGGCCTGCTCGACCAGGTGCAGAAAGAGCGCCGCGTCGTCGCGGTTTCGGTGCCGCTCGTCACCGCGCAGCTGGTGCTGCTGACGTGGTTCGTCCTGTTCCTGATCGTGGCCGGTGCCACCGAGGAGCGATCCGGCGAAGTCGCGCTGGCAAAACTGCGCGGGCTCTCACCCGGGGCCACCACAGCCTTCGGGTTGGCCGAGCCGGTTCTCCTCCTCTCGGCGTCGGTGCCCGTGGGAGTTGCAGCGGCCTGGCTGGCGACCAGGCTGCTTGCCGACGGCGTGCTGCTGACCGGCACTCCGGTCGAGATCCGAAGTCCCGTGCTGCTGGCCGTCGCGATCGCGCTGGTCGGAGGTGCGGTGGCCGCTGTCTTGGCTGCCCGGCGCATCCTCACCCTGCCGGTGCTCGATCAGCTGCGCCGGGCATCCGGGGAGGGGTCATCCACCTCCCGCTCGGTGGCCGTCGACGCAGTGGCGGTGACTTTTGCTGCCGCCGGCATCTACCAGCTCGTCGCGAGCGGCCAGTTGGACCAGAACAAGGGCAACGGCATCGCTTTGCTCACCCCGGGACTGCTCGCGGTGGCAGTGGCCCTGGTGGGGGTGCGGTTGTTGCCGTTGATCGCCCGCCTCGGCGTGCGCCGCAGCCGGCGGACCGACCGGATCGCTGCGTTTTTGTCCACTCGGCAAATCAGCCGGCGTCCCGCGGCCCTGCGGATCGTCGTGCTGCTGACGGTCGCTGTGGCGCTTGCGACGTTCGCCGTGGACGGCTGGCGGGTGGCCGCACGTAACCGGAACGACCGGGCCCGCGAGGAGGTTGGCGCGTACCAGGTCCTGCACGTCCTCGCCGGCACCGAAGCCCAGTTGCTGGCCGCGACCCGCGCCGCGGATCCGTCCGGCCGCTACGCCATGGCGGTGGCCGAGCTGATCCCCCAGGGGGCGGACCCATCCAGTGCTCATGTCCTTGCCGTGGACAGCCCGCGGCTGGCGGCGGTCGGTGAGTGGGACCGCAGCTGGGCCGGAATATCCGTCGGCGACCTCGCCCGGCGGTTACGGCCGGCGCTGCCCCCGCCGGTTCGCATCAGGGGGACCAGCCTGGCCCTGACAGTGACAACGACCAGCAACGCCACGTCTCTGCCCCGGCTCAGCGGGGCCCCCGACCTGTTCTCGCACCCCCCACCCGCGCCGAGGCTGCACGTGAGTGCCGTGCTGCAACTTCCGGACGGCAGGCAGCGCACCGTGCCGCTCGGCCTGGCCGCGCCGGTCGGCCGGTCGATCACGCTGCGCACCGGCACGCCGGACTGCACGGCCGGCTGCCGGCTGGCGCTGCTGCAGTTCGAGGAAGACTTGGGCAGCTTCGTGCCCTACGACGCCGTGCTCACGATCACCTCGCTCGCGACCTCGCGCGGTGACGTCGACGCGGGGCTGGCTGCCGCCGGCCGATGGCGGTCGGTCCAGACCGACCTCGCCGACAGCACCCACCACACCTCCGCGGTCAACGCAGCGGCGAAGGGCCTGGTCGTCACCCTGCACGGTGGTGGCGGCGATGTCCCGCAGGTCTCACCGGCCGACAGCCCGGGCGCTCTCCCGGTTGTCTTCGGCGCCCAAACGCCATCCTCGCCACTGGCCGGGACGCCGGGCTACACGTCGGGCACCGGAATCGACGGGCAGAGCGCCCTCGTGTCGGTGGTGTTCACAGCGGCGGTCCTGCCCCGGACCGGTAGGGCCGGGGAGTTGGCCGACCTGGAGTACGCAGACCGCACTGCGACCGGTGCGGAGCGCCAAACCGATCAACAAGTCTGGCTCGCGCCTGGCACCCCTCGCCGAGTGCTCACGGCGTTGGCCGGCCACGGCATCGAGGTGCATGGCAGGGAGACCGTCGGGGCACGCCGGGCCGAACTCGACCGGCAGGGTCCGGCGCTGGCCCTGCTGCTCTTTGTCGTGGCGGCGGTAGCGGGCCTGCTGCTCGCCGTCGCGGCGGTCGTGACCACCGTCTACATCGGCGGCCGCCGGCGCGCCTACGAGCTGGCCGCGATGCGGACGTTCGGCGTCCCGCGGCGCACGTTGGTGCGCGCCGGCACCCGCGAGCAGCTGATCCTGCTCGGGAGTGGGGTGGTCCTCGGGGGAGCGGCCGGGATTACCGCCGCGCTACTCGCCCTCCCCGCCGTGCCCGTGTACGCCGACCGCAATGTCGGGCCGCCCTTGGTGTTCACACCCGTCTGGGGCGTGCTCGGCCTGATGCTGCTGGTCGCGGCCATGACGGTGGCCGCCGTGGGTCATCTGGCGGCTCGCCAACTGGTACGGGTCAGCCTCCCCGACCGACTGCGCGAGGCCCAGGCGTGACGGCGCCGGCAGGTGTGGCAGTGCGGTGCGACGGCGTGGTGCATATCTACCGGTTGCGCGGCAACGACATCGTGGCCGTGCGGGGCGTGGACCTGGAGGTGGGCGCCGGCGAGCGGGTGGCGCTGCTGGGACCGTCCGGGTCGGGCAAGTCCACCCTGATCAACCTGTTGGGGGGGCTCATCCGACCCTCGGCCGGCCGCCTGCTGATCGGCTCGGACGACGTGGGCAAGATGTCGCAGCGTGACCTGCTGCGGCTCCGGGCCGGCCGGGTGGGCACCGTCTTGCAAGGCGCCGGCCGCAACCTGCTGCCGTTCGCGACCGCCGAGGACAACGTCCGCTTCGCCCAGCGGGCCGTCCCGCGTCACGAGCGCGGCCGGCTGCTCCGCCCGATGGAGTTGTTGGCCGCGCTCGAACTGGACCAGGTGGCCCGGCAGCCGCTGCCGGCGCTGTCCGGCGGGGAGCAGCAGCGGGTCGCGCTGGCCGTGGGAGTGGCCAACTCACCCGGGCTGTTGCTCGCCGACGAGCCGACCTCACAACTGGACCACGAAGCCCGGGTGCAGGTCCTCGATCTGCTCGAGACCGTCAACGAGCGGTTCGGCACCACGGTCATCCTGGTCACACACGATCCAGACGTGGGGCACCGCCTTGGCCGTACGGTCACCATGCGAGACGGCCGAGTCGGCGCGGAGGGCCGCCGCGGCGAGCAGTTCGCGGTGATCGCCAAGGACGGCTCGGTGCACCTGCCCGACGAGCTGCTGGCGGACTGGCCGGCCGGGACGCTGGTGCGGGTGGAGCGCGCCGGCGAAGGGTTGCGGATCACCCGGAGTGGGCAGTGACCCACGCCTCCGCGCCGGGCGACGACGGCCGTGGTGACCTGGTGGCGAACGCACTCGTCATGCGCCGCGCCGGCCGCACGATTCTGGACCAGGTCTCGTTCACGGTCGAGCCGGGCGTCGTGCTCGCGGTCACCGGCCCGTCCGGCGCCGGCAAGTCGAGCCTGCTGTCGTTGCTGGCCGGACTGGTGGCTCCGGAATCGGGGCAGATCAGGTTCGGCGGTGAGCTGGTGCGGGCCGGCGATGACGAGCACCTGCGGCGCACCGGTCTGGTACTGCAGGGCTACGGCCTGATCTCCGTGCTCACCGCGGCCGAGAACGTGGAACTGGTCCTGCAGTGCCGCGGCGCCCGGCCGGCCGAGGTGGGGTCACGAGCGGCCGCCGCCCTCGACCGGGTCGGTCTGGGCGACCAGGCCGACCAGCTCCTCGAGGAGCTCTCCGGCGGCCAGCAGCAGCGGGTCGCCGTGGCGCGAGCCCTGGTCGACCGGCCCGGCTTGTTGATCGCCGACGAGCCGACCTCCGAGCTCGATGCCGCGACTCGCGACGGTGTGCTCCAGGTGCTGCGCGAGGAGGCGTGGCGCGGCGCGGCCGTGGTACTTGCGACCCACGATCCGGACGCGGCAGCTGCCTGCGACGAGGAGTTGCACCTGATCGACGGGAGGGTCGCCGAGGGGCCCCTGTGACAGGCCTGTGTAAGACTGGGGAACTTCCGTCACAACATCTGGAGACTCCGTGACCTCCTCGGCTGACCTCACTGCCGGGCGGGAGCGCTGGCAGGCTCGCTTCGATGCGGCGACCACCCGCGATGCGGACTTCACCACCCTGTCCGGTGTCGAGGTCGCGCCGGTCTACGGGCCGCGCCCGGGCGATGTGTACGAGGGATTCGACCGAATCGGCTGGCCGGGGGACTTCCCCTATACCCGTGGTCTGTACTCCACCGGCTACCGCGGCCGGGCCTGGACGATCCGCCAGTTCGCCGGCTTCGGCAACGCCGAGCAGACCAACGAGCGCTACAAGATGATTCTGCGATCGGGCGGCGGCGGCCTCTCGGTGGCCTTCGATATGCCGACGCTGATGGGTCGCGACAGTGATGACGCGCGCTCACTCGGTGAGGTCGGGCACTGTGGTGTGGCGATCGACAGCGCCGCCGACATGGAGACCTTGTTCGCCGGCATCCCGCTCGGCCAGGTCACGACGTCGATGACGATCAGCGGGCCGGCCGTGCCTGTGTTCTGCATGTACCTTGCGGCCGCGGAGCGGCAAGGCGTAGATCTGTCCATATTGGACGGCACCCTGCAGACCGACATCTTCAAGGAGTACATCGCGCAGAAGGAGTGGCTCTTCCCCCCCGAGCCGCACCTGCGCCTCATCGGCGACCTGATGGAGCACTGCGCGCGGAACATCCCGGCGTACAAGCCACTCTCGGTATCGGGCTACCACATCCGGGAAGCCGGCTCGACCGCTGCCCAGGAACTCGCCTTCACCCTGGCCGACGGCTTCGGCTACGTGGAGCTGGGGCTGTCGCGCGGCTTGGACATCGAGGAGTTCGCCCCGGGTCTGTCTTTCTTCTTCGACGCGCACATCGACTTCTTCGAGGAGATCGCGAAGTTCCGCGCCGCCCGGCGGATATGGGCGCGGTGGATGCGCGACGTGTACGGCGCGACGACCGAGCGCGCTCAGCGGTTGCGCTTCCACACCCAGACGGCAGGTGTCTCGCTGACTGCGCAGCAGCCGGAGAACAACATCGTGCGGACCGCGGTCGAAGCCCTCGCGGCGGCACTCGGGGGCACGAATTCGTTGCACACCAACGCGATGGACGAGGTGCTGGCACTGCCGTCCGAACGCGCCGCCGAGATCGCGTTGCGCACCCAGCAGGTGATCATGGAGGAGACCGGCGTCATCAATGTGGCCGACCCGCTGGGTGGTTCGTGGTACGTCGAGCAGCTGACCGACGAGCTGGAGGCGCAGGCCGAGGCGATCTTCGCCCGGGTCCGGGCGATGGGCACCGACGGGTCGATGACGTCCGGCCTGTTGCGCGGCATCGAGTCCGGCTGGTTCATGTCCGAGATCGCCGAGTCGGCTTTCGTCTACCAACTCGCCGTGGAAAAGGGTGACAAGAAGGTGGTCGGGGTGAACTGCCACACCAAGACCGTCGAGGAGCCGCTGGAGATCCTGCGGGTCAGCCACGAGGTGGAGCACCAGCAAAACGTCACCCTCGCCGCCCGGCGGTCGGCCCGCGACTCGGCCGCGGTCGACGCGGCGCTGACGAACATGGTGGCGGTGGCCCGCACGGAGGAGAACATGATCCCGTCGATGCTCGAGGCCGTACGGGCCGAGGCGACTCTGGGGGAGATCTGCGACGCGCTGCGCGCCGAGTGGGGCGTCTACACGGAGCAGGCGCAATTCTGACTCGCATGACACCTCAGCGTCGCTCTGACCGGCCGGTGTAATACTGGCGTCAGTAGCGCAGTCGGCAACGAAGGGCGCAGCGATGAGCGTGACGGTCCCGGAGGGCGGGTTCTGGCCGGCGCCGGCAGTGCCCCAGCCCAACATCTATCCGATGGAGTGGCGGGTCGAGACACCCAAGCTGGCCGACATCTACGAGAAGTCCAAGGAGATGCTGTGGAATCCCGCAGACCTCCCCTGGGACGGGCTGCGCGCCGAGGACTTCACTCGCGAGCAGCGACTCGGAATGATGTATTGGTGGTCGCTGCTGGCCAACTTCGATGCCAGCGGGCCGGCCGTGTTCGCCCGTGCGACGATCCACTCCTTCGAGGTGCATGAAGAGGATCCGGTCCGCAAGTGCTTCTTCTCCATCACCCGTGACGAGATGAACCACGAGGAGTGCTGCCAGCGGGCCATCGGCAAGCTGTGGCCCGGCGGGCCGCTGGACTGGCAGCCCACCGACGACCTCGAACGGGCCGCCCACAACAACATCGGCTGGCTCTACCACAACGGCGGCCGGTACTGGCAGGGCTACAACAACTCCCTCGGCAAGTACCCGATGGCGGTGCTGTTCACTTCCTTCATGATGGGCGAGGTTGCCTCCTCCACGCTGTTCCGGATGATGGCGACCGGCACCTCGCACCCGGTGTTCGAGGAAGTGTTCAAGCGGATCGGCCGGGACGAGAGCCGGCATCTGAAGATTTGCATGACGATCCTGGAGAAGGACTGGCCGGGCCTGTCCGACGACCACCGCGAGCTGATCACCCGCCAGTTGCGCGCCGGCTTCGTGTTCCTCTCGATGATCCTGTGGGAGCCGCCGGAGCAGTTCTGGGATCTACCGCCGTACTTCCTGGCCAATCACCGGGTGCTGATCCAGCACGCCCGCGACGCCGGCCTGGGCGTGCTGTCCTACCAAGACCAGGCGGAGAACTGGCGGGTCGCGATGGCCAAGGTGCGGGCCATCGTCGAGCGCTGGGGCATCGAGTTCCCGGCAATTCCCGAGCTGGACATCGAAGGCGTGGATGTCGGGGACATCACTCCCGACGACATCATCCCGGTGTTCTGAGCCGCCGTCAGGCAGCCCGCTCAGGATCGATCCGCCAGACCGTATTGCCGGAGTAATCCAGCGCCCACACCGACCCGAACGCCCGCTCGGCGACCCAGATCCCGGTCTTGAAGCGCAGGGTGGTGGCCACGATCCGTCCACTATGGACGTCCACCTTGGAGACTGAGCCCGACCGGCCGTTGATGATCCACGCATAGCCGGTGGCTACCGTCCCGTCCAGTGGACCCCGACCCGCGCGGACCGTCCGGATCTCCTTCCCGGTGTCGGGATCGATCTGGGTCACGCTGTCGGTGGCCGGGTTGCTGACGAACAGGTTGTTCTCGTCCCTGGCGAACCACGTCGGCTGAGCCCCGGTCGGCAAGGGTGGGCCTGCCGTACCAGTGCGTGGATCGATTCGGTAGAGCGTGCCGGCGCCGGCGCAAGCCGCCCAGACCGCCGTTCGGGTCACCGCCAGGCCGCTGACCAGGGCACCCACGGTGGAGGTGGTCCGACGCCCACGGTGCACCATGGCCGTCCTCCAGGTCCCACACCGCCGCCCACATGCACCGGCCACCCACAGCGAGCCGGCGGCCACGGCGCGGCCGCACGGGCCCCGCCCCGCCCGGCGGGCCGAGGGCGAGGAGCATGCCGCCAGCATCAGGACCACGGTCAGCACCGCAAGAAGGCCGCGCCGGGCCGCACGGGACCACCCCGCCCGGTGCGTCACGCGGTACACCGTAGGTGCCGGGTTGTGGCGAGACTTTCCCCATCTTGCTCGCTTGGCGACCGGTGCTCGATGCGCGGTCGCCCCAGCACCGATGAGAGAATGGACGAATGCAACCAGGAAAGCCCCGCCTGCCGGCGGCACTGGCCGGCGCCGTCGATCTGTCCAGCCTGGCGCAGCGATCACGGCCGGCGCCGGCGCCCACTGACGGCAATGGGCAAGCCGGGTCGGGCCCCCACATCGTGGACGTCAACGAGGAGACCTTCACCGCGGATGTGATCGAGAAGTCCCGGCAGGTGCCAGTGGTGATCGATTTCTGGGCGCAGTGGTGCGGTCCCTGCAAGCAGCTCTCGCCGGTATTGGAACGACTCGCCGCCGAGGGCGCCGGCTCCTGGGTGCTGGCAAAGGTCGACGTGGACGCCAATCAGCGCCTGTCGTCGGCGGCCGGCGTTCAGGCCATTCCCACCGTGAAGGCGGTCGTCGACGGCCAGATCGTGGGGGAGTTCACCGGCGCCGTGCCCGAGGCACAGCTGCGGCAGTGGATCGACGCCTTGCTGGAGGCTGCCGGCGCCGACCCCGGGCAGGCAGCAGCGTCAGCCGGAGCCGACGAGGTGGCCGGCCCGCAGGTCGACCCTCGGGTGCTCGACGCGGAGGCCGCGATCACCCGGGGCGACCTTGATGCTGCCGAGGCGGCCTACCGCAGCATGCTCGACGAGTTGCCCGGCGACCTGATGGCCACTGCCGGGGTCGGCCAGGTGGCCCTGCTGCGCCGGGCCTCACAGGTGAAGGACCCCAGTGGCGCCATCCTGGCCGCCGAGCTGGCACCGGACGACCTGGAAGCCCAGCTGGTGGCCGCGGATGTGGAGTTGCTCACCGACCGCATCGAGCACGCGTTCAGCCGCCTGGTCGCGGTGATCGGTCGGACCAGCGGCGCCGACCGGGAGACCGCCCGGGCCCGGTTGCTGTCGCTGTTCGAGATTCTTGCCCCCGACGATCCTCGGGTCGCTCGAGCACGGCGCGACCTGACCGCTGCGCTGTTCTAGTCCGTGCCGGTAACCACCGCACCCCGCGTGGACGCCACGTCGGTGACGTTCGAGGTGGCTGACCCCGACCGACGCCTCTGTTCTGTCCGGCTGTGGCAGGAGGTAGGGCTCCCGGTCGATCGGCTGACGTTCGCCCGGACCGGGCCCAACTGGGTGCTGCGGATCGACCGGCCGCCGGTGCAGCGGATGGAGTACCTCCTCCGGCTGGCGCATGTCGGTGGCGCGGTCGAGACGGTGCCCGACCCGGCCAACCCGGCGTGGGTGCCCAGCGCCTTCGGGCCGCACTCGGTGGTGGAGTTCCCGGGGTACGCCCCGCCGGCCTGGCTCGGCGCGCCGGCGGTCGACGGTAGCTGGAACAGCCTGCGGGTGGCCGGCCGCGCTCTCGGGGCCGACGTCGAGGTTCGGATCTGGTGCCCCGCCGGCATGCCCGCCGGCGCGCCACTGCCGCTGCTTGTCGTCCACGACGGGCCGGAGTACGACGCACTCGCCAGCCTGTCCCGCTACTGCGCCGCGGCCATCGCCGGCGGCGTCCTCCCGGCTCACCGACTGGCCCTGCTGGCGCCGGGGCACCGCGATGAGTGGTACTCCTGCTCCACTCCCTACGCCGACGCGCTGACCGCGGCGGTGCTGCCGGCGCTCCGGATCGCGGCCCCGGCGCCGGCCGCCCCGGTAGGAATGGGGACCAGTCTGGGAGCGCTCGCGATGCTGCACGCGCAGCGCCGGCAGCCCGGGTCGTTCAGCGCGCTGTTCCTGCAATCGGGCAGCTTCTTCACGCCGCGGTTCGACGCGCACGAGGTCAGGTTCGGCCGCTACCCGCGCATCGTTCGGTTCGTTGCAGACACGCTGCGCGCCCCGACCGCTCGGGAGAAGGTCCCGGTCGCGATGACCTGCGGCGCGATCGAGGAGAACGTCGCCAACAACCGGCTGATGGCGGCTGCGCTCGCCGCGCAGGGCTACCCGGTGCACCTCGACGAGGTCGCCGATGTGCACAACTACATCGGCTGGCGGGACGCGTTCGACCCGTTTCTCACCGACCTGCTCCACCGGGCTTGGATACGCGCGTGAGACGCGACCAGGTCGAACTGCCGGCGCCGATGAACGGCACCGTGATCGCCTACGGCCACTATGGCCGGCCGGTGCTCGTGTTCCCTTCCGAACAGGGCCGTGCCTGGGACTTCGAGTCCAACGGCATGGTGGCAGCCGTCGCCGGTCTGATCGAGGCGGGCCGGGTCAAGGTGTACTGCGTCGACACGTTCGATGCGGCCACCTGGGCCGATGCCTCTGTGCCGCTCGAGGAGCGGGCCCGCCGGCATGGCGAGTACGAAAACTGGATCGTCGAGCAGGTCGTCCCGTTCATCCATGCCGACTGCGGCGGCCCGGCCGGCATCGCCACAGCGGGTTGCTCGATGGGCGCCTTCCACGCGGTGAACTTCGCGTTGAAGCGGGCCGACCTGTTCCCGCTCGCGATGGGGTTCTCCGGCAACTACGACCCGTCGGCCTGGCGGGCGTGGGGCGAACGCGCCGAGGCGACGTACTTCAACAACCCGATCGATTACGTCGGTCATCTCGGCGGGGACCACCTGGACTGGCTGCGGTCGCAGGTGTCAGTGCTGTTGGTCTGCGGTCAGGGCCAGTGGGAGGACACGACCGGGGCGCTTCCCTCGACCCGCCGGCTGGCCGAGCTGCTGGCCGGTAAGGCGATCCGGCACGAGCTCGACCTCTGGGGCCACGACGTGCCGCACGACTGGCCCTCATGGCGGGCCCAGTGGGCCCACCACCTGCCGCGCTTCTGCTGAGGGGGAGGCAGTGCTTGGATGCCTGGCATGGCGGACACCCGGCACCTGATCGGCCTGCTGCTCGGCACCGAGGACGACTGGCCGACCGCGTTTGAAGCGCTGGTACGGCGCCTCGGCCCGATCAAGGGTGCCGGCGGTGCGACGCACACCATCGACGTCGAGCGGATCACCATCGAACCGTTCGACCTGCGCGACCGCCCTCGTTACGACCTGGTGATCGACCGACTCGCCTACTGGTACTACGTACCGCGGGAATGGCTCAAGAAGGTCGCCCTGATGGACGACGTCTACCTGCTCAACAGCCCGTTCACGTTCCAGTCGATGGAGAAGCACGCCGCCTACTGCGCGATGATGCGGCTCGGGCTGAAGGTGCCGAACACCGCTCTGGTCCCGTACAAGAACCCGATCGACAACGCCAAGTACGCCTATACGGCCGAGCGCTACAACCGCTCCTTCAATCTGGACAGCGTGGCCGAGCGGATCGGCTATCCGCTTTTCATGAAGCCCTACGACGGCGGTGCCTGGCGCGGCGTGTCGCGGATCGGCGATCGAGCTGAGCTGCATCGCGCCTACGACGAGTCCGGCGAGATGCTGATGCACCTGCAAGCGTCCGTCGAAGGCTATGACGTGTTCGCCCGGTCACTGTCGATCGGAGCGGAGACCATGGTGATGAAGTTCCGCCCGGAACTGCCGATGCACGACCGCTATGCCGTCGACCACGGGTTCCTGACGCCCGAGATCGGCCACGAGGTCGTCACCATCGGCCGGCTGGTCAACGCCTTTTTCCGCTGGGAGTTCAACTCCTGCGAGACCCTCGTCCGCGGCGACGACGTGCATCCGATCGACTATGCCAACGCGTGCCCGGACGTCGCGGTCACCAGCCTGCACTACTACTTCCCGTGGGCGATGAAGGCGCTCGTGCGCTGGGCGGTGTTCTGCACGGTCACCGGACGCCGGCCGCGCTACGACCTCGACACCCGCCGCTACTTCGAAATCTCCGACCGTGACGACCTGAGCTACGAGGACAAGCTGGCCGAGTACCGCCGCCTGGCCGACGACTACTTCGAGACCGAGCGCTACGCCGACTTCTGTGCCAGCCGCCTCGCGCACCTTGACGAGGTCGTGCTCGAGTGGATCAGCGGTCCTGACTTCGACCGGCTGCTGGTGCAGGTCGTGGGAGACATGTTCCCGTCGCATGAGCACGACCACTTCGTCGCGCACTTCCGCGGCTTGCTCGCCCTCTGGGCCGACGACGAGCGCACCCGCCTCTCGGCTTAGCAGTCGTTGGTGACGGGCTGGCCGTGGAAGATCTTGTTCAGGAACGGCAGCGCGTAGGTGTCGTACTCGGGCATGCCGCCGACGTGCGTCGGCACCACGCCGGCGACGAAGTCGACGCTCGCCCCGTGCCCGCACCAGTCCGCCTTGAGCTGCGTCCCTACGGCGTAAGGGATGACGTCGTCGAACTGCGAGTGGTACAGCAGCACCGGCGCCGACGGCGCGAGGGTGCCGATGCGGTTGGCGGCGACGATCTTCGCGAACGGCTGCTGCGCCAGCAGGCTCTGCAGGCTTTCGCCGTTCTGCAG
>JALZAK010000102.1 GCA_030948385.1 Actinomycetota bacterium
CGCCGGCCCAGGCCGGCCACCGCTCCGCGGCCGGTCGGCGGCAGGCCGAGCCGGACTCCGGGGGCTTCGAGTGGCTCACGCCGCACCCCGGCCGAGGCGGGCCCGCCAAGCCAGGAGCCGGTCCAGCGCGACACGTCGCCAGCCTAGGCGTGCGTAACCGCCGCGAAACAGTCGGGGACTAGCGTCGGCCGCGAGCGGCAACCCAGTGGAGGACGCATGTTCAGCAATGCCGACGAGGTCCTGAGCTACATCAACAAGAACGACGTCCAGTTCGTCGATGTGCGCTTCTGCGACCTGCCGGGGGTGATGCAGCACTTCACCTTCCCCGCGGAGAATTTCGGCGAGTCAGCCTTCACCGAGGGCCTGATGTTCGACGGGTCATCCATTCGCGGCTTCCAGCAGATCCACGAGTCCGACATGCTGCTGCTGCCTGACCCATCGACCGGCGTGATGGATCCCTTCCGGCAGCACCCCACCCTCAACATGAACTTCTTCATCCACGACCCGCTGACCGGCGAGGCGTACACCCGTGACCCGCGCAACGTGGCCCGCAAGGCCGAGACGTTCCTGGCCGGCTCGGGCATCGCCGACACCGTGTACTTCGGACCAGAGGCCGAGTTCTACATCTTCGACAGCGTGCAGTACGACACCACGCCCTACGGGTCCTTCTATGAGCTCGATTCGGTCGAAGGCGCCTGGAACACCGGCAGCTCGCGCAACCTCGACGGCTCTCCCAACCTCGGCTACAAGCCCCGCTACAAGGGCGGCTACTTCCCGGTCTCCCCGACCGACCACCACACCGACCTGCGATCGGAGATGGTGCGTCGCTTGATCGAAGCCGGCATCGACGTGGAGATGCAGCACCACGAGGTCGGCTCCGGCGGGCAGGCCGAAATCGACTTCCGGTTCGACACGCTGCTCAAGACCGCCGACAACCTGATGTTGTTCAAGTACGTGGTCAAGAACACCGCCGTCGCCGCCGGCCGCACCGCCACGTTCATGCCCAAGCCGATCTTCCAGGACAACGGCTCCGGCATGCACTGCCACCAGTCGCTGTGGAAGGACGGTCAGCCGCTGTTCTACGACGAGATCGGCTACGCCGGCCTGTCCGACACCGCTCGGCACTACATCGGCGGGTTGCTGCGGCACGCCCCGTCACTGCTGGCGTTCACCAACCCGACCACGAACTCCTACCGCCGGCTGGTTCCCGGCTACGAGGCGCCGGTCAACCTGGTGTACTCACAGCGCAACCGCTCGGCCTGCTGCCGCATCCCCATCACCGGCAGCAACCCCAAGGCGAAGCGGGTGGAGTTCCGGGTGCCCGACCCCTCCTGCAACCCGTATCTGGCTTTCTCCGCGATGCTGATGGCCGGTATCGACGGGGTGAAGAACAAGATCGAGCCGCCGGACCCGATCGACAAGGATCTCTACGAGCTGCCACCGGACGAGCATTCTTCCGTGCCGCAGGTGCCCGGCTCCCTGGAGGACGTCCTGGGTGCGCTGCGCGCCGACCACGAATACCTGCTCGATGGCGGTGTCTTCACCCCCGACCTGATCGATACCTGGATCGACTGGAAGACCGTCAACGAGGTCGACGCCGTGCGCCTGCGCCCGCATCCGCACGAGTTCGCCCTCTACTACGACATCTGAGCCTGGCGGTTCGCTGACCTGCTTGCAGTGCTCTGGGATTCCACTGAGGATGGCGGGGTGGATGTTCCGGAGGTGCGCTACGCCAGGACGGTCGACGGCGTCCACATCGCCTTTCAGGTCGTCGGTGCCGGCCCCATGGATCTCGTGTATACGCCTGGGTTTATCAGTCACTTGGAGGTGTTCTGGGAGGAGCCAATCTTCGTCCGGTTCCTGTCCCGGCTGGCGCAGTTCGCTCGACTGATCCTGTTCGACCGACGAGGCAATGGAATGTCGGACCGGGTAGGCACCGGATCGCTTCCGACGCTGGAGCAACGGATGGACGACATCAGGGCTGTCATGGATGCAGTCGGCTCGACCCGGGCGGCACTGTTCGGAACGTCGGAGACCGGCCCGTTGTCTGCACTGTTCGCGGCCACGTATCCAGAGCGGACGGCGGCCCTCGTGCTGTTCGCCTGCTACCCGCGGGCCATCCAGGACGAGGAGTTCCCGGAGGGTTGGCTGCCCGCGGATCAGGTGGAGGAGTTCGTGACCTTCATCGAGCAGAGTTGGCAGCGAGGGAGCTTCGAGTCATTCTTTGGGGTCTTGGCGGAGGGCTTGGACAGCGCCGACTACGCCCGGGTGGCCCGATGGTTTTCCCGGCTATGCCGCCTGTCGATCAGTCCCGGATCTGCCGGTGCGTGGGCTCGGATGGGATTCGAGCTGGATGTGCGCCACGTTCTGGCTACGATCCAGACCCCCACCTTGGCACTGTGCCGCGCTGGCGATGAGAATCTGCCGGCGATGAAGTACATGGCCGACCACATACCCGGCGCACGGTTCGTCGAATATTCCGGGACCGCGCATATGCCGGAGTTCGGAGACCAGGAGCCCGTCCTCCGCGACATCGAGGAGTTTCTCACCGGCACCACCGGAAGCTTCGAGCCCGATCGGGTGCTCGCGACAGTTCTGTTCACCGACATAGTGGGTTCCACCGAACGCGCGGTCACCCTCGGCGACGCGCGATGGGTCGAGCTACTGGACCGCCACAACATGGTCGTCCGAGCCGAACTAGCGCGATTTCGTGGTCGTGAGATCGACACCGCAGGAGACGGGTTTCTGGCCACGTTCGACGGTCCGGCCCGCGCCATCCGCTGCGCGGTCGCGTTGATCCGTTCCCTCGCTGAGATGGGGATCGCAATACGTGCGGGCCTGCACACCGGCGAGTGTGAGCTGATCGGCGACAAGGTTCGTGGCGTGGCAGTGCACACCGGTGCGCGGGTCGCTGCTCTAGCCGAGCCCGGGGAGGTGCTGGTGTCCTCCACGGTGAAAGACCTCGTCGCCGGCTCCGGTCTCGCATTCACTGACCGCGGCGTCCACCAGTTGAAGGGTGTCCCCGGAGAGTGGCGCCTGTTCGGCGTCGACTGACGCGGGTCGTAACTCATGCCAACCGGGTCGCCCGCTGAGGCTCGTTCCGTGGTAAGCCCATGGCAGGGCCGGGTGAAGGCCTGGCCTAGGTGCTGGGAGTTGAACACGCAGCTTCCAGCGCCGCCACCGATGACCGGCGGCACCGCCATGCCGCTCACGGGAGGGGATTCACGGCACAGCCCTGACGAAACCGTCGCCGAGATCTGCGACCGTCGGGCCGAGGCTCTCGTCGAGGTCGTTGCCGGTCACTTGCAGCGGAATCGCCCGCGTCGAGCTCTCTGCCAGGCAAATGTCGGCTATCTCGACGTGAAGCCAGTGCTATTCCCGGTCGCCCTCTGCGGTGACACCGTCGCGGCGGCAATGACGGTGCTTGCCTCAACCGCAGCGCTGATCATCGACGTGACCGGCTGCATCGGCCGTGATCCGGCAATGCAGGCATTCGTATGCAGCTACCTGTTCGGGCCGGAGTCGGTCCAGCTGACCGGCCTGCTCGAGCGAGGTCGCCTGACCCGGTCCTGGACCCTTCCCTATGTACCGGGTCGCCGGTTCGGTCTGACGAAGTCCGTCTGCGTGCTGACGAGCGGCACTACCTTCTCCGGTGGCGAACATCTGGCGTATGACCTGCAACAGTTGTGCCGCGCCACAATTGTCGGCGAACGCACCGGCGGCGGAGCCCACGCGCGCGAAGGGTTCCCCGTGCACCCGCACCTAGAGGCAACGATCCCTGTGGCGCGCGGAGTCAGCCCGATCACCGGAACAAACTGGGAGGGCACCGGGGTCGAGCCCGACATCCACATCCCGGTCGATCAAGCCCCCAATCACAGCCTCACACTCGCCCACGAACACCTCGAAGCCTCCGCCGGCATCAACAGTGGTGCGGCTGGATGAGGTGCCAGCCGCTGCTGAGCCGGTAGCGACCGGGCTTGGCGATCCGCAGCACAGTCCACTTGCCGGCCGAGGTGAGGCAGCCGCTGGGCCCCTGCAGCGTCAACCAGCCCGACCACCGGACCCGCACAACCACGGTCCCGGAGCGTGGCATGTCAAAGGTCACCCCGGTCGGGCCGGACGACACAAGCTCAGCCGGCGCGCTCACCAGCGGCTGGGGACTGTCCACTCGGTACAGCTGCCAGTCGTCGTTGCCCCACACGAAATGCAGGTACGACGGCAAGGCGGCGATCAGCGCCGCCTCTTCGCGCCCCCATTCGTCTAGCTGGCTGTGTACAGGGACCGCGACATAGGTCACGGCGTTGTCGTAGAGCCACCCCAGGTATGCCGGCGATGTCAACGTTCCCTCCGGCCCACGACCGTAGAAAAGACCGTTGCGGCCCACATCGACCTGGCGCTCCCACCCGCGAGCGATAGGCACGGCCTCGGCCACGTAGGTGGACTCCCAGTGATCGTGCAGCGGCACCACCTCGACCCGGCCCACCGGCCCGAGCTTGTGCAACTCGTCGATCAGCGGCTGGAAGAACGGCCGGTGCGCGGCGCGACTGCCGGCGTTGCCAAGGTCTTGCAGCACCAGCGACGGCTGCCACCAGAAGATCAGCGCCAGCGCGAGCGCCAGCCTGGGCCAATTGAGGTTCGCGGTAGCCGCTACCACCGGAATCGCAAAGATCAGCGCGAGTCGCGCGGCGTTATAGCCGATCGGGCTCGGCACCTGGTACGCGACGAACAGTCCGATCGCCGACAGCAACGCTCCCACCCGCACGGTCGGGTAGCGCGCCGGCACCAGGAAGATCACCGCGATGGACAGCGCGATAACCAGCTTGGCCGACTCCACGTCGAAGGGCTGGATCCCCCCGTCGTGAAACATCAGTGTGCTCACGACCATGGGGATCCCCGCACCCACGCCCAAGACCAAGCCGTCCCGGCGCCGGCCGGTGAGCAGCAGGGCCGCGCCAGCGATTCCGGTGAACAGGCCGGCCACCGGGCTGGCGGCCGTACTGAGGGCGCCGGTCAGCGCGATCAGCCCGACGCGCAGCCGTACGTCGAGCTCGTCGAGGGTGACTACGCACAGCGCGATGAGCCCGAACGCGATTCCCAGGGCGAACGTGGTCCGCCCGCTCACCAGGTTGAACACCAGGCAGATCGCGCCGAGTATCGCGCCGAGCAACGGCCGGCGGACCCGGGTACGCGCCAGCAGGAATGCGAAGGCGGTTGCCCCGAGGACCGAACCGACCGCGCCGACCCCACGCGCACCGATCAACGCGTTGAGCGGGCCGGTAAGCAAGCTGTAGCCGAACGGGAAGATTCCCCCGTACCAGCGAAAGTCCACCGGCATGGTGCCGTACTCCTGAACGAAGTGCCCGCGGGCAACCTGCGCGGACAGGTCGGTGCCGGCCAGCGGAAGGAAGAGGAAACCAACCGTGAGCACCAAGGAGACGGCCATGGCCACCGGGACGGTGCGCCGATACGAGGGCGGCATGCGCTGCAGCATGTCGGGTCAGTCCGCCGCGCTCACGCGTAGAACACCCTCTCGACCACCGCTCGCGCTCGCCGCGTGGTGCGGAGGTATTCCTCGACGAATCGGCCCGACGTGTCTCCGGCAGGGTAACCGACCGCCCGCGCCACCCCGACCAACTCGCGGCCGCGTCGAGGCAGCGAGTCCGCCGGTCGCCCGCGGACCAGCATGATCGCGTTCCGGACTCGCGACGCCAGCCGCCAGGCCGCCTCCAGCGCGTCCGCGTCGGGCGCGGCGAGCAACCCACCCGTTTCCGCCGCCCGCACCGCGGACAGGGTGCCCGTCGTCCGGAGGCCGGGCAGCCGATGCGCATGCTGCAGTTGGAGCAGCTGGACCGTCCACTCGACATCGGCCAGGCCACCCCGACCGAGCTTGACGTGGGTGGCCGGGTCCGCTCCGCGTGGCAGCCGCTCCGCGTCCACCCGTGCCTTTATCCGGCGGATCTCCGTCACGTCCTTGCTGGACAGGCCTCCGGTGGGATAGCGGTGCGGGTCGATGACGCGGAGGAACCGGTCGCCGACCCCTTCGTCGCCAGCGACCGGACGGGCCCGCAGTAGCGCCTGCGCCTCCCAGACCGAGGCCCAGCGCTGGTAATAGGCAGCGTAGGAGTCCAGGCTGCGGACCAGCGAGCCTTGCCGCCCCTCCGGGCGCAACCCGGCGTCCACGCCGAGTGGCGGATCGGCCGCGGGCACCGACAGCAGCCGGCGCATCTCTTCGGCGACCTCGTGTGCGCTCGGCGCCGCATCGGCCTCGCCGACCCTCCGGAGCGGCTCGAACACGAACAACACGTCGGCGTCGGAGCCGTAGCCCACCTCCGCCCCGCCAAGTCGCCCCATCGCGATGACGCACATACGCATCGGGAGATCGGCACCGCGGCGGTCGCGGACCTCGGCGTGGGCCGTCTCCAAAGCCGCCGCCAGCGTTGCCTCGGTGACGTCGGACAGGGCCGCGCCCACGGTGGCGATGTTGAGCCTGCCGAGCAGGTCGGCGCAGGCGATCCGCAGCAGCTCGTGCCGGCGCAGGCCACGTGCGGTGACCACCGCGGTCTCGCGATCGGAGCTGCGCTGGGCGGCGGCGATCATCGACCCGCGCAGCCCCTCCGGCGACCTCGGAGCCAGCTCATCGTCGGAGGCCAGCATCCGCAACGCCTCCGGTGCCCGGGCCAGCAGATCGGCGACATACCGGCTGGAGCCGAGCAGCATCGCCAGCCGTTCGGCAACCAGTCCCTCGTCGCGCAGCGAGCGCAGGTACCACGGGCTGCGTCCGAGCGCCTCCGACACCTGCCGGTACGCCAGCAGGCCGGCGTCGGGGTCGGCTGCATCGGCGAACGCTGCCAGCATCGCCGGCAGCAGGGCACGCTGGATCGCAGCCGACCGACCCACGCCGGCGGTCAGCGCCTCCAGGTGCCGGATCGCGCCGACCGGATCGGCAAAGCCGAGCACCTCCAGCCGCGCCACCGCCGCCGCCGGTGGCAGCCGCAGCTCGTCACCGGGCACCCGCGCCACCGAGTGCAGCAGCGGGCGGTAGAAGAGCTTCTCGTGCAGCCGACGGACCTCGCGGGTGTGCTTGGCCCGGTCGGCCTCGAAGGCGGTCACGGCTCCCCCGCGGCGGTCACCGTGGTATCCCAGCGAGCGGGCCAGCCAGCGCAGCTCGGTCGGCCCGGTGGGTATCCTGTGCGTGCGGCGCAGCCGTTGCAGTTGCAGCCGGTGCTCGACGGTACGCAGCCAGCGGTACATCGCCGCGAGGGTTGCCGCGTCCGCTCGACCGACGTAGCCGCCGGCTGCGAGCGAGCCCAGGGCCACCAGCGTTGTGCCGCTACGCAGGCTCTCATCGGCCCGACCGTGCACGAGTTGCAGCAGCTGTACCGCGAACTCCACGTCGCGCAGGCCGCCGGGGCCCAGCTTCAGCTCGCGAGCGGCCTCGCCGGCGGGCAAGCTGGCCTCCACCCGCCGGCGCATCGCCTGCACGTCGTCGACGAAGTTCTCCCGGTCGGCCGCCCGCCACACCAGCGGCGCGATCCGCTCCACGTAGCTCCGGCCCAGGTCTGCATCGCCGGCCACCGGGCGTGCCTTGAGCAGCGCCTGGAACTCCCAGGTGCGGGCCCATCGCTCGTAGTAGGCAGCGTGGCTGTCCAGCGTGCGGACCAGGGGGCCGTTCTTGCCCTCCGGGCGTAGGGCTGCGTCCACCGGCCAGGCGACCTGGCCGCAGATCCGGATCAGGTGCGCGGCCAGGGCCGCGGCGCTGCGCAGTGCCGGCGCCGGGTCATCGGATCCCACCGGCTCGGCGACAAACACAACGTCCACATCGGACACATAGTTCAGCTCACGACCGCCGCACTTGCCCATCGCGATCACTGCCAGCCGGCATGGCGCCGCGGACTTGGGCAGCGCGGCCTCGGCGATAACGAGGCCGGCCGACAGTGTGGCCGCGGCCAGGTCGGACAACTCCGCGGCGACCGCCTCCAGGTCGAGCAGGCCGCACAGGTCCCGGGCGGCGAGGGTGAGCAGGCTGCGCCGGTAGGCGGTGCGCAGATCGGCCACCGCGGCGACGGTGTCGCCGGCGGCGCCAATGGGGCCGAGTAGCTCGCCGGCACCAGCCGGCCCTGCCGTTCGCCCCCCCTCCTCGTCGAGGCGCCGCCAGTCGTCCGGGTGGGCGATCAGGTGGTCGCCCAGGGCGGCGCTCGCCCCGAGCACCGCGATCAAGCCGGCTCGCAGCCCGGGGCTGGTGCGCAGCCGGTCGAGCAGTTCGGCCGGCGTCGACTGGGCCTCGACCAGCCTGGTGAGGGTGAGCAGGGCGAGGTCGGGATCGGCCGCGGTGGCCAGCGCCTCGACCAGGTCGCGGTCCCCGGCCCGCGCCGGCAGCCCGTCGCCGGCAGCGCGGATGCCGAGGCCGTCCGGTCCGAGCAACCGCTGGGCGCGAGCCGCGTCGGCGAATCCCAGCCGGGCGAACGGTGCCCAGCCGGTCAGGGGCACGGCGGATCGAGCACCAGGGCGGCGAACCGCAGCGCCACCGGGCGCCAGACCTCCACCAGGTCCGGATGGACCGCCACCGCACCGCGCAGCGACCCATCCACGTCCAAGCCGAGTGCGGTCATCCGCTCCCGGCGCTCCGCCGCCCACTCGGTGACCTGCTCGGGCGTGGTCTCGATGTGGAACTGCAGGCCCCAAGCCCGCTCCCCCACCCGGAACGCCTGATTGACATACATCGGGCTGCTTGCCAGCAGCACCGCACCCGGCGGCAGATCGACGATTTCGTCGTCGTGCCACTGGATGACGTCGGGGGTAAAGGGCACCAACCCGAACAGCTCGTCCTGCGCGGCCACGTCCCGCCGGGCCACCAGCCGGGCGCCGATCTCCGGGCCCTTCACGCCCTGACGGACCCGGCCCCCGCACGCCTCGGCGAGCAACTGGGCACCCAGGCAGATGGCCAGCGTCGGCGTGCCGCGGCCCACGGCGTGCCGGAGCAGGGCCTTGGTGGCCGGTAGCCACTCGGCGTCATGGGCGCCATTCCCGCCGGCATAGGCCGCCTGCGGGCCACCGAGCACCAGCAGCCCGCCATAACCGTCGAGGGTCGTCGGCAGCTCGTCGCCGGCGTACGGGCGGAGCGGCTCGAGCACCAGCCCCGCCTCGGTCAGCCACTCCCCCAGCCGCCCGGCACCCTCGGATTCGGTGTGCTGCAGGACGAGGATCCGTGGCGAGCCCATGTCAGCGAGGCTACCGGCGGGCCGGCAGGGCCTAGAGCATCGGCAGGTAGCGGTTCAACTCATACGGCGTGACCACCCGGCGGTAGTCGGTCCATTCGGCCCGCTTGTTGCGCAGGAAGAAGTCGAACACATGCTCGCCGAGCGTCTCGGCGACCAGCTCCGAGGACTCCATCGCCCGCAGTGCGTCGGAGAGATTGTGCGGCAGGTCTTGGTAGCCCATCGCCCGCCGCTCACCGTCGCTGAGCCCCCACACGTCGTCCTCGGCGCCCGGCGGCAACTCGTACCCCTTCTCCACCCCGCGCAGGCCGGCCGCCAGCAGGAGCGAGAAGGCAAGGTAGGGGTTGCAGGCCGAGTCCAGCGACCGGATCTCCACCCGGGTGGAGTTGGCCTTGCCCGGCTTGTACATCGGCACCCGGACCAGGGCCGAGCGGTTGTTGTGCCCCCAGCAGACGTACGTCGGCGCCTCGCCGCCGGCGATCAGCCGCTTGTAGGAGTTCACCCACTGGTTGGTGACGGCGGTGAACTCGCGGGCGTGCTCGAGGATGCCGGCGATGAACGCCTTGGCGGTGGCGGAAAGCTGGAGCGGGTCCGACGGATCGTGGAAGGCGTTGCGGTCGCCTTCGAACAGCGACAGGTGGGTGTGCATCCCCGACCCCGGCTGGTCAGTGAACGGCTTGGGCATGAAGGTGGCGTAGACGCCGGCTCGCAGCGCCACCTCTTTGATCACGTGCCGAAAGGTCATCACGTTGTCGGCGGTGGTCAGCGCGTCGGCGTAGCGCAGGTCGATCTCCTGCTGGCCGGGGGCCACCTCGTGGTGGCTGAACTCCACCGAGATGCCCATCAGTTCCAGCGCTGTCACCGCGTCGCGGCGGAAGTCGTGGGCCACATCGTGCGTGGTGAGGTCGAAATAGCCGCCCTTGTCGACCGGCTCCGGTCGCCCGCCGTCGGTACGTCGCTCGGTCAGCAGGAAGAACTCGATTTCGGGATGGGTGTAGAACGACAGGCCCTTCTCTGCGGCCCGGCTCAGCGTCCGGCGCAGCACATGCCGCGGGTCGGCCCACGACGGTGACCCGTCGGGCATCCGGATGTCGCAGAACATCCGGGCGGCATCGGGCTCCGAGCCGCCCTCCCACGGCATCACCTGGAAGGTGGCGGGATCGGGCACCGCGAGCATGTCGCTCTCGTAGATCCGGGCGAAGCCCTCGATAGCCGAGCCGTCGAAGCCGATGCCTTCCTCGAAGGCCGACTCGAGCTCGGCGGGGGCGACGGCCACCGACTTCAGCGTGCCGAGGACGTCGGTGAACCACAGCCGGACGAACCGGATATCGCGTTCTTCGAGAGTACGGAGGACGAACTCCTGCTGCCGGTCCATGGTGGCCAGCCTACGAGCCTCTCGTTACCGCCGTGTTGCGCCGGCGCGGGTTCCGGGAGAATGGACGGGTGGCCCAGTTGCGGGTAGCCCTCGCCCAAGTCGACGTGACCGTCGGCGACCTGGCCGGCAACGCCGACGTGGTGCTGGAGTGGGCCGGACGGGCCGCGCAGGCCGGCGCCCACCTGGTCGCCTTCCCGGAGATGTCACTGACCGGCTACCCGGCCGAGGATCTGGTGCTGCGCGAGTCGTTCGGACGGGCCAGCGTGGAGCGCGTCGCCCGGCTGGCGACTCGGCTGGCCGACATCGACCTGGGCGAGCTGGCAGTCGTGGTCGGCTACCTCGACACCGACGGCGGCCCGCGCAATGCGGCCGCCCTCCTGCACGGTGGCCGCGTCGTGGCCCGGTACTTCAAGCACCACCTGCCCAATTACGGGGTGTTCGACGAGGATCGCTACTTCCGCGCCGGCGACCAGTTCGTCGTGGTCCGGTTGCACGGGGTGGACGTGGCGCTGACCATCTGCGAGGACATGTGGGTCGACGGCGGCCCGTTCGCGGTGGCCGCAGCCGCCGAGGTCGGCCTTCTGGTGAACATCAACGGCTCGCCCTATGAACGCAACAAGGACGACTTCCGGCTCGCGCTGGCTGCGCGCCGGGCGCGGGAGGCAGGCGCCGCGGTGGCCTACGTCAACATGGTCGGCGGGCAGGACGAGTTGGTTTTCGACGGCGACTCGATGGTCGTGGGCGCCGATGGCGGGCTGATCGCCCGCGCCCCGCAGTTCGACGAGACACTCCTCGTCGTCGACCTCGACCTCCCCGCGGCCGGAAGCGACCTGACCGGGCCGGTGGACGCTTTCACCGTGACGCGCGCGGTGGTTTCCGCGGGCGTCCTCCCGGATTTCCCGGCCGGCGCTCCGCCAGTCGCCGAACCACTGGGCGACGAGGCGGAGGTGTGGGCGGCGCTCGTGACCGGCACCCGCGACTACGTGCGCAAGAACGGGTTCCGGTCGGCCGTGCTGGGCCTGTCCGGTGGGATCGACTCGGCCGTGGTGGCCACCATCGCCCGGGACGCTCTCGGCCCGGCGGCGGTGCACACGGTCGGGCTGCCCTCGCGCTACTCCTCGGAGCACTCCCTCGCCGACGCCGAGGACCTCGCCCGCCGGCAAGGCCTGCACTGGCGGGTCATTCCCATCGACGCGATGGTCCGCGCGTACGAGTCAACCGTCGGGCTGACCGGCCTCGCGGCGGAGAATCTGCAGGCCCGGGTGCGGGGCACGCTCTTGATGGCACTGTCCAATCAGGATGGACACCTGGTGCTGACAACCGGCAACAAGAGCGAGCTGGCGACGGGTTACTCCACCATGTACGGCGACAGCGCCGGCGGTTTCGCGCCGATCAAGGATGTGCCCAAGACCTTGGTGTGGCAGCTGGCACGCTGGCGCAACGCGGTGGCGGACAAGGCCGGCGAGCCGGCGCCGATCCCGCAGAGTTCGATCGACAAGGCTCCCTCGGCCGAGCTGGCACCGGGACAGTTGGACAGCGATCGCCTCCCGGCCTATGACCTGCTCGATCCGCTGCTCGCCGATTACGTGGATCGCGACCTGGGCCGCGCAGCACTGATTGCCCGTGGCCATGACCCGGACCTGGTGGAGAGGGTGATCCGGCTGGTCGATCAGGCCGAGTACAAGCGACGCCAGTACCCGCCGGGGCCGAAGATCTCGCTCAAGGCGTTCGGCCGGGACCGCCGGCTACCCATCACCAGCCGCTGGCGGGAGCCGGCGCCCGGCACCGGGCACTGACCGGGCCGCGCGGCCCCTAAGCCGCTTTCTGTACATGCCGCGGTCGTGCGACCATCGGGGGGAGCCCGGGGACGTCACCGCGACGCCCCGAGGAGGAAGAAAAGAGGACCACCGTGTCCGAGTCCCCCGAGCCTTCCCTTTACGGCGGCGCCGCGAGCCGCCGGGTCACCGTGGTCGCCATCCAGTCGGCCAAGGAGCGCGGTGAGCGATGGCCGATGCTGACGTCGTACGACCAATACTCGGCCGAGATCTTCGACCAGGCCGGCGTGCCGGTGCTCCTCGTCGGCGACTCGGCAGCCAACAACGTCTACGGCTATCCCGACACGGTGTCGGTGACCGTGGACGAGTTGCTGCCGCTGGTGCGGGCCGTCGTGCGTTCGACCAGCCGGGCGCTGGTAGTGGCCGACTTGCCCTTCGGCTCGTATCAGGTTTCGCCGACCCAGGCCCTGGAAACCGCGATCCGCTTCATGAAGGAGGGCGGGGCGCAGGCGGTGAAGCTCGAGGGTGGCGCGCGGATGGTTGCGCACGTCGAGGCCATCGTTTCCGCCGGCATCCCGGTGATGGCACACATCGGCTTCACCCCGCAGAGCGTGCACGCACTCGGGGGCTACCGGGTGCAGGGTCGCGGCGAGGGCGGCGACCGGTTGCTGCGCGACGCGTTGGGCCTGCAACAGGCCGGCGCCTTCGCCCTGGTGCTCGAGATGGTACCGGCGGAGGTCGCCAAGCGGGTGACCGGCGAGCTCAGCATTCCCACGATCGGGATCGGTGCCGGCGTCGACTGCGACGCGCAGGTCCTGGTCTGGCAGGACATGGCCGGGCTGCGCAGCGGCCGGCTTCCCAAATTCCTCAAGCAGTACGCCGACTTGCGGGGCGTGCTCGCGGGAGCCGTCGAGGCGTTCGCCGCGGACGTGCGCGCCGGGACGTATCCGGACGCGGAGCACTCCTACTCCTGACCGGCGCCGCGATCGGCGTCGTCATACGTCCGTAACCCGGAGCCCTGCGTGTGCGTGATAGCGGCGGTTGATCGAGATGAGATTTGCGGTCAGTGCCTCCACCTGCCCGCAGTTGCGCAGGCGACCCGCGTAGATGCCGCGTAGCCCAGGCACCCGGTCGGCCAGCGCCCGTACCAGGTCGGTCGCGGCACGGTCGTCGCCAAGGACGAAGACGTCAGTCTCCACCCGTTCACTGCCAGCATCGGCAAGCCGGACGGCGGAGAGGTGATGAAAGGCACCGACGACGCGACTGTCCGGCAGAAGTACCTGCGCCTGCTGAGCCGCGCTGCCTTCCGGGACGGCGATCGGGAACGCGCCATGGCTGTCGAACTGCAGAGGATTGACGCAATCCACGACGACCTTGCCCCGCAGCTGCGCGCGCAACGACCTGATCGTGTCAGCATGACCGTCCCAGGGCACCGCGATGATCACGAGGTCGGCGTCGCCGGCCACGACAGCGTTGGCCGCACCTGCCACGTCGGCACCTGCCACCCGTGACCGCACGGCGGCGGCAGCCGCCTCGGCGCGGTCGGCCACGCGGGAGCCGAGCAGGACGCGCTGACCGGCGGTGGCGAACCGGACCGCCAGGCCCTGTCCTTGCGGGCCGGTGCCCCCGACGATGCCGAGCAGCAGACGCGACACGTCGGGCGGGTCGGGCAGCGGCGCCGGCATGCAATTCTCCTTACGGACGCGAGGGGCCATCCTTCCAGAATCGGCAAACTCGGTGGACGCAGCAGGGACGTGAACAGCAGGCTGGACAATCGTGGACCCGTCCGACCCGGCACACCTCTCACCCGACCCCGGAGTGCACGTGCCACCCGCGCCGGGTGGCCGGCGCCGCCTGCTCCGCCGGGCCGGCATCGACCTGTCCCCGCTGCGCACTTCACGGGACTTCCGACTGAACTTCGTGGGCTCCATGACGTCGATGTTCGGGTCGATGGTCACCTTCGTCGCGATCCCCTACCAGGTGGCCCACCTGACCGGTTCGCCGCTGGCCGTGGGGCTGCTCGGCGTCTGC
Organism: Actinomycetota bacterium; assembly: GCA_030948385.1. GTDB lineage: Bacteria > Actinomycetota > Actinomycetes > Mycobacteriales > QHCA01 > QHCA01. Next base: position 14,397 of record JALZAK010000102.1, read on the forward strand.
GAACTCGTCCCGATCCTGATCATGGCCTTCGTCGGTGGCGCACTGGCCGACTACGTCGACCGGCGCCGGCTTGTCCTGCTCTCCGAGGTGGCCCTTGCGGTCGTGACCGGCGGCCTGCTGCTCAACGCCACGATGGCTCGCCCTGCTGTCTGGGTGCTGTTCGTGTGCAGTGGGCTCTTCGCAGGTCTCGACGGTATCCAGCGGCCGGCCCTGGACGCGATGATCCCGCGGTTGGTGACCGCGGGCGAGCTTCCGGCAGCGTCGGCTCTCGGCTCCTTGCGGATGAACGTGGCTGCGGTAGCCGGTCCGGCGGTGGGCGGCCTGCTCATCGCTGCTGTGGACCTGCCATGGGTGTACGCCGTGGACGTGGTGACGTTCGCCTTCTCACTGGTGGCGTTGACCCTGATGCGCGCCGTCCCGCCGCCACCGGGTGCCGACAGACCCAGCCTCCGCAGTGTCATGGAGGGACTGCGGTACGCACGTAGCCGCCCCGAACTGCTCGGGACCTATCTGGTGGACATCAACGCGATGTTCTTCGGGACGCCGATGGCACTGATCCCCTTCGTTGCCGACCGGATGGGCGGGCCGGCCGTTCTGGGCATGCTCTATGCCGCACCGAGCGCCGGCGCGATTCTCGCGACCCTCACCTCCGGCTGGTCGAGCCATGTGCACCGCCACGGACTGATGGTGGTGCTGGCTGCCGGCGCATGGGGCGCGGCGATCGTCGGTTTCGGATTCGCCCGCAGCCTCTGGCTCGCTGTGCTCTTCCTCGCCCTGGCCGGAGCGGCCGACATGATCAGCGGCATGTTTCGGGGGATCATCTGGAACCAGACCATCCCCGACCACCTGCGCGGCAGGCTGGCCGGAATCGAGATGGTCAGCTATACGACCGGCCCGCTGCTGGGCAATACCGAGGCCGGCCTGGCCGCGTCCGTATTTTCGATACGGACATCGATCGTCTCGGGCGGCATCCTCTGCGTCGCCGGCACCGGACTGCTCGCGCTGCTCTTGCCGGCGTTCCTGCGCTACGACGGGCGGCGGGCGCTCGAGGCCAAGCAGGCCGCGGACGCGGCCCGGGGGGCCGGCGCTGCCTGAGCCCTCGGGGCTGACCCACGCAGCCTCGCAACGCCTCCGTTGAACAGCAGAGCAGGCAGTTGCGGAAGCAACTGCCTGCTCTGTCGAACTGCTCGCCGTCGGATGACGGCGGATGCTACCGGTCGATCACTTCTTGACGGTGCGCTTCGCCGGGGCGCGCTTCGTGGTCGGCTTGCGGGCGGTCGTCGTCTTGCGGGCGGTGGTCTTCTTGGCGGCGGACGTCTTCTTGGCGGTCCGCTTCGCCGCGCCCTTCTTGGCCGCCGCGCTGCGCTTGGCCGTCGTGGCCTTGCGAGTGGCCGCGCCCTTCTTGGCCGCCGTGCTGCGCTTGGCAGCGGTCGTCTTCTTAGCGGTGGTCTTCTTCGCCGTCGACTTCCTTGTCGCCGGGCGCTTCGCGGTGGTCTTCTTGGCAGTGGACTTCTTGGCTGTTGACCGCTTGGCAGTCGACTTCTTGGCAGTCGACTTCTTCGCAGTCTTCTTTGTTGCCGCCATCTGCGTCCTCCTCAGGGGATGCTCGTAGCACTAATGAAAGACCTCATCTGCACGACGTCAACGCGCCACGCCGTGAACGCTCGCACGTGTCACTACCCTCCTTCCCATCGCTCGTCCTCGGCATCCAACTTCTTGTTGCGTTCGGCGACAAGCTGCAATGCTTGCTGCGCTTGGCTTTCCGTGTCGTACGGACCTAGCCGATCAGCCCAGCCACATGCATTCTCGTCATCTTCGACGTGCTTGTGCTTCAAGCACCAGAAGTACTTGCGGTCGACGTCATCGCTCACACCAACAACTGTGCGCCAAGTTGCGCAATAAAGCCAGCCCGGATGATGACAAGCGCGACCGAGCCTCTCGCTTTCAGAGGTCGTCCACAGTGGACCGCGCATTCAATTGCACTGATGCGCGCCCGCCGCATCGGCCGCGGAACAGCTCGTCAAGACGCGGGTGGAGAGCCCGTCGCGGCTACAACGAATGCGCGTGGCAAACAGGTAGGCTCGGTACGTTTGCGAAAGCAGCAGGTGCACAAGCCTCGGGGGCGGCTTCGCGCTAGGAGATTCGCATTGACTGAGGAATCCGCTCGTCGGCGATACACCTGTCGTCTCTGCGGCGTGGTCGCATATAGCGAGTCGACGACCGGTCGGCCGCCTCTCTATTGCCCCACATGTCGCCCTCGCGTCGCCCCACGCGGCGGAGCCGGCGGGCTCGACACCGATGCCCCGACGTACCGCTTGGCGCTGACGGTCACGACCCTGCGGCTGGGCATCGAGAAGGCGCGCCACATATTGGCCGAAACACACCTGGACCCGCGGGCCAGCGAGATCGATCTGCGTCGTTCGATCGCGGCCGCTCTGGCCGCGCTGGACGGCGCCGAGACCGAGCGAACGCGCGATGTCGATCCCGAGGAGATGATCATCGACGTATCGGAGAACCAGCGCCCCAGGGTGTGAAGCCTCAGTCCCCCGCGCCGGCGATGGGGTGGTCGACGGTCAACGGGGCTGAGCCGGGCGGTAGTTTTGCCGAGTTGCTGCGGAGGAGTGATCTGTGACGGCATTTCCCTGGCACCTCGCCGGCACTCGTTCCCAGGCTGCCCGGGGGCCGAGCCGGCTCATCGAGGTCGACTGGGCCGACTCAGATGGTGCGCGGGCATTGGCGTGGCTGGCGGCGGCCGGTGTGGTGGGCGCGTTGGCGCTGGCGCTGCTGGGGCTTCCGCCGGTCAACATGCACGGGCCGCTGCACCGGCTCTGGGGGATCATGGATCCGCTGTGCGGTGGCACTCGCGCGGTGTACTGGATGGCCCGGGGTCGACTCGGGCTGGCCTGGATGTACAACCCCGGCGCCTTGCTGCTCGGCGCGTTCACCGCCGGTGCGTACGGCCGCGCCTTCTACGGCCGACTGAGCGGTCGGTGGCTGGTGGTCCGGATCCGGTTCGGCCTGCTCGTCACCCTGATCGCCACGGCCCTCATCGCGTTGGAGGTAAATCAGCAGCTGCACGCCGCGCTGCTCATGGGTACCTGAGGGTCGTCGACGGCGGGAGGAGGCCGGTAATGGACGAGCCGCAAGAGCGACCAGCCGCTCCGCAAAGCCCGGCCAAAATTGCGGACCTCCCGGACGCCGGCGCGAGACCAGCCGACCGGGTGCGAATCGACCGCTGGAATCAGCAGGCCTGGCCGCCTCTCACGTTCGGTGTTCCCGAGGGCTGGTCGGATGTGCCGGCTGACCAGTTCGCCTGGCTACCGGTGGAACGGCGGATCCCGCCCGACGCGCCGCTCCGGGGAGGGACGACGATCGTCGCAGCGGTTCAGCGTCCGGCTGACCACGGTCAGTCGTGGCAGGTGCAACTGCGACGGCTCGAGTGGCACGCGGTGGCCAACTACGTCATGGAAGACCCTGTGCGGTGGTCGCGAGCGCGTGCTCTGGTCGGCGAACCGCTAGGCCAGCCGACATCGCTGCGGATCTGCGGCTGCGCCGGTGTCGTCCTGACGTACTCATGCCGCCTGGATGGCGAGGACCTTGTGTTCGCCGAGGCCTGGTGGTCGCATCCGAGCGCAGCGCACTACTTCGTGGCCTCAGCTCCCGCCGCTGACGCGCATGCGTGGGAACGCGACTTCACTGCGATGCTCGCGAACATGCAGGAGCGGGGCGGTTACCCGAACGCGATCCCGTCGGCACCGTCGCCACCGGCACCGGAGCGGCAACACTCCGAGGGATCGTGGCCACAGCAGGAACCCATCGCGGTGCGCGCCCCCGTGATGCGTTATCGCTGCCACGTCGAGACACAACTTCCGTACATCCTGCACAACGTGACGAGCTCCCAGCGCCGGCTCATGGTGCTTGGCTCCCCGTCCACCGTGGCGTGGTCGATGGTCGGGATCGCGGCCATGTCCATGTACGGCCGCGCGAAGGCGGGCAGCCTTGAGGGCCGAGAAGTGTCCGTACCCGCGTACGGCCAGATCGTCCTGACCAATGACAGCCTCGCCCTGCACGTGGTGGCACGTCCATCTGCCGGCCGAGTGACCGTGCGGGTTGATCCGGGCAGCGACGCCGTCGACCTCGAAATCCCGTACCGGATGGTTCGGGGTTGGGGACGAGACGGCCACGGGGTCTGGTTCGACGTCGTGGGCAGGGGGGTGATCAGAGTGCAGACAGCCGCGGTCGACGAGCTGACTGGCTGGCTCCGTCATCTCACGCATGGACGCACCTGGCAGGCGCCGATCCCGACGGAGTTGCGGGCCCCCCCAGCGATCGGCGGATGGTGTCAGCAGGATGCCCGGTTCACCTTCGCGTACCCGCCGGGGTGGGGCACGGTCGATCAGCGGGCCCTGGCGGACTATTCCATGTCGTTCGCGCCCGATCGGCTGACCTGCGGGGTGGGCACGGAAGCGGGACGGTGGGAGGGTCAGGTGCTGGTCATCGACTGCGGGCCCGCGGCGGCGCATATCTCGCACCCGGGCGTCGAGTCCCTTGCAGCACTTCTGATCGAGGGTTTGTATCCGCCTGGGCCGACCTCGCTGGTCATGCTCGACGGTGCGCCGGCAGTGCTGGGGCGCGCCGCGCATCCCACCCCGGAGGGCATCTTCGATCGGACCTACGGTTTCGTCGTGCACGGCGGCGTGCTGTACGCATTGTGGTACGGCACGGTCGGCGGGGCACTCGGCGATGGAAGTCACGAGCACTGGCTCCCGGCATTCCACAGCCTCCTGGCTACCTGGCACTGGTACTGACCCTGCCGGGCCGGCGGGCCCACACTGCCCGAGCAGCGCCCTGACGTATCCCAGGGCGGCCCGGTGACGTGCGGAACGCGCGTGGCCGGGCACGGGTAGGCTCGCGCAGGTGCTGTGCGGGTCGTGCGGCCAGGAGAATCCGGCAGGCTTCCGCTTTTGCGGGCGCTGCGCGGCCGCCCTTGACGATGTGCCGCCTGCGCGTGAGGTGCGCAAGGTCGTCACGATCATTTTCTGTGACCTGATCGGCTCTACGGCTCTGGGCGACCGGACCGACCCGGAGCGGCTGCGCACGATGATGCGCGGCTATTACGACGGGATGCGCGCGATCCTTGAGCAGCACGGCGGCACGGTGGAGAAGTTCGTCGGCGACGCGGTAATGGCGGTCTTCGGCGTCCCGGTGTCGCACGAAGACGATGCGCTGCGCGCGGTGCGGGCGGCGTGGCTGATGCGGTCAGCCGTCGGGGTTCTGGGGCTCAACGCACGCATCGGGGTCAACACCGGGGAGGTCGTGACCGGAGTCGGGGAGACGTTGGTCACCGGCGATGCGGTCAACGTCGCCGCTCGGCTCGAGCAACACGCCCCCCCGGGAGAGGTGCTGATCGGCCCGGAAACGATGCGGCTGGTGCGGGGCGCGGTCCAGACCGAGCCTGTGGACCTGCAGGTGAAGGGCAAGTCGGCTCCGGTCGGCGCGCACCGGCTGCTTGCCGTCGACCCGCACGCGCGGGGCCTCGCGCGGCGGCTCGACTCCTCACTGGTCGGTCGCTCGCGCGAGCTCGGCCTGCTGCACCGGGCATTTGAGCGGGCGGTGACCGAGCGGTCCTGCCATCTGTTCACCGTCCTGGGGTCCGCCGGCGTCGGGAAGTCACGT
>JALZAK010000170.1 GCA_030948385.1 Actinomycetota bacterium
CCCCCGGCCGGCGCCGGCGGGGGATGTGCCTAGTGATCGATCGGCGCGGCTTCCTCCGGCTGGCCGGCGCCGGCCTGGCCGGCAGTGTGGTGGCCGGGTGCACCAAAGGCCGGCCGGCCGCCAAGGGGGCCAGGTCGCTGGCGCCGTCACTGCCGGCTCCGTCGTCGCCCTCGCCTTCGCCGGCGCCGCCGACCGGGCCGCCTCCATGGGCATCACTGCGGCTCGACGGTGAGCTGCTCCGGCCAGGCGGCCGAGGCTATGACGCCGGCCGGCTGATCTTCAGTCCCCGCTACGACGCAGTGCACCCGGCCGCGGTGGCCCGCTGCGCGACGGCTGCAGACGTGCAGCGATGCGTGGCCTTCGCCGCGCGCTACCGGGTGCCGCTGTCAGTGCGCGCCGGGGGGCACAGCTACGCCGGCTGGTCCACCGGCCGCGGCCTGGTGATCGACACGTCCCCCTTGGCGGGGGTCACCGTGTCCGGGAGTCAGGCGACCGTTGGTGCCGGCGCGCAGCTGATCGACGTGTACGACCGGCTGGCCGCGAGCGGCCTGGCGGTGCCGGCCGGCAGTTGCGCCACCGTGGGGCTGGCCGGCCTGGCCCTCGGCGGCGGAATCGGCGTACTCGACCGGGCGTGGGGGCTGACCTGCGACAGCGTGACGGCGCTCCAGATCGTCACGGCCGACGGCCGGCTGCGCACGTGCGATGCAGACCACGACCCGGACCTCTTCTGGGCCAGTCGCGGCGGTGGCGGCGGCAGCTTCGGAGTGGTGACGTCGTTCACGCTGCGGGCCCGGCCGGTGCCCTCGGTGACCGTCGCCTTCCTGAGCTGGGACTGGTCCGAGGCGGCCCGGGTTCTGGCCGCCTGGCAGGCGCTCGCTCCGGTCGCGCCCGACGCGGTGTGGTCCAACTGCCACCTGGCAGCACGGCCCGGCTCGAGCACGCCGAAGGTCAGCGTCGGCGTCGCGGCGCTGGACGCCGGCCTGCAGCGCGACTTCGTCGCGGCGCTGATCGCCCGGGTCGGGGCCGCGCCGGCCAGCAACTTCGCCGAGACGCTGTCCTACCGCCGGGCGATGCTGCTGGAAGCCGGCTGCGCTGAGCGCTCCGTGCCGCAGTGCCACGTCGCCGGCCGCACCCCACAAGGGCAACTGGACCGGCCACCGTACGCGGCCAAGTCCGACTTCGTCGGCCGTCCAATGAACTCCGCCGGCATCGCCGCCATGCTGGGCGGGATCGAGGCCCGGCAAGCGATGCACGGTGTCCAGGAGGGCAGTGTCGCCCTCGACGCTTTCGGCGGGGCGATCTCCCGGGTGGGCGTTTCTGACACGGCCTTTGCGCACCGAGCAGCGTTGTGCTCGGTGCAATACATCGCCGGTTGGGCGGCCGGCTCGTCGGTGTCCACAGTGGACGCCAACCTGACTTGGCTGCGCGACTTTCACACGCGAATGCGTCCGTACGTCACCGGTGGGGCCTACCTCAACTACGCCGATCCGGACTTGGCTGCCTACCCGCAGGCCTACTGGGGGGCGAACTACCCGCGACTGCAGCAGATCAAGACGACCTACGACCCCGGGCAGTTGTTCACGTTTGCCCAGGCGGTGCGTCCGGCGTAAACCCAGTTCACCCGGCTCGGTTATGGCTGAGGGGTCGGGCGACCTCGACCGCCGGGTGCGGGAGCGGGGGCTGGACCGCTGCTGACACGGCGGCGATCATGAGGTCCACGGCTTCGTCGTCGCGGAGCCCGCTATGGACGCACAGGGAGTGCCAGGTCCGAAAGTCCAGCGCGTGCGCCAGGGCCGCGCGGAGCCGCCGAGTCCTTCTGCCCGTTGCTAGGAAGCCCTGGCTCAGAATCGTCACCCGCGACTGCTGGTCTTGGGTCAGAAACTTGCTGACGAACTCCGGCATGGCGTGGAGATCCCGATGCATCTTCGTCATCATCGGCGCCGCGTGGCGGGACCACCTATAGGTGTCTGACAGCGCAGTACGCAGCCGGCGCACGGGATCATCGATTGACGCCCAGCTGGCGGGATCCGGTCGCGGGTGCAGAGCGCGCCAGTGGCCAGAGCACGCACGGACCAGAGACTCCTCGTCAGGAAAGTGCCGATAGACGGTCAGTCGGGTGACGGCGGCCAGATCGGCGATTGCGGACACGGTGGTGGCAGCGGGGCCGACTTGCTCGTGCAGGCGCATCGTTGCTTCGGTGATGCGCAGGCGAGTCTGGTCAACGCTCTCCTGACGCGCCCGCATCGTGTAACCGCGGGCGGCGGAGGAGTTGTGACGCGCTGGCAAGCCATTGACTCCTTCGTTGGATAGGCGTAGAACGATTTCACTGTACAGAGGCGTTCACTGAAGTGGGCGCCGCCGTGACGGGAGAAGCCAGATGAGTTCGACGACGCCCGCGACGACCCTCGAGCAGGCGACCACGGGCGGTCGCGCCCTGCCGCTGACAGTCCTGGCCGGTCCACACGGACCGGACCGGCCCATTGGCTCCATCGGCGTCGGGTTCCGCCTGAGCGGCGAGCACACCGGCGGTCAGGTAGCCATCGTCGAACACCCATTCCCAGTCGGCGCCCTGGTGCCGCCGCACGTGCACACCCGCGAGGACGAGTTCTCCATTGTCACCACCGGCGCGATCGGGTTTCGGTCGGGCCCCGATGAGGTGGTCCTGGAGGCCGGTGGCTACATCAGTAAGCCTCGCGGCGAGCTTCACACGATGTGGAACGCCGGCCAGACAGAGGCGCGAATGATCGAGGTCATCACACCCGCCGGGTTTGAGCGCTTCTTCGTCCAACTCGCCGAGATGTTCGAGGCCGGGCCACCAGACCCGGCTACCCTCGAGACACTCGCCGCGTCCTACGGGCTCTTCTTCGACCCGACTTGGGTCCCGGACCTGATGCAGCGGCACAATCTGAACTCACCGTTCGGCTAGGCGCCTGCCCACTCGCGTGCGGAAACTGAGCCCAAGGTCCTGCTCATACAGGGCGGCTGGGCCGTCAGGGGTGGCGGGCGGACCGCAGCAGAGCACCAGCCAGGGTGAGGATCCAGAGCGAGAAGGCGGCGACGTAGATCCGCTCGGCGATGCCGGGCAACTGGCGATCCAACGCGGCCACTCCGACGTAGGCCGTCAACAGGAAAACCAGCGGCCCGGCGACGAGCCAGCATCGGGCCGGCCAACGCCAACCGCGCGCATGCCGCAGCGCCCAGCACAGGAACAGCATGCTCAGTAGGACCGCCACGATGGAGTACACGCTGGCGATGGTGTGGCCGCGGTCGGCCCACGAGATGCCGTGCCCAGAGGCCTCGCGCTCGGCACAGGCCGCGTTCAGGGAGGGGGCGCAGTCCAGCGGCAGGATCGCTTCGGCAATGCTGCCGACGCCGAAACCGGCCAGCGCGAGGCAACCCAGTCCGAGAAGCCGGCCGCCGCCGAGGCGCCGCCACAGTCCCCAGGCGAGGACGATGATCCCGATACCGGCTAGGGCATCGAGGGAGTTGAACACGCCCGCGTGTGGCTGGCCCGCCGCCCCCAGGTCGCTGACGAAGCTGGCGCGGACGCTCACCCGCGGGTTGAGCCAGGGCGCGGCCAGCCAACTGCTGTACGTGATGCCGGCGGCCAGCCCGACCACACCGGCCGCGGCGATGCCGGCGGAGCGCGGCGCCGGACGGCGCGATTGAAGGCCCATGGTCGCTGACAGGTTGTCAGACCCATCGCCGGGCGGGGACGAGACGGGCCCATCCCACTCTTCCGTTCCGGGTGCTTGCGGGTGAGGATCGGGGCACCGGCTTGCCGCCCGCCCACCGGAAGGTCCCCCCATGCGCAGCACCATGCAGGACGTGCCGCTGTCGATCGGGTCGCTGCTGCGCTACGGCACCACTGCGTACGGCGCCGGCGAGGTCTCGACCTGGACCGGCGAGGGCGCTCGGCGGATTTCCTACGCCGAGCTCGGCCGGCGCTGTGCCCGGCTGGCACACGCGCTGCGCCGGCTAGGTATCACCGGCGACCAGCGGGTGGCGACCTTCCAGTGGAACAACCAGGAGCACCTCGAGGTCTACCTGACTGCGCCGTCGATGGGCGCGGTGCTGCACGCGCTGAACATTCGGCTGTTTCCCGAGCAGTTGGTCTATGTCGCCAACCACGCTCAGGACCAAGTGCTGGTGGTCGACAACTCGCTGGTGCCGGTGCTGGCGAAGATGTTGCCCGAACTCAAGACGGTGCAGCATGTCCTGGTGGTCGGAGCAGCCGACACCGGTCCCCTCGAGGGCGCCGGCCCGCAGATCCACTCCTACGACGATCTCCTGGCAGCCGAGCCCGACGTCTTCGACTGGCCGGATGTCGATGAGCGGCAGGCCGCCGCGATGTGCTACACGAGCGGCACCACCGGCAACCCGAAAGGTGTGGTCTACAGCCACCGCTCGGCGTACCTGCACTCTATGGCCGTGTGCATGGGGGACATGCTCGGACTGTCCGATCGGGACAAATGCCTGCCGGTGGTGCCGATGTTCCACGCCAACGCGTGGGGGCTGCCGTACGCGTCGGTGCTGGTCGGCGCGAGCTTGGCGATGCCGGATCGCTTCCTGCAGGCCGAGCCGCTGGCCCGGCTGATCGAGACTGAAAAACCGACCGTTGCCGGCGCGGTACCGACGATCTGGAACGACCTGTTGGCGTACTCGCGGAAGGATCGCCCGGACCTCAGCTCGCTCCGCGTTGTCGCATGTGGAGGGTCGGCTGTGCCGCAAGCGCTGATGGAGGGCTTCGACGAGCTGGGCGTGCTCATCCTGCAGGCCTGGGGGATGACCGAGACCTCACCGGTGGCCAGCGTTGCCCGCGCGCCGCGCAGTACGCCGGCGGAGCAGGAGATGCGCTACCGCCGGACCCAGGGCCGGCTGCTGGGCGGGGTGGCCTACCGGTTGGTCGGGCCGGACGGCAGCCTGCTGCCGCACGACGGTGAGGCGGTCGGCGAGTTGGAGGTACGCGGCCCATGGGTGACCGCGTCGTACTACCTCGACGATGACCCGGAGAAGTTCCATGAGGGCTGGCTGCGTACCGGCGACGTTGGCTCGGTGACCCCGGACGGCTTCTTCGCCATCAGCGACCGGGCAAAAGACGTCATCAAGTCAGGGGGCGAGTGGATCTCGTCGGTGGAGCTGGAGAACCAGCTGATGGCCCATCCGGCAGTGCTCGAGGCGTCGGTGGTGGGGGTTCCGGACGAGAAGTGGGGCGAGCGGCCGCTGGCCGCCGTCGTGCTGCGGGAAGGCGAGTCGGCCGAGGCGGGGGAGCTGCGGGATTTCCTCGGCGAGCGGGTGGCAAAATGGCAACTTCCGGAGCGCTGGGCCTTCATCGAGGCGGTGCCCAAGACCAGCGTCGGCAAGTTCGACAAGAAGGTGCTGCGCCGGCGCTACGCCGATGGTCAGCTGGAAGTGACCGCGCTGGACTGACAGGCTAGGGGCCGCACCGCGGCTGGACGCCGCCACCGGAACGGAGACGCTGATGCCACTGGTCCGCCGGCTCGCTCGGCCGATGCTCGCCGCGATGTTCATCTCGGGGGGCGTCGACGTGTTACGCCATCCTGAAGAGCGGGCTAAGAAGGCTGCCCCGGTGGCCACCAAGATCGCCGGCGCGCTCCCGATCCCGCTGCCCGAGGACCCGGTGCAGCTGGTCCGGATCGACGCCGGCGTCAAGGTGATCGGCGGGCTGATGCTGGCCACCAACCGGCTGCCCCGGCTGGCGGCGCTCGCGCTCGCCGGCAGCCTGGTGCCCACGACGCTGGCGGGGCACCGCTTCTGGGAGTTCGACGACCCGCAGCAGCGGGCGAACCAGCGGATTCACTTCCTCAAGAACGTCGGCTTGCTGGGCGGCCTGTTGCTGGCCGCCGTCGACACCGAAGGCAAGCCGTCCCTGGGCTACCGCACCCGCAAGGCGGCTGGCCGGACCAAGCGCTCCACCACCAAGGCCGCGAAGAAGGCCCGGGAGTCCCTGCCCGGGGAGTGAGCCGGGCGCGGCGGTCGGACCTCCACGACGCCAGTGCGAGACTTGGGGGCGTGCCCTTCAGCCAGGTCGAGCGCCGCCCGCCGCTGCGCTGGCGGGAGCAGAGCCGGCGGGTGCCGAACTTCCTGGCCGCGCTGACTGCGCTCTACGCACTGGCCACGCTGCTCAGCGCACTGATGCCGGCCCAGCGGGACCGACTGCACGAGCTGTCCAGGCTCGTCCCCGAGCCGGCCTCGGCGACTGCGACGGCAGCCACCGCGGTTGCCGGCGTGCTGCTGCTGCAGCTGGCCCGCGGGCTGCGCCGGCGCAAGCGCCGAGCCTGGCGCGTCTCGGTGGTGGTCCTCGCCGCGCTGGCCGCGCTGCACATCGTCAAGGGCCTCGACGTCGAGGAGGCGGTCACCTCTTTGGTGCTCCTCGTGATCCTGCTGGTGGCCCGTAACGAGTTCCGGGCGAAGGGCGACCCGTCGACCCGGCTGCTGGCCCTGCAGGCCTTCCTGGTGCTATTCGCCAGCGGGGTCGCCAGCGGAATGCTGCTGGTGACGTTGTACCGGCACCGGCTCATCGGCAGCCCATCGATCGCGGCCCGACTGGACCATGTGCTTCTGGGCCTGGTGGGTGTGCCCGGGCCGCTGGATTTCCGGGGTCATCGAGCCGATGACATCGTCAGCGGCACCTTGCTCGGTTTCGGCCTGCTTACCGCGCTGGCCACCGCGTATCTCATCTTCCGCCCGTCCGAGCCTCGCGCGATCCTCTCCTCGGTCGAGGAAGACAAACTCCGGGAGTTGCTGGCCCGCCATGGTTGCCGCGACTCGCTGGGATATTTCGCGCTGCGCCGCGACAAGAGTGTGGTGTGGTCGCCGAGCGGCAAGGCGGCGATCCCGTACCGGGTGGTGACGGGCGTCGCGCTGGCCAGCGGGGATCCCCTCGGTGATCCCGAGGCGTGGCCGGGTGCCATTGAGGTGTTCTTGGAGATGGCCCGCGAGCATGCGTGGACCCCGGGCGTCGTCGGATGCAGCGAGCAGGGCGGCACGGTCTGGCGAAGGTTCGGCTTCGACGCCTTCGAGCTGGGCGACGAGGCGGTGGTCGAGGTCTGCGAATTCTCCTTGCAGGGCCGGCCGATGCGCAACGTGCGGCAGATGGTCTCCCGGGTTTCCCGGGCCGGGTACGTAGCGAGGGTGCGCCGGCAAGGCGACATCGACAGGGCCGAGGTGGATCAACTGCGCTCGGCGGCGCAAGCCTGGCGCGGGGCGCAGAACGAGCGCGGTTTCTCCATGGCGCTGGGCCGCTTCGGGGATCCCGCTGATGCCGATTGTGTCGTGGTGACCGCTGAACAGGACGGCAAGTTGCGGGCTCTGCTGAACTTCGTGCCCTGGGGTGACGACGGCTTGTCATTGGATCTGATGCGCCGCGACCGCACCGCCGAGCCGGGTCTCAACGAGTTCCTGATTTCCGAGCTGCTCAATGCCGCGCCGGCACTCGGCGTCAAAAGGGTGTCGCTGAACTTCGCCGCCTTCCGCTCCACGCTGGAGCGCGGGGAGAAGCTGGGCGCCGGCCCGGTGACCCGGCTGTGGAGCAAGTTGCTGATATTCGCTTCACGTTGGTGGCAGATCGAGACGCTGTACCGGTTCAACGCGAAGTTCCGGCCGATCTGGGAGCCGCGCTTCGTGTGCTTCCCGTCCGCCCGTGATCTTCCGCGCATCGCGGTGGCCGCGTTGGAGGCCGAGGCATTCTTCGTTCGGCCGCGGGTGTTCCGGCGGCTGTCCGGGCGGCCGGCGTTCTAGCCTTGGGCGCCGCCGGTTTCAGCTGCCCCGCTCAATGCCCGGAGGACTTCCGCGTCGCTGACCTGGCCGAAGTCGGCGTACCACTGGCCGACCGCGCCGAAGTTCAGTGGAGCCTGGTCGACGACCACCTCGTCGACCTCGACGGCGAGTTTGCGGACGGTGTCGGTCGCTCCCACCGGCGCCGCCGCGATCACCTCGGTGGCGCCCAGCACCCGCACCGCCCGCACGGCGGCCAGCATGGAGGCACCGGTGGCCAGGCCGTCGTCGACCAGGACGGGGGCCCGGTCGGTGAGATCCAGGGCCGGCCGGCCGGCGCGGTAGAGCTCCTGCTGCCGGAGGAGTTCGGCGGCTTCGCGCTCGGTCGCCGCCTCCACCTGGTACGGGCGGATCCCGGTGCGCTGGATGACCCGCTCCTGCAGCACCCGCACCCCGCCCGGCGCGATGGCGCCCATCGCCAGCTCGCGATGCCAGGGCACGCCGAGCTTGCGCACTACCAGCACGTCCAGCGGCGCGCCGAGCTGGCCGGCGACCTCGGCGGCCACCGGCACCCCGCCGCGGGGCAGTCCGAGCACGATCACTTCGGGGCGGCCGGCGAGGTGAAGGAGACGTCCGGCCAGGGCCAGACCTGCGGCCCTGCGGTCGGCGTATCTCATCTTGTGGACGTTCGCGCACTCTGGCTCTCGAGGCAAGATCCAGCGCCGGGCTTTGCTTTGCCGCCGTTGCCGGC
>JALZAK010000173.1 GCA_030948385.1 Actinomycetota bacterium
CCTCGACAGCATCGCCGTGCTGGCCCCCCGCCGGGTCGACGGGCTGGAGGTGCACGCGTTGGCGACGCACTTGCTGATCGGGCCGGCCCGGCAGGTGCGCTCGGCCGACGGCTGGCTCGGCAAACCGCAGCGCGGTGCGACGTACCCGCTGGTCAGCGCGCCCGAGGCGTTCCAACGACTGCAGGCCCGGCCGCGGCTGTACTCGCACCTGTGCCGGGCGCAGCCGACGGGCGGATGCGCGAAACCACCGCCGCAGCAGGTCACCGGCGCGCACACCGGGCTGATGGTCGCAAGCGACGCCGACGGTGCGCTGCTGGTGCCGGCCTGGCTGTTCACCGTGGCCGGCCGGGCCGAACCCGAAGCAGTCGTGGCGGTCGCGGCCAATTACTTAGGTTCCCTGCCGAGACTGTTACCGCCGACAGGACCGGCCTACTCCCCCCCGCCCGGGCAGCCGAGCCGGAGCGGCGCCGGCAAGTAGCCGCCGCCCCCGGCGACTAGTGGAACGAGTCGCCGCAGGCGCAGGAGCCGGACGCGTTGGGGTTGTCGATCGTGAAGCCCTGCTTCTCGATCGTGTCGACGAAGTCGATGGTGGCCCCGGACAGGTACGGCACGCTCATCCGGTCGACGACCACCTCGACGCCGCTGAAGTCGGTCACCTGGTCACCGTCGAGGGAACGCTCGTCGAAGAACAACTGGTAGCGCAGCCCGGAGCAGCCGCCGGGCTGCACCGCGATCCGCAGCCGCAGGTCGTCGCGGCCCTCCTGATCGAGCAGCGCCCTGACCTTGGCCGCGGCCTGGTCGGACAGCAGCACGCTCTGCTGGGTCTGGGTGGTCTGCGGTGCAGTCACGGTTGGGTCCCCACTCGTCGGTTGGTGGCGATGCTCATGGTACCCGCCGATGGCCGGTAGCCCAGTCCTGAGCGAGTAGCTCGGCCAGGGATTCCAGGCCGGCGGCGGGCTCGGCCAGCGCGGCGGCGACCGATTCGACGTGCTCGGCCAGGGAATACGCCGCCGTAATGCCCGCAGCGGCCATCTCCTCGGCGCCCACGGAGACCTGGCCGGCCAGTACCAGGCAGGGCAGCCCCCGCTCAGCGGCGGCCGACGCAACTCCGCTGACCACCTTGCCGCGCAACGACTGCGAGTCGAACGATCCCTCGCCGGTGATGACCAGGCCGGCGCCGTCCAGCGCCGCGTCGAGTCCGACCAGCCGGCGGACCAGGGCGATCCCGGGCTCTCGCCGGCCACCCAGGGCAAACAGCGCCGCGCCCAAACCGCCGGCGGCGCCGGCGCCGGGCAAGTCCCCGACGTCCGGCGGGCAGCCGGGCAAGGTTTGCAGGATCTCCGCCCAGCGGGTCAGCGCGCGATCCAACAGGTCCACATCGGCCGGCGTGGCGCCTTTCTGCGGGCCGAACACCGCGCTGGCGCCGGCTGGGCCCAGCAGCGGGTTGTCCACGTCGGTGGCCACGATCAGCTCGGCCCCGCGCAACCTCGCCGCACCCTGCACCCCCGCCACGAAGGCCAGGCCGGCGCCGCCGTAGGCAACCGCCTGGCCGCTGTCGTCAACCGGCACCGCACCGAGTGCGGCGAGCATGCCGGCGCCGCCGTCGTTGGTGGCCGAACCGCCGAGGCCGACGACCACCGTGCGGGCGCCCGCCTCGACCGCCGCGGTCAGCAGCAGGCCCAGCCCGTACGACGTGGTGATCTTGGGGTCGCGCTCGCCCTTGTCGAGAAGGTGCAGGCCGCACGCCTGGGCCGACTCGACGTAGCCGACGGAATCGCAGAGCAGGACTTCGCCGTCGACCTCGCGGCCGAGCGGATCGGTCAGCCGGACGGCGACGCTGGTCGCGTCCAGTGCGGTACGCAGCACGTCGAGAAACCCCGGGCCACCGTCGGAGAGCGGGCGCAGCGCCACCTCGTCCCTTGGTGCGCCGCGTTGCCAACCGGCCCCGATAGCCGTTGCCGCCTCGGCTGCGGGCAGCGTTCCCCCGAAATCGTCCGGGGCGACGACGACGCGCACCTGCCCAGTCTGCCGCGTGACACGATGCGGTGGTGAGACTGCTCCGCCGAAGCAAGACGCCGGCCGCCACCGCTCCCGCCGTAGCGGACGGGAAGCCGGGCGGCAAGGGCCGTCCGACACCGAAGCGGCAGCGGGCCGCTCCCCCGCCCCCTCCACCCACTTCGCGCAAGGAGGCGTACGCGCGGCTCAAGGAGAAGTCCCGCGAGCGCCAGTCCAAGGCGCGCGTGGGTATCCGAGAGGGCGACGACCGCTACGTCCTGCCGCGCGACCGCGGTCCGGTGCGCCGGCTGGTCCGCGACATTGTCGA
>JALZAK010000047.1 GCA_030948385.1 Actinomycetota bacterium
CGATGCCCAGCAGCACGGCGAGTGCGAGTGCTGCCGGTGTCGCGCCGGCGAGCCACCGGACACCCAGTGGCAACGCGCCGAAGCACCCGCTGGCCAGGACGGCCGCCCGCCATGTGCCGGCGCCGAATGGATGCAGCCGCAGCCAGGCGACCACCTGACCGAGCGGCACCAGGTTGTTCGCGATGATCGAGGCCGCCCACCCGACGGCCGCGCCGACGATGCCATACCGCGGGATCAGTACCAGGTCGAGCCCCACCATGATGCCCAGCGCGAGCACGCTGTTGACGAGCGTCCAGGTGGTCCGGCCGGACATGTTCAGGACGACGTCGACCATGCCGCACATGGTGGCGACCAGCATCGCCACGGCCAGCAGCACGATGACCCGCGAGCCGGCGGCGTACCCCCGGCCGAACAGCCCGAGCAGCTTGGTGGAGAACACCAGGGCCAGCAGGTAGAGCGGCCAGGTGACCAGCACCAGCCACCCGGTGGCGACCTGGTAGACCGCCTTGGCGCCGGCGAGGTCGCGGACCGCCAGCAACTCCGCCAGCCGAGGCTGGACGACGGTCGAGATGGCCTGGCTGCCTAGCTGGCCGACCACCAGGAACCGGGTGGCAGCGGTGTACAGAGCTGCCTCCGCCGGCCCGCGCAATGCTGCCACCAGCACGATGTCCAGCCGCTGGAGGGCCAGGTGCACGATACTGGTTACGGCGCGCGGTCCGGTGAACCTCCAGAAATCCGCGGTACCCAGGCCGGCGCCCGACGTCGATGTCGCGGTGCTGCGGTCCCGCCGGCGCACCGCCTGCAGCCAGAGCAGTCCGGCCACCATCTCGGGCAAGTACGGCGCGGCCCAGGCAACCGCCAGCCAGGCCAGCGGAGCATGCACGGCCAGCACGACCACCGTGAGGCCGAGTTGCAGGGCCGGTCGGGCCACCAGGTCCAGCGCGACGGTGGGCTGCATCCGCCGGAATCCGCGGGTCGCGGCCAGGCTTACATCGGCCAGCGCCGCGGTCGGCAGGAAGACGGCCAGGATCCGGATGTAGGTGGCCGCTGCCCCGGAGTGGCCGCGGATGACCACATCCCCGATCGCACCGGCAAACACCCACAACAGGGCACCGAGGAGAACCGCCGCCGCGGCCACCGCCGGCAGCGCGCTCCGCAGGCGGGCGCCGACCAGGTCCGGCCGGCCCAGCGCGCGCAGCCGGCTGACGAAGTAGACCAGACCCGTGTTCGCGCCGAGCTTGGCCACCGTCGCGACGATGAGGAAAACCGAGGTGGCGGCGAAGAACACCCCGGCCCGGGTCTTGCTGAGCTGCTGGGTAACGGCGATGACAAGCAGGATGTTCACCGCGCTGGAGACGAGCGCCCCCACCAGGTTCAGCGCGCCGCCGCGGGCCAGTCGGGTGAAGTCGGCCTGCTGCGCCGCCGCCAGTTCGGACCGGCCGGCGTCGGCTCCGGCCATCATCTGCGCCAGGACGGGGCGGCGCCCAGCCACTCGTGCAGGCGCTCGTCAAAGGGCGCGAAGTGCTCGTCCAGCCGAGCCCGGATCCGCTCCGCCATCGGTGCTCGGGGTCGGGCGTTGTGCCGCTCGAACACCACCTCGCCCAGAGCAGGCAGGCCGAGAAACTCCAGGACCGCGGGGTACACCGTCTCGGGCCGCTCGAAGAAGTCGTGGCTGTCGATGACGTGGATGCGCTCCCGTCCGACTACCCGCTCCAGCCGGTCGAGCTGGTCGATGTACTCACCGCGGGCAACGTAGGCATTGTGCTGGTGGCAGTAGCTGTAGTACGTCGGGTCCATGGCCATCCGCTCGACCTCGCCGCGCAGCCGGGCCTGCTCCAGATCCAGGGCAGCCTCGAAGGGCTCCGTCTCGTACCCGCGGGCGCGTTCGTGTTCGTACGCCGAGTAGGCCCGTTCGACCGGATCCCGTAGGAGCACCAGCAGCCGGGCCTGGGGGAGGTCCTGGGCGATCCGCTGGGCCGCGAGTGGGTGGAACATGTAGTACGGGCTGGATTCGAACGACAGCGGCCGCACGCCGATCCGGGCCTGGACCGACCGGGCCGTGTGCTCGAGGGTGAAGTGGGCGCGGTACCACCCCAGCCCGCGTTGGTAGTCGGTGTCGAAGTAATGCACCCCCTTCTGCCGCACGGGTTTGAACACGCCGGGGTGCTGGGCGAGCGTGCGGTACATCGAGGTCGTGCCGCACCGCTGGGCCCCGACGATGAGGAAAGCCGGCAGCATGCGGGCCCGGCTGGTCACCCGGCCGACGGCGCGGGAGGCCCGCAGGATCGCCGGCTTCAGCCGCGGCGGCACCCGGCTGCTGTCCAGCAGTCCGGTGTCCCGTCGCCTGCCCGGTGGCCGCTCTCGCTGCGTCATGGCTGCTGCGTCAGCCTGCGCAGTTCGGGCACCAGCCACTCCCCGACCCGGCCGAGCCGGGCGCCGGCGGCCTCCTGGCCGTCGCGCAGGTAGCGCACCGCAAGCTCGGCGAGGTAGCCGATGGTGACCAGCGGCGCGACAGTCGGCCCGACGTCGTAGGGGGCGAGCAGCGCCGAGGCGCCGGCGGCCAACTCGGCAACCGCCAGCCGGGGGTTCCGCCGCTGCGGCACCAGTGCTTGCTGCAGGGCATGGTGCAGCGCGTCGAAGCCCAGCGGGGCGGGCGCGGCGAAGCGCTCCCAGTCCCAGACCAGGAGTCGCGACCCTGCGACGGCCGTGTTCCACGGGGTCCAATCACCGTGCCAGGCGCCGCACTCGAGCCGGGTCTCATCAGCTCGATCGACCAAAGCGTCAACCGCCTGGCGAACTGCGGTCGCGCCGGGGCTGTCCGGCAGTCCGGCCAACCGATCCAGCAGCCCGCTGGCGCGAAGCCACTCCGGCACGGTCAGCGCGACCGGCGCGACCAGGCCGGCGATCTCGCGCGCGGCGGCAGTCAGCTCGCCGGCAGAAGGTACGCGGCCGGACCGCCAGACCGGCAGCGCCTCCGTCACCAGCACCTCGAGATCATTCCAGCTGCCGGTCGCCAGGATGGCGGCGACGCCGAAGTGCCGGCGTGGCGCCCGGGCAAGCTGGCCGAGCGCGAGCGCTTCGGTCCGGACCAGGTCGTTCGTCAGCCGGTCGACGCCGATCTTGGCGAACCCCAGCGCGCGGCCGGACGGGGTGAGGATCTGCACGACCGGCTTGCGGTTGGCCCGCGGCTTGCCCAGGTGCAGGCTGAGCACGACCTGCTCGCCGAGCCGCCCGGCCAGGTAGGCCTCGATGGTCTCGACCTGGCCCGTCGCCTGAACTTGTATCAGTGGCCGGCGGCTCAGCTCCGCCAGGCCGGCGGCCACCCCGAGGGCCCCGGCGCCGCGGCGCAGCCGGGCCTGCCGTGAGCCGGCGGTCTGATGCCGCAGCGCGGCTGCCGCCGCCCGCCGGGGACGGCGCGGCAGCAGCAGCCTCGGGTCCGTCGCACTGGGCACCGGTAGGTACTCGGCCACCGAGGTCCACCCGGGCTCGAGATCTCGCCCGATCCGGATCCGCGCCGGCGCCGGCCACAGCAGGCCGGCGAGACCGAACACCGGCCGACTCGCCGGATCGGTCACCGACTGGTCGGGCAGCGTCACCGGCTGGCCCAGTTGCTGCCGGTCGGCGCGATGATCACCCAGACCGGGCCCGGCGTCAGCCGCATCCCGAAATTGTCGACCGCGAAGACGTCGGTCAGCTTCAGGGGTCCGGATTTGGCCCAGTGGCCGGCCGCTCCCGCCGACCCGGATACGACATAGGCGGTCCCGTTGCCAAAGACCTGAGCACTGTTCAAGATGGGCCCCTGCGGGAAGTGCGCGTTCACCGTCTTGAAGGGTGTCTCGAGGACGACGACGCTGGTCGCACTCACGTGCAGGCCCCCGATCGTGCCCAGCCAGCGGTGATGGACCGAGTCGAAGCTCCAGGCAAACACCGGGCTGCCGGTCGCCGGAACGTCGAGGTGGGTGACCGGCTTCTGGCCGCTGCCCAGCGGCTGGCCGGGGCCGCCGAACGGGAACAGGGTCGCCGGCGCAAGGACGCCCTTGACGGCTAGTTGCCGAAGCGCCGCCGTGGAGACGTACGCCGCGCCGTCCGGCGCGATGTGGTAGGGCGTGGACTGCACTCCGAGGGCGGCGATGTTCAGGTGTTCCGCCTGCGCCA
>JALZAK010000064.1 GCA_030948385.1 Actinomycetota bacterium
GCGCGTCGCGGGCGGCCTCGACCTTGGGCGCCAGCGCCTCGGCCGCATCGGCGGCGCGGTCGCGCAGCGCCGCAGCGCCGCTGGCGATCTCGTCGGTGGGCAGGCGGTCGAGCACGGTCGTCTTGCGCTTGCGGAACACGGGAACCTCCGCGGCTTGAGGTCGGACTGTCGGATGACATCCTGCCCCACCCCGCTCACGGCGAATCGCGTGGGACTATGGCTGCACACAACCCGGATCTATCGAAGGAGTTGGCGCGTGCCGACCGAGCTCCACGCGACGCTGAACACCACTGCCGGACCGATCAAGGTCCGGCTGTTCCCGGACCAGGCACCCAAGACCGTACGGAACTTCGTCGGGCTGGCCGAAGGCACCCAGGAGTGGACCGACCCGCGTACCCACGGCAAGCAGACCAAGCCCCTCTACGACGGAACGGTCTTTCACCGGGTGATCAGTGGATTCATGATCCAGGGCGGCGATCCACTGGGCACCGGCACCGGCGGCCCGGGCTACCAGTTCGCCGACGAGATCCACCCGGACCTTCACTTCGACCGCCCTTACCTGCTCGGCATGGCCAACTCCGGCCCGCGGACCAACGGCTCGCAGTTCTTCATCACGGTCGCGCCGACCGCCTGGCTCACCGGAAAGCACACCATCTTCGGCGAGGTGGCCGACGACGCCAGTCGCGAGATCGTCGACCAGATCGCCGCCTCGCCGACCGGTCGCGGCGACCGACCCACCCAGGACATCGCGATCTCCTCGATCGACGTCGAGCGCTCCGAGAGCTGACTGCCTCGTGACGCAGGAAGTCAGCCCGCCAGGCGAGCAGGCGGCCGTTCCGGTCTGCTACCGGCATTCCGACCGGCAGACCTACATCCGCTGCGTCCGTTGCGACCGGCCGATCTGCCCGGACTGCATGCGGGAGGCGTCAGTCGGCTTCCAATGCCCTGAGTGTGTACGAGCCGGAGCCCGGTCGGTGCGGCCCGTCCGTACGGCCTTCGGCGGCCGTGCCGCGACGACCACGAACGTCGCAACGGTGGCCCTGATCGCCGTCAACGCTCTGGTGTTCCTTCTCGGCGCCGCCGGTTCGACCGCGGCCGCAGCCGGCAGCGGTATCTCCAGCCTGCATCTGCGTTTCGGGCTGATCGGGAATGCAGTTGCGCAGGGCGAGTACTACCGGTTGTTCACCGCGGCGTTCCTGCACTTCGGCTTCCTGCACATCGCCTTCAACATGTACGCGCTGTGGCTGTTCGGGCAGGAGCTGGAACGGCTGTACGGCCGGGTGCGCTTTCTCGCGCTCTACTTCGTGTCCGCCCTCGGCGGCAGCGCGCTGGCGTATCTGATCACCGACCCACGCCAACTCTCGGCCGGCGCGTCGGGTGCGGTCTTCGGCCTGTTCGGCGCCTACTTCGTGACCGCACGCAAGATCGGTCTGCGCACCGGGGGGATCCTCGCCCTGGTCGCCATCAACCTCGCGCTGGGATTCATCATCCCCAACATCGGCTGGCAGGCGCATATCGGCGGCCTGGTCACCGGGGCGGCCGTGGCGGCCGTGCTGGCATACGCGCCGCGCGCCAGCCGGACCGTGGTCCAGGTGGCCGGGACCGTCGTCATCGTCGTGCTGCTCTGCTTGGTGATCGCGCTGCGCACCAGCCAACTCACCGGCTGAACGTGTGCAGCGCGGCCGCGACGTCGGCGGGATCCGCGCCGAGCTCCCGGCCGGAGAACAGGTGCACCGTCTCGCCGGTGTCCACCTCGAGCAGCCGGGAGGACAGGCCGAGCCGGCTGCGCTGGTCGACCCGGATCGCCTCCACCTCGGTCCAGGGGATCTGCCGCCGGCCGGCGAAGCCGCGGATCACCGTCAGACCCTCGCCGTCGGCGGCCAGCCTGGTGCTCGCCAGGACGTCGCGAAGAGCGACCCCCGCTACGGTCACTGCGGCCAGGCCCCCGACCCAGCGACCGACCGGCTCGCCGGCGAGCACCGCCGCGCCGGCAAAGAGCGCGGCGGCGGCCGCCTCGACCGCGGCGACCCGGCCCGGCACCGACCACTTCATCCGGCCAGCCTCGCACACGGTTTCCGACGACCGACGCTGAGCTGCGCAGCCATCCACAGTGTGGATAAGCCCTGGGGACGGGTTACACAGTTGTGATTATCGCCACTGAGTGAGCAGCCCGAGGGCGGTGACCAGCATCCCGAAACCGACCGCGAGGTTCCACGCGCCGATGTCGCCTACCGGGTACTTGGCCTGGGACAGGTAGTAGACGACCAGCCAGGCCACGCCGAGGACCATCAGCACGATGGACGCGATCGGCACCCACCGCGGGCTCGGCCCGCGCTTGCGCGTGGGGCGGGGGCGGACGTCGGCCGGCGCCTCGTAGACGGTCTTCTTGCGTACGCGGGACTTGGGCACCTGCGCTCCTGGGGTGGTGGTCAGGTTTAGCGTAGTCAGCCGAGGAACAGCGGATGGCAGGAGGGACGCAGTGCGCAGGTTGCCCGGCCCGTGGCGGCTCCTGGTGCCGTGCATCGCGCTGGCCGCCGGCATGCTGTTCTCCACGGCCGCGGCGACCTCCAGGGGGACCGACCTGCGGGCCGGCCGGCGGGTGCAGCTCGAGCAACTGATCGCCGAAGGCAACGACAGCGTGCGTGGCCTCGATGCGCGCCTGCGGGTGTTGCGCCGGGAGCTCGACCGCGCGACCGCGCAGGCGGCCCGCGGGAATGCCGGCGTCGCGGCGGCCACCCATCGGGCCGATGCGCTACGCCCCGCCGCCGGCCTACAGGCGCTGCGCGGGCCGGGGCTGGTGGTCCGCCTCGACGACGCCCCGCGGGCGGCCGACGGATCGCTGCCGGCCGGGGCGGGTCCCGATGACGTGGTCGTGCACCAGCAAGACGTTCAGGCGGTGGTCAACGCGCTGTGGGCCGGCGGCGCGGAGGCGATGAGCATCATGGGCCAGCGGGTCGTATCCACCAGCGCGGTGCGCTGCGTGGGCAACACGCTTCTGTTGCAGGGCCGCGTCTATTCACCGCCGTTCGTGATCGCTGCCATCGGCGACGTTGCCGGCATGCGGGCAGCGCTGGACCGGGAGCCCGGCGTCACACTCTTCCGGCAGTACGTCGCGGCGTACCATCTGGGTTACCAGGTCGATTCGAAGAGTGAGGTGACGGTGCCAGCGTTCGACGGCTCGCTTTCGCTGGCATATGCCCGGCCCGGTCGCTAGTGCGGACATTCCTCCGCGGGCTCGGCCAGCTGTTCATCACCGCCGGGCTGGTCATCCTGCTTTTCACCGCCTATGAGCTGTTCGGCACCGGCATCGCCACCGGCCGGGCGCAGAACGACCTGCGGGGCGACCTGCGCCACAACTGGGCCAAAGACAGCGGTGGGGGAGCGGGCCCCGACGCCGGGGTTCGCGAGGTCGGGAACGGCCAGCCGCTGGCGATCCTGCGCATTCCGCGGTTCGGCAAGGGCTGGTCCCCGCGGGTGGTCGTCGAGGGGGTAACCGCCGCCGATCTGCGCATCGGACCGGGCCACTACCCCAAGACGGCGCTGCCCGGCCAACTCGGCAATTTCTCCGTAGCCGGGCATCGCGCCACCCACGGCAACGGTTTCTTCAAGATGGATCAGATGCAGGGCGGCGACGCCATCGTGGTCGAGACCCGGCTGATGTGGTTGACCTACCGGGTGACATCGATCTCCCGGGTCAAGCCGACCGACGTCGGGGTGATCGCCCCGGTCCCCGACCATCCTGGCATGGTGCCGACCCTGCGGATGATCACGCTCACCACCTGCGACCCCTGGTACTCGGCCGCACACCGGCTGATCGTGCACGGGGTGCTGCAGTCTGCCACCCCCAAGTCGGCCGGCCCGCCGGCCGCATTGAAAGGCTGACCGCCATGTATTCATGGATCTGGCGCAAGCTTCCCGGCGGGCTGCCGGGCAAGCTGATCGGAACGCTGTTCCTGGTCGTTGGAGCAGCCGTCCTGCTGTTCTTCGTCGTGTTCCCCTACATCGAGCCGCGCCTGCCCTTCGGGCAGGTGACGGTCAACGGATCGGCGGGTCGATGACCCGGATCCTGGTCGTCGACAACTACGACAGCTTCGTCTACAACCTGGTCGCCTATCTCGATCAACTCGGCGCCGACTGCGACGTGCGCCGCAACGACGCGATCGGTGTGTCCGAAGTGGACGGATACGACGGGGTGCTGCTCTCCCCCGGACCGGGGATCCCCGAGGCCGCCGGCATCTGCGTAGACCTGGTCCGGGCGCACGCCGGCCGGCTGCCGATCCTGGGCGTCTGCCTGGGTCACCAGGCGATCGCTGTGGCATTCGGCGCCACCGTGGCACGTGCGCCGGAGCTGTTGCATGGCAAGACCAGCGAGGTGCACCACGCCGGCGCCGGCACTCTGGCCGGGCTGCCCGAGCCGTTCACGGCCACCCGCTACCACTCGCTGGCAGTCGTCGCTGACACCCTGCCGGATCAGGTCGAGGTGACGGCCTGGACCGCGTCCGGGGTCATCATGGGGGTCGCCGTCCGCGGAATCGCGGTCGAGGGCGTGCAGTTCCACCCCGAGTCGGTGCTCACCCAGGACGGTCACCTGCTGCTGGGCAACTGGCTGGCGACCTGCGGCCGGCCCGAAGCTCGCGACCGCGCGCCGGCGCTGGCGGCGGTGGTGGAGGCCCGCAGGGTCGCCGCGGTGGTCTGAAGCTGGCACCGGAACGCTCGGCGCTTACCGCCTCACGGCGTCGGGCTGACGCTCGGAGTCGGGTTGGGCGTCGGTGTCGGCGTTGGCGTGGGCGTCGGTGTCGGCGGGGCCTTTGCGACCGTGATGGTCACCGTGCTGCCCTTCGTGACCTGCGCGTTACCGGGGGGATCCTGGGCGATGACGGTGCCGGGCGGCGCGCTGTCGGTGACCCTGTCGCGGGAGCGCACGTTGAAGCCGGCGGTCTGCAGTGCGTTGATCGCCTGGTCCTCGGTCTGGTTCACCACGTTGGGCACGGCAACGGTGCCCTTGGACACCTGTACGACGACGTGGGTGCCGACCGGGACCGACGTGCCGGCCGGCGGGCTGATCGCCAGCACCTGATTCTCCGGCGCGCTGTTGGCGACCGGCTTCACGTCGGCGACGAGTTGCAGTCCACCCAACTTCTGCACCGCCTGGTCGCGTGTGCCGCCCACCAGGTCGGGAACGGTGACCCGCTTCTTGCCCAGGTCGACCGTCAAGGTCACCGTGCCGCCCCGGCCGATCCTGATGCCCGCCGCCGGATCCTGGTCGACGACCTTGCCCCGCTGCGCGTCGCTTTGCTCTACGTCCTTGATCTTCC
Organism: Actinomycetota bacterium; assembly: GCA_030948385.1. Taxonomy (GTDB): domain Bacteria; phylum Actinomycetota; class Actinomycetes; order Mycobacteriales; family QHCA01; genus QHCA01. The sequence goes on from JALZAK010000064.1 coordinate 5,316, forward strand.
ACTTCAGACCCAGCTGAGCCAGGTCGCTCTGGGCGACCGCCTGGGTGCGGCCCCGCTCGTTGGGGACGCTGACCTGTGCCGGTTGCCGGTTGACGAAGTATTTGGTGGCCAACGCCGCCAACACGAAGACGGCGATGACCGCCAGCGTCAGGAGCAGATACCACCATCCTCGCCGGCTGCGCGGCGGGGGCCGCCGTAGTCCGGTCGTGTCGGGAGGCGGAGGTGCCGCGATCACCATGGTGCGGTCGGCGCCGGTCAGCACCGGAGTGGCCTCCACCGGTCGACCGGCGGCAGCCCGGAGCAGATCTGCGCGCATCTCGGCGGCCGACTGGTAGCGGTTGGCCGGATTCTTGGCCATTGCCTTGAGCACCACGGCGTCGATCGCCGGTGGGATGTCAGGGTTGATCTCCGACGGCGGGACCGGGTCCTCCCGGACGTGCTGGTATGCCACCGACACAGGAGAGTCACCGGTGAACGGTGGCTGGCCGAGCAGCAGCTCGTACAACAGGCAGCCGGCGGAGTAGATGTCCGACCGTGCGTCGACCGTCTCCCCGCGCGCCTGCTCGGGCGAGAGATACTGCGCGGTGCCGATCACCGCCGACGTCTGCGTCATGGTGGCGGAGCCCTGGCTGACCGCGCGGGCGATGCCGAAGTCCATCACCTTGACCTGGCCAGTCGGGGTGAGCATCACGTTGGCCGGCTTGATGTCGCGGTGAACGATCCCGTTGCGGTGGCTGAACTCCAGCGCGGCGCACACGTCCGCGGTGATCTCGAGCGCGCGCTCGGGCATCAGCCGGCCCTCGGCCTCGAGCACCTCGCGCAGGGTGCGCCCTTCGACGTACTCCATGACGATGTACGGCAGCCGCACGCCGTCGGAGGCTGGCTCCTCGCCGGTGTCGTAGACCGCGACGATGGACGGGTGACTCAGGGACGCGGCGTTCTGCGCCTCCCGCTGGAACCGGGCCTGGAAGCCGGTGTCGCGGGCGAGGTCATAGCGCAGCACTTTGACGGCGACGTCGCGGCCCAGCCGGGTGTCCCGGCCACGGTGCACCTCGGCCATTCCGCCATAGCCCAGGGTGGGGCCGAGCTCGTACCGGCCGCCGAGCAGCCGTGGCACGGTCATTTAGTCCCCCCCTCGCCCTTCTTCTTCTTGTCGGGCACCCGGGTCACCGTGATCGTGCTGCCGGGGGGCACCGTCCCGGCCGGCGCGACCGCCGTGACGGTGCCGGGTGCTCCGTCGCCCTTGCCGTCGGAGAACGCCTCCCGGACCCGCAGGCCCATGGCGACCAGCGCGGCGCGGACCTCGGGATACTGGCGCCCGATGTAGTCGCCGGCGCTGATGGTGACACTCGTCGGCCGGGTCGAGTGCGTTGTGGGCGCCGGCGAGTGGCCGGCCGGTCGACCCGGACCGGCCGGCGGCGATCCGGACGACACAGCCTTGGCCAGGACCATGATCAGGGCGACCAGCAGCAGCGCGCCGAGGAGGAGAACGGCCGGTCGCGGCCACCGCGGGGTGGCCCGGCGTGGTGAACTCATTGCCACGGTGGGCGGCAGCAACGCGGCGGTGGCGGCCGTCTCGGCGCCGGCGCGGGCGGCCAGCGCTGCCGCACCCAGGTCTGTCGCCGAGGCGAAGCGGCCGGCCGGCTCCTTCGCCATCGCCCGCTCGACCACCTGGCGGGCAGCGGCCGGCACGTCCGCCGGCAGCGCCGGTGCGGGCTCCCGCAGGTGCATCATCGCCACGGCCACCGGGTTGTCGGCGGTGAACGGACGCCGGCCGGCGAGGGCCTCGTAGGCAACCACGCCGAGCGAGTACTGGTCGCTGGCCGGGCCGACCGGCTGGCCGCCGGCCTGCTCCGGGGAAAGGTAGAAGACGGTCCCCATCACCAAGCCGGTCGCCGTCATGGGTGCCGCATCGACGGCCCGGGCGATGCCGAAGTCGGTGATCTTCACGGTGCCGTCCGGCTGGATCAGGATGTTGCCCGGTTTGATGTCGCGGTGCACGACGCCGGCGGCGTGGGCCGCGGCCAAGCCGCCGGCGGCCTGCGCGACGATGTCGAGTGCGCGGTCGGTGGGCAGCCGACCCTCGCGGGCCAGTAGCGCCGAGAGCGGCTCGCCGTCGACCAGTTCCATCACCAGGTAGGCGGTGTCCGGGCGATCGCTGCCGGCGGTCGTCCCCTCGCCGTAGTCGTACACGCTGGCGATGCCGGGATGGCTCAGCGCTGCGGTGTGCCGGGCTTCGGCCCGGAAGCGGTCCAGGAACGCCGGATCACCGATCAGGCCGGCCCTCAGCACCTTGATGGCGACCGAGCGGCCCAAGACCGCGTCCTCGGCCCGCCACACCTCGCCCATCCCGCCGACCGCGATGCGCGAGAGCAGCCGGTAGCGCGAACCCAGTGAGACGTCGGGGGCGAGCAACATGTCAGCGACCCCCGGGTGAGGCCAGGATGGCGGCCATCACCTTGCCGGCGATGGTCGACGCCTCCCGCGAGCCGCCCTTGCCGGCGTTCTGCAGGATCACCGCGATCGCGACCCGGGGCTGCTCGTTGGCCGGCCCGGCGAACCCGATGAACCAGCCGTGGTCCGGCCCGGCGTTCTGCGCCGTGCCGGTCTTGCCGCCGACGCTCATCCCCGGGATCTGCGCGGCCGTACCGGTGCCCTTCTCGACCACGCTGCGCATCATCAGCTGCAGCTCGGCCGCGACGTCGGGTGGCATCGGCCGGTGCAGAACGGTGGGCTGGGCCCGGTCGAGAGTGGCGAAGCCCGGCGCCCGGATCTCCTGGATCAGGTATGGCTTTTCCAGCACACCGTCGTTGGCAACCGCGGCGGCGACCATGGCTTCCTGCAGGGGGGTGAACCGCACGTCTCGCTGGCCGATCGAGGACTGGGCCACCTTGGGCGGATCGGCGAGGTCGCCGAGCTGGCTGGTCGACACCGACATCGGCACCGTCAATCCGCCGTCCCCGACGCCGAACAGAGCCGCCTGCGCGCGGATCTTGTCCGCGCCAAGCTTCACGCCGAGCTCAGCGAAGGCGGTGTTGCACGACACGGTGAGGGCGTCGATCAACTGCTGGTGTCCCGATGAGCTGCACACCTCGCCCTCGTAGTTGGGCAGTGGCCGACTGGTCTGCGGGGGCGTGTAGGTGCGCGGTGAGTCGATCATCGTGGTGGGCGTGTAGCCGGACTGCAACGCCGCCGCCGAGATGATGACCTTCATCGTGGAACCGATCGGGAAGGTCTCGTTGAGCGCGCGGTTGACCAGCGGCCGACCCGGGTTGGCGTTGAGTTGCGCCCAGGCCCGCTGGATCCGCGACGTGTCGTGACTGGACAGTACGTTCGGGTCGTACGACGGGCTGCTGACCATGGTGAGGATCGCGCCGGTGTGCGGGTCGAGGGCGACCACGGCGCCGCGCCGGGCGCCCAGCAGCCGGAATGCGGCCGCCTGCCCGTCCGGGTTGAGGGTGAGCACCAGGTCGCCGCCGCGGGGAGTGCGCCCGGTGACGAGGTCGGACACTCGGCGGACGAACAACCGGTCGTCCTCGCCGGAGAGCACGCCGTCCTCGGCCCGCTCCAGCGCGGACGATCCGTACAGCAGGGAGAAGTAGCCGGTGACCGGCTCGTAGAGCGAGCCGCCGGGGTAGCTGCGCTGGTACTTGTACTTGTCGGTGGTGGGCCGACTGACCGCGATCGCGTTGCCGGCGACGACCATGGAGCCGCGCTGCCGCTCGAAGGTCTGGAGCAGCAGCCGCTTGTTGCCGGGGTTGTGGCGCAGCTTGTGCGCCTCGACCACTTGGACGTAGTTGAGGTTGACGAACAGCGCGCCGAACAGCAGCAACACGGCGATGGCGACGCGGCGGACGGGGGCGTTCACAGCCGGACCACCTCCGTCGGGGCGCTCTGCAGTGGCTGCACCGGCGGCCGGCCGGCCGGCGGACGCCGGGCCGCATCCGAGACGCGCAGCAGCAGTCCGATCAGGATGTAGTTGGCCACCAGCGACGATCCGCCGTAGGACAGGAACGGTGTGGTGAGCCCGGTCAGCGGAATCAGCTTGGTGACCCCGCCCACCACGACGAACACCTGCAGGGCGAGGGAGAACGCGAGGCCGGCGGCGAGCAACTTGCCGAAGGAATCGCGCACGGTCAGCGAGGTCCGTAGGCCCCGGCCGACGACGAGTACGTAGACCACCAGCACCGCGGTCAGCCCGAACAAGCCGAGCTCCTCACCGATCGTGGTGACGATGAAGTCGCTGTTGGCGAACGGCACGATCTCCGGGCGCCCGCCGCCGGGCCCGGTGCCGAACAGCTGGCCGGTGGCCAGTCCGTACAAGCCCTGCACGATCTGGTAGCCCTTGCCATTGGCGTCGGCGAAGGGGTGCAGCCAGATCGACACGCGTTCCTGCACGTGGGCGAACAGCGTCCAGGCAGTGAAGGCACCGCCGGCAAACAGCAGCAAGCCGATCAGCAGCCAGGACGTGCGCTGGGTGGCGATGTAGAGCATCACGACGAAGATGCCGAAGAACAGCAGCGACGAGCCCAGGTCCTTCTCCACCACGAGAACGAGCAGGCTGGCCAGCCAGGCGACGAGCACCGGGCCCAGATCACGGCCGCGGGGGAAGTCGACGCCCAGGATCCGCCGGCTGGCCAGGGACAGCACGTCACGCTTCGCGACGAGGTACGCCGCGAAGAACACGATGAGCGCAATCTTGGCGAACTCGCCGGGCTGGATCGAGAAGCCGGCCAGCCGGATCCAGATGCGTGCGCCGTTGACCTGGGAGATCGAGGCCGGGAGGATCGCCGGCAGCCCCAGCAAGACCAGTCCGATCAGGCCCAGTGTGTAGGAGTAGCGGGCCAGGCTGCGATGGTCACGGACCACGATCAGCAAGGCGATCAGCAGCAGCAGGCCGGCGCCGGTCCAGGCCAGCTGCAGTGACGCGTTGCCGACCAGGAAGTCGACCTTGAAACGCTGGCTGCGGGTGGTGTTGGCCAGGTCCAGCCGGTGTATCACCGCGACGCCGAGGCCGTTGAGCATGGCCACCAGCGGGAACAGCACCGGGTCCGCGTACGGCGCGAACCGGCGGATCGCGAGATGCGCGACGAGGAACATCCCGGCCAGCGTGGCGGCGTACCACAGCGGTGCCAGGGTCAGACCCTGCTGCAGCGCGCCCTCGATCGCCACCGAGACGATGCCGGCGAGGAACACTGCGAACGTGAGCAGGAACAGCTCGGCGCCGCGTCGGGTGCGGCGAGGGGCGGTGGCCGCCGGCGCGGTCATCGCGGCCTCCGGCAGTCTTGGCCCGGGATCGGCGAGTGCGCCGGCGTGGGTGACACGCTCGGTGGCGACAGCCGCGGCTTGGGCGGGAGGTCCGCGGCCGGAGTGGGGGTCTTGCCCGTGGCCGGCGTCGGCGAGGGGGCCGGCGTGGGGCAGACGGGAAGCTGCTGGTGGCGCAGCCGGTTCACGATCTGCTCGGCGTTGCCCAGGCTCGTGGCGGTGATGCCGTTGCGGACATGGACCCGCGCGGCCGGCTGCAGGTCTTCAAGCCGAAGGCTCGTCGCGCGGCTCTGCCGATGCAGCTCGATGCCGGCGACGCCGCCGATGACCCCGCGAAAGATCGAGACGCGGCCGTTCGCGGTCGCCCCGACGAAGTACTGCGCTTGGACGTAGCGCCAGCCGGCCCAGGCGATCGCGGCCAATAGGGCCAGCGCCGCCAGGCAGCCCAGCAGCCACCGGCCGCGGTGCCGCGGGGGAGGCTCCTCGACCGGGCGGGCCGCCGGCTTGGGCTGGACCGGGCGGGCCAGCGCAGCCCGGCCGGCGGCACTGTCCGGCGACGGCCCGCGCTCGAGCTGCCCCTCGGCCACCGCGCCGCCGATCACCGGCTCGTCCGGCCCAAGGGTGGCATCGACCACGTCGGCCACCACGCAGGTGACGTTGTCCGGTGCGCCGGCGCGCAGCGCCAGTTCGACCAGCCGGTCGGCGGCTTCCTGCGGGTCGTCGATCTCCAGGGCCTCGGCGATCGTCTCGTCGCTGACCACCCCGGACAGTCCGTCACTGCAGATGAGGTACCGGTCGCCGGGAACCGCCTCGCGCACCGAGAAGTACGGCTCGACGTCGGCGCCGGTGAGGACCCGCAGCAGCACCGAGCGCTGCGGGTGGGTGGTCGCCTCGTCGGCGGTGATCCGGCCCTCGTCCACGAGCGACTGGACGAAGGTGTCGTCGTGGGTGATCTGGCTGAGCTCGCCGGCGCGCATCAAGTACGCCCGTGAGTCGCCGATGTGCACCAGGCCGAACCGGTTGCCGGAGTACAGCATCGCGGTGAGCGTGGTGCCCATCCCGTCGAGTGCGCTGTCGCCCTGCACCATTGCGCGAAGGTGCTCGTTGGCCTGGAAGGTCGCCTTGCGCAGCGAGTCGACCAGATCTGCGCCCACCGCGTCTTCGTCCAGGCTGGACAGGATGCTGACCACGACCCGGCTGGCGACGTCGCCGGCGGCGTGGCCGCCCATCCCGTCGGCCACCGCCAGGAGCCGCGGGCCGGCGTACACGGAGTCCTGGTTCATCTCGCGGATCAGGCCCACATCGGAGCGGGCGGCGTAGCGCAGCATCAGGGTCATGAGCGCAGCTCGAGGACCGTCTTGCCGATCCGGATGGGGGCACCGAGAGGCACCGGCGTGGGACCGCTGACCTTGGCGCGGTCGAGGTACGTACCGTTGGTCGACCCCATGTCCTCGACCAGCCACTGGCCATCGCGGGGGCTGAGCCTGGCGTGCTTGGAGCTGGCGTAGTCGTCGGTGATCACCAGGGTGGAGTCGTTTGCCCGGCCGATGGTGATCGGCGCAGTGCCGAGGCTGATCTTGGTGCCGGCCAGATTGCCCTGCGTCACGACGAGGGTCTTCGCACTGCGGCCGCGGCGGACCTTGGCCGGCGCCGGCGCGGCGACCCGCGGTGGTGGCGGTACGGTCCGGCTCTTGCGGCTGCCAAACAGGTCGCTACGGATCACCCCGAGCGCGGCGAACACGAAGATCCATAACAGGGCGAGGAATCCGAGTCGTGCGACGGTGAGGACAACTTCGGGCATCAGTCGTCTCCGCGGAAGACGACCACGGTCGCCCCGAGCTGGATGCGGTCGCCGGGGCTCAGCAGCTGCTCGTCGACCGGCCGGTCGTTGACCAGGGTGCCGTTGGTGGACCCCAGGTCGGTGACTACCGCGCTGACGCCGTCGTAGGCCACCCGGGCGTGCCGGCGGGAGATGCCCACGTCGGGCAGCCGGATGTCGGCCTCCTCCCCGCGGCCGAGGACCGTGGTGCCGTGCCGCAGCGGATACTCGCGGCCGCCGGCCTGCTCGACCAGCCGGGCCCCGGTGGGTGCGCTCGGGATCGCACCGGTCTGTACGGAGTCCACCGAACTGCTGACGTGAAACACCCCGGTCCGCAGATCGGCTGCCTGCTCGAGGCCGACCCGGATCTTGCCGAACGTGGTCCAGCCCTGCTCACTGACGTACTCGCCGACCATGGTCGCCAACTCCCGGGCCAGCGGCTCGGAGTATTTCGCCAGCCGCTCGTGGTCCTCGGGGGCCAGCTCCACCACGTAGCGGTTGGGCACCAGGATCCGGCCCTGGCCGAGGATCGCCTTGTGGTCGGCCGCCTCACGCTGCAGCGCCGATGCCACCTCGACCGGCTCGACCGCACCCTTGAAAACGTGGGCGAATGCGCCTTCGACCAGGCCCTCGAGACGCCGCTCGAAACGCTGGAGCACGCCCACCCGGCTACCCTCCTCGGCTCGTGACCCCCGATGGTATCGGGGCAGGTCGGGCACCACCGTGCGTGCTAACCTCGGCCGGCTACTGGGCGAGTGGCGGAATGGCAGACGCGCACGGTTCAGGTCCGTGTGTCCGTAAGGACGTGGGGGTTCAAGTCCCCCCTCGCCCACCCATCCAGCCAGGAGACGAAGCAAGCCCATGACGGACGACTCGGCCACCGTCGACTTCTGGTTCGACCCGGGCTGCCCGTACACCTGGCGGACTTCTCGCTGGCTGACCGACGTCGCCGCTCGCCGGCCGGTTGCGGTCAGCTGGCGGTTGATGAGCCTCGCCGTGCTCAACGCCGGCAAGGACGTCCCTGAGGAGCACCGCCCGACGCTGCGGCAGGGCACCCGCACGCTTCGGGTGCTCCTCGCCGCCGAGGACGCCGGCGGCCAGGATGCCCTCTGCCGGCTCTACACCGCGCTCGGCACCCGGGTCCATGACCGGCAGGAAACCTACGACGACGAGTTGGTACGGGCCGCCGTGGCCGAGGTGGGTCTTGACCCGTCGGTGGGCGACGCTCTGGGCGACGAGTCCTACGACGAACGGGTCCGAGCCGGCCACGACGAGGCGCAGCGCCGGGTGGGCACCGAGGTCGGCAGCCCGGTGATCTCGATTGCCGGTGGCACCGCGTACTTCGGTCCGGTGGTTGTCCCGGTGCCCGCCGGCGAGGACGCCTTGCGGCTCTTCGATGCGTTGCAGTTGCTGGCCAACGTGCCTGCGTTCAGCGAGCTGAAGAGGGCGCGGGCCGGGTTGTAGATTGGCCATGCCGTACGCTGATCATGTCGCTCGCCCGTTGGCGAGCCTGTCGTAAGCCCGATCCCATCTCTGCCACGGCGCACCTCGCGCTGGGCCCGTCCCACCGATACGCCCACTGACCGTGACCGATCACGGCAGCGTGGATCGTCAGTGACGTGCCATCCCGTCCTGGAGGACCACGTGTCTCGATCCACCCCTGCTCGCACCGCGCCGGCGACGTTCGCCGCGCTCGGGCTACCCGCCAATCTGGTCACCGCGCTGCACCGGCGCGGTATCACCGCCCCGTTCCCCATCCAGGCCGCGACCGTTCCCGACATCCTCGACGGCCGGGACGTGCTCGGCCGCGGGCAGACCGGCTCGGGCAAGACTCTGGCCTTCGGACTGCCGGCGCTGGTCCGCCTCGCCGGCGGCCGCAGCGATCCCAAGCGGCCGCGCGCCCTGGTCCTGGTGCCGACCCGTGAGCTGGCACTGCAGGTGCACGACGCGCTGGAGCCGTACGCGCACACGCTCGGCCTGGAAGTTCGCTGCGTCGTAGGCGGCATGGCGTACGGCAAGCAGATCGACGGGCTGCGCCGCGGGGTCGACCTGCTGGTGGCCACCCCCGGCCGGCTCGACGACCTGATCAGCCAGCGCGCCTGCGATCTGGGTGACGTCTCCATCGCGATCCTCGACGAGGCCGATCACATGGCCGACATGGGATTCCTGCCCCAGGTGCGCAAACTGCTCGATCAGGTACGTCCGGGCGGCCAGCGGCTGCTGTTCTCGGCCACTCTCGACGGCGACGTCGACACCTTGGTCCGGCGCTACCTGTCCGACCCGGTCACCCACTCGGTCGCGCCGGCCACGGCGGGCGTGGCGGAGATGGACCATCACCTGGTCACGGTCGCCGCCGCGGACAAGGTCGAGGTGGTCAGCGAGATCGCGTCGCGGCCTGGTCGGACGATGTTCTTCGTCCGTACCAAGCATGGTGCCGACCGGCTGGCCAAGCAGCTGGGCAACGTCGGAGTGTTGGCCGGTTCGCTGCACGGCGGCAAGACGCAGGGCCAGCGGACCCGCACGCTCGCCCGGTTCAAAGACGGGGCCGTGCCGGTGCTGGTCGCGACGGACGTCGCCGCCCGCGGGCTGCACGTTGATGACGTCGGCCTGGTCGTGCACGTCGATCCGCCAGCCGACCCCAAGGACTACCTGCACCGGGCCGGTCGGACCGCGCGCGCCGGCGACTCGGGCACCGTCGTCACTCTCGTCCTGCCACACCAACGCCGTGACGTCGACCAGATGACGCGGTTGGCCGGCGTCCGCCCGACCCGCAGCAGTGCCCGCCCGGGTGATGCCGGGCTGGCCACGCTGACCGGTGCCCGCCGGCCCAGCGGGATCGCGCTTCGTGCTGCGGCGGTGGCCCCTCCGCCGCGCCGGCGACCCACGGCAAACCCGCGGCACGGTCGCTCGGGATCACCGCGCGGGCGCCGGCGGCCTCAATCCGGAACCGCCACCTCCAACCGTCCAGTGTGGACGTCATAGATGCATCCGGTGACGGGTAGGCCCGCCGGCAGGTAGGGCGAGCTCCGGATTCGTTGTACGTCGGCGGCCAGCGTGCCGCGCTGATCGGCGATGGTCGCGATGTCGAGGCTGCGGGTATCGATGCCGGCGCTCCGGGCGATCTCCTCGTGCACCTCGGCGTCGGTCACCGATGCCATCCGGCAGTCGGTGTGTGCGACGACCATCACCCGGTCGACGCCCAGCAGATGGACCGCGAGCACCAGGGTGCGCAGCACGTCGTCGGTCACCCGGGCGCCGGCGTTGCGCAGGATCTTGGCGTCACCGTGCCGCAGGCCCAGCATGTCCAGCGGCGAGATGCGCGAGTCCATGCAGGTGACGACCGCCAGCCCGCGGGCCGCCCGACCCGGACGGCCGGCGTCGGTGAACTGATCGGCGTACTCGGCGTTGGCGCTCAGGACGTCGGTAAAGGCGCTCACCGCTTCATTGCACCAGCCCGGCGCGCCGGGGTCACCGCCACCCCGGCCGGCGGTCGCCTACGCGACCCGTACCCGCGCCCGACCTCGGCCTGACGCATGCGTGGGACGCTGCTGTCGTGAGGCGATCACGTAGGGCGGCGGTCGCAACCGCCGGCACCGTTGCCGCACTGGCCCTCGCGGCCTGCACGTTCACCCACGGACACCAGCCGGCGCCCGGCAAGCCGAACATCGTCTTCGTACTCACCGACGACCTGGCGTGGAACCTCGTGCAGTACATGCCGCACGTGCTGGCGATGCAGAAGGACGGCGTGACGTTGTCCAAGTACTACGTCGTCGACTCACTATGCTGCCCGTCGCGGTCGGCCATCCTGACCGGGCAGTATCCCCACAACGACGGCGTGTTCACCAACGGCGGCAACGACGGCGGATACAACACGTTCAACCGCCGCGGCAACCAGCCCAGCACCTTCGCGGTGGCCTTGCAGAAGGCGGGCTACCGGACCGGGCTGATGGGCAAGTACCTCAACGGCTATCCGCCTGCCGACAAGCCACAGCCGGGTTGGGGTGAGTGGGACGTCGCCGGCAACGGGTACGCCGAGTTCAACTACAAGCTCAACCAGAACGGATCGGTGCACCGATACGGCAAGGCGCCCAAGGACTACCTCACCGATGTGCTCGCCGGCAAGGCAGTGTCGTTCATCGACAAGTCGGCTGGCGCCGGCCGGCCGTTCCTGCTCGAGGTGGCCACGTTCGCCCCGCACAAGCCGTCCACGCCGGCGCCGGCCGACGCCGCCAAGTTCCCCGGTCTGGCCGCCCCGCGCCCGGCCGCCTACAACACGACGCCGAGCGGCGCGCCGGCGTGGCTGGCCGCCATCCCGGCGCTCACCGCTGACGACAACGGCCTGATCGACCGCGAGTTCCGGAAGCGCGTGCAGTCGGTGCAAGCCGTCGACCGCCTGATCGGCCGGATCCAGCACGAGCTGGTGGCAAAGGGTCTGGCGAAGGATACCTACCTCGTCTTCTCCTCCGACAACGGCTACCACATGGGGGAGTACCGGCTGCGACCCGGCAAGCAGACCGCTTTCGACACCGATATCAACGTGCCGCTGATGGTGACCGGACCGGGGGTCCCCGCCGGGCGCACAATCACGGCGCTGACCTCGGGCATCGACCTCGCACCGACCTTCGAGGCGATCGGTGGCGCGAGCGTCCCGACCACGGTCGATGGGACCGGATTGCTGTCTCTCTGGCACGGCCAGCAATCTGGCGACTGGCAGCAGGGCATTCTGGTGGAGCACCACGGCCCCGACCGCACCGCGCGAGACCCCGACCAGCCCGGCCGGGCCAGCGGCGACCCGCCGAGCTACGAGGCACTCCGCACGGCGACGGCGCTGTACGTGCGCTACACCGACGGGCAGCGCGAGTACTACGACACCAACGCCGATCCGGCCGAGCTGCACAACCTGGCTGCCACCGCTGCGCCGGCGCGGCTGGCGGCACTCGAGCACGCACTGTCCGCATTGGAGCGCTGCCACCGCGCGGCCGCCTGCCAGCGAGCGGCCCGACTGGCGGGCTGAGGGCCCGCCGCGCCGGTCACAGCCGGCGGTACATGACGTGCAGCCCGACGTACCCATGCGTCGGGTGCCGGAATGCTTCGGGCACCGTGCCGATGATCTGGAAGCCCAGCGAGAGCCAGAGCGCGACGGCCGGCGTGTTGGTCTCCACCACGGCGTTGAACTGCATCGCGCGATAGCCCGCCGCGCGGGCCCAGCCCAGCGCGTGCTCGCCCAAGGCACGGCCAACGCCCTGGCCGGCGTGCGCCGGGTCGACCATGAAGCTGGCGCTCGCGACGTGCCCGCCCGGCCCCGTCTGGTTGGGGTTCAGCTTGGCCGTGCCGAGCACGGTGCCGGCGGGGTCGAGCGCGACCACCGAGTGCCCCGGCGGCGGCAGCAACCACATGGCGCGGGCCTGCTCCGAGCCGATCGCCGGGTCATAGGCGTACGTCTCGCCGGCGGTCACGATTTCGCGGAAGAACGGCCAGATCGCCGGCCAGTCGCCGGCGGTCGCCTCGCGGATCAGCACGATGCCAGGCTAGATCGCGAGTCGGCGCACGACCGGGTGTAGGCGCGGCTGGCCGACCGACTCCTGGACGCATCTCGCGAACGCCCACTGCCGCAGCCGCTCCGCGTCGAGGTCGAGCAGACCAGCCATCCGCTCGACGAAGGCGATCGGATCCGCCGCCAGCCGGTCGGGGAAGTTGAGCATGTGCTGTAGCGGGTCGTAGGTCGGATCGCCGACGTATGGCTTCGGATCGATGACCAGCCACGGCTCGCGGGTGGCGGCAAGGACGTTGTCGGGATGCAGGTCGGTGCACAGCAGGACCGAGCACGGCGCGCTGTCGGGCAGGCTGCGAAACGCAGCGATGCCGTTCCGGGCCAGTCCCGGGTCGAGGCGGCGGGCCGGGTCCGCGGCCGCGTACTTGGCCTCGAACTCGTCGGCCCACCAGTAGCACATGCTCGCCAGCGTGCGGAAGGGATGCCCGGCCGGCGGGTCGATCCACAGCCGGCGCAGCAGACCGGCGACGACCGCGTCTTGCTCGGCCGGCGATCGGTGGCCCGAGAGGGCGGTGCCCGGCCGGCACGCTTCGAGCAGGAGGGCAGTCGTCTCCCCGACCGTCGTGGCGTTGACGAGCCGCACCGTCCCGGCACCGTCCCAGGCCCGCAGCCCATCGGCCTCATCCCTGGCCTCGTCGTGCGGCCAGCCGAGCTTGATCACCACATGATCGCCGGCGGCGGTGCGGGCCGGCGCCACCCAGGAGACGGTCCCACCGGGCTGGAAGGGCCGGCCGACGTCGAGCGACCAGCGAAGCGCGAGGTCGTCGATGAGGCGCGGCAGCGAGTCCGCCCACGCCCGTAACGCGGGCGCGGCATGCGCGACCGTCTCGGCGAGATTCCGCGGCAACTCGACAGTGACCATGTCGTGCCAGGATGCCGGGTCATGACGGTCGGCATGGCCATGCGCACCGACCGATCGCAAACCAGGAGGGATCACCCGTGTCACAGCAGTCAGCGGCCGGCCGCCCCGCCCGGCCAGCGGGCCGAAGCCGCTGGACGTCCTTCGTCGCCGATGACCGTCCCGACGGCAAACCCGTACGCGGACTGCAAGAGCAGACCAATCCGCGCCACTGGTTGCGCGTCGAGCACGACGCGAGCACGCTCTTGATCCATCTCAGCGACGAAGACGGTGGCGGCTGGACGACCGTCGCCATCGATCGGGCGACCCGGCAGTGGGCCGTCGCGCAGGAGGCTCGACAGGCGGAGACGGCCCGTGGAGCATACGACGTCCTCTACGGGCAATAGCCCCGTCAAGCGGGCCCGGTGGTGTGGCTACACCACCGGGCCGTCAGCGTGCGGGAGTGTCTACTGCTCGCTGGCACCGCCCTCGTGCTGGACGTCACCGGCGGGGTCCGCGTGGCCGCCGGGGCCGTCGCTGGGCGCCTCGGTCTCGGTCGAGCTCTCCGAGCCCTCACCGGCCGTCGCGGACGAGGCCTTGCTGACGGCG
>JALZAK010000073.1 GCA_030948385.1 Actinomycetota bacterium
GCGCCGGCCTGGTGCTGGTCGCCGGGGCCGGTGTCGGGTTCGCGCTGCCGGCCCTCGGCTCCGCCGGGGCGCTGGCGCCGGCCCTGGCCGCTGCACTGCTCACCGCTGTGACCCTGGCCCTCCCGCCGGCGCTGCGCCGGGCCGCCCTGGGGGCCGGCTCGGTGCTGCTGGTCGCCGGCGCGCTGGCGGTGTTGCGACCGGTGACCCTGGTCGCCGCCGGCCCGTCCGGCTGGCTGGCCGAACCATGGACCGGCACGTCTCAGCAGGCCCGGACATCTGTCGACCCCTTCGTCGCGTGGTCGTACTCGCCATGGGTGCTGGCCAGTGTCGTGCTGCTTGGCGCCGGCGCCGCAGTCGCCGCCGAGCAGCTGTGGGGCCGCCGGATCGCTCTGCCGATCGTGGCAGCCGGCGTCGTCATCGCGACCCTGGTCGCACCGGTGGCGCTCGATCTTCCCCGTACCGCCGCGCTACTCGGGCAGGGCCTGGTGGCAGCAGCCGCGTGCCTGGCTGCGGCCCGCGCCCGCCGGCCGCTGATCTGCGCCGTCGTAGGTGCCGGCGGACTCGCGCTATCGGCGGTCACACTGGCCGCTGCGGTCAGTCAGCGCACCAGCACGATCGTGGCCCTGCTCGTGGCGTTCGCGGTGCTGGCCGGCGTGGCACTCGCGGCGAAACTGCCGGCTGCCGGCGCGGTGGCGGCCGGTCTGCTGGTCCCGGCGGCTGGATCTGCCGGCGCCGCCGTGATGCTCGCCAACGGCGCCGACGCCACCGCCGCCGCGTGGACGTTGCTCGCCGCCGCCACGCTGGCCGCCGGCGCCGGTTTCGTACTGCCCGCCCGATTCCCCCTGCACGCCCGTGGCCTCGCCGTCGGGCTGACGGTGAGCTGCAGTGCCGCCGGCCTGACTGCCCTCAGCCACCTGCCGGGCCCCGGCCTGGTGCTCGGCGCCGCCGGCATGCTGGTTGCGGTGTGCGCCACCCGGCGGCCCCGTAACGGCGAGCGCCAGGTGCTGATCGCGATCAGCGCGCTGCCCCTGCTGGCGGCCCTCAGGACCGTAGCCGGGCCGGTCGCACAGGCGTACCTCTCGCCGTACGGGTGGCTGGCAGTTGGCTGGCGCACCGCCCCGGGCACGGCCCGGGCCGCTGTCGGACCAAGCGAGGCGTGGGCCGGCGACCGGTGGGTGCCGGCGGTTCTGGTGCTGGTCGTGATCGGCGGCGCAGCCGCGGTGCTGGCCCTGGTCGGCCGCAGCGCCGCGATCCGCTGCGCCGTGCCGGCCGCCGCGATCAGCGCCGGCGTTCTGCCGCTGGCTCTCGACCTGCCCTGGCCGGTTGCCCTGGCCGTGCTCGGTGGGATCGCCGTTGCCCTGCTCGGCGCCGCGGCGGCGGCCCGGCCAGCCGCGGTGGTGCCACCGGAGGTGAGCGGGATCACGGCGGCCGGAATGGCGGGTACCGTGCTCGCCTGGTCGCTGGCCGCCGCTCCGGCGACCGTGATCGCGCTGACCGCGGCGGCCGGCGCGACCCTTCTCGCTGCCGTTTTCGCCCGCAACCGCGGGCTCGTCTTTGCAGCGACGCTGGCGTCGGCCGGCTTGGCCTTGGCTGACGGCACCGCCGGCGCGCTGGCCTCGGGGCTACCGCTGCGGCTGGCCGCATTCGCCACCCTGGCGGTGGCCGCCGGACTGGCCGGGGTTGCCGCGCTGCTCCGCCGGCAGTGGGCCGAGGAGTCGGTCTGCTGCGAGGTGGTCGCGGCCGCCGGGGGGCTACTCGGAGTCGCCCAGAGCGCCAGCTCGCCGGCGACCCTGAGCGTCGCGCTCGCCGTCGCCGGTCTGGCCGTCGGAGCGACCGCGCTGCGTGCCGACCGGCGCCGGGCGGCACTGGTAGGCACTGGCTTGCTCGTGCTCTCGTCGTGGGTGCGGTTGGTCGACCTCGGTGTCACCGCCCCGGAGGCGTACACCGTCCCGGTCGCGGCCGTCACCGTCTTCCTGGGTGCACTGCGCCGCCGGCAGCGCCCGGCGATGGCCTCCTGGCTGGCCTACGGCCCGGGGCTGGCTGCGGGGCTGCTACCGAGCCTGGCGGCCCTGGTCGCACAGCCCGCCACCAGCGTGCGCCCGCTCGCCCTGGGCGCCGCCGCACTCGTCGTCTTGTTGGCCGGGGCGTGGCGGCGGCTGCACGCCCCGCTGGTGCTCGGCGCCGGCGTGCTGCTGGCCGTCGCCGTACACGAACTCGCGCCGGCAGTCGCCGCGGCCATCTCTGCCCTGCCGCGATGGGTCCCGCTGGCCATCGCCGGCTTGCTACTGGTGCTGGTGGGTGCGACGTACGAGCATCGCCGGCGCGATCTGCGCCGGCTGCGCGATGCGCTGTCGCGGCTGTCGTGATTCGCTAGCCGGCATGCCCCGCGGGAACGTGCAGACGATTCGGCGGCTGCTGCGGCTGCCGGTGTGGGCGATCGTCGGGTTGACTGCCAACCGCGCCCGGCCGGCATATGGCGTCGCGGCCTTCCTGCAGGCGCAGGGCAAGCAGATCGTGCCGGTCAATCCGACCGGGGAAACGGTCCTCGGCCAGACCGGCTACCCCGATCTCGCCGCCATCGGGTTCCCGGTGGATGTGGTCGAGATATTTCGCCGGTCCGACGCGGCCGGCCAGCATGTCGACGAGGCGATCCGGGCCGGCGCCGGCGCGGTCTGGCTGCAACTCGGCGTCATCGACGAGGGCGCGGCCGACCGGGCCGTTGCTGCCGGCCTGGATGTGGTGATGGACCACTGCCCGCACATCGAGTGGCCGACTCACGGGCCGGCTCATCGCTAGTCGGAGATGTCCCGCTGCAGTGCCGCGTCCTTGTCGGCAACGCCGCGCCGGAGTTCGCCCTGGAAGGTGACCATCCGCTCTCGCAACCCGTCGTCAGCCGCAGCGAGGATCCGCACGGCCAGCAGCCCGGCATTGCGCGCACCGCCGACAGAGACGGTCGCGACCGGGACGCCGGCGGGCATCTGCACGATGGACAGCAGCGAGTCCCACCCGTCGAGATGGCGCAGCGGGACCGGCACGCCGATCACCGGCAGGGGGGTGGCGGCGGCCACCATGCCGGGCAGGTGGGCAGCGCCGCCGGCGCCGGCGATGATCACCCGCAGCCCCCGGCCGGCAGCCGCGGCTGCGTAGTCGAGCATGTCCTGCGGGCTCCGATGGGCCGACACGACGTGCACCTCGTGCTCGACGCCGAACTCGCGCAGAGCCTGCACCGCCCCGGACATCACCGGCCAGTCCGAGTCACTGCCCATGATCACGGCAACCTTCACAGGCCTCCACCTTCGCGCAAGGCTCTCGCCGCGCCGGTCGCCCGCGACCGGGCAACTTCCATGTCCGCGCCCACCACGGTGACGTGACCGATCTTGCGGCCGGGCCGCACCGCCTTGCCGTACAGGTGCACCTTGACACCGGGATCGGCGGCCAGCAGGCGATGCAGCCGCTCGTCGATCCCCCGACCCCCGGCCGGCCCACCGAGAACGTTGGCCAGAGCGACAGCCGGGGCGCGCGCTCCGATCGGCCCGAGCGGGTAGTCCAGTACGGCGCGCAGGTGCTGTTCGAACTGTGAGGTCTGCGCACCCTCGATGGTCCAGTGGCCCGAGTTGTGCGGCCGCATCGCCAACTCGTTGACCAGCAGGTCAGTACCGGTGTCGAATAGCTCAACAGCCAGCACGCCGACCACCCCGAGTTCGGCTGCGATCCGCAGGGCCAGATGCTGCGCCTGGACGGCCCGGGCCCCACCAAGGCCGGGAGCGGGTGCGAGCACCTCGACGCAGATGCCGTCCCGCTGGACGGTCTCCACCACCGGCCAGGCCGCCATCTGACCGTACGGTGACCGGGCAACCAGCGCCGACAACTCGCGCACGAGCGGCACGCGTTGCTCCACGATCAGCTCCACGCCCCCGGAGACCAGCCGACGAGCCTCCTCCACTGCGGGCAACAGCCACACGCCGCGACCGTCGTAGCCGCCACGCACGGCCTTGGCAACGACCGGCCAGCCGCCCTGAGCTACGGCAAAGGCTTCGATGTCTGCGGCCGTCGAGACGGCTCGCCACGGCGGCATCGCCACCCCGAGGCCGGACAGTCGTTCGCGCATCACCCGCTTGTCCTGTGCGTTGATCAGCGCATCGGGGCCGGGCCGAACCCGGTGGCCGGCGGACTCCAGCTTGCGCAGCAGCTCACCCGGGACATGCTCGTGGTCGAAGGTGATCACGTCACAGCCCTCGGCGAAGCCCAGGAGCGTGTCGTAGGAGGTGAAGTCGCCGATGGTCACCTCTGCTGCGACCAGGGCGGCGCCATCGTCCGGCGAGGCAGCCAGAAGCCGCACCGACAGGCCCAGGGAGATCCCGGCCTGGTGGGTCATCCGGGCCAGCTGGCCGGCGCCGACCATCCCGACCACGGGCAGGCCCGTCCGGGAATCCATCTCAGCAGCGTAGTGCGGACCCCGCTCCCGCCGGCCGGCGCGACGCCCTACCATCGCGCCAACCACTTCCTCAACTCCGCGAGTCGATGACCACGCCCGAGAGCGCCTCAGCCAGCGACCGGCCGACCGATGCGGAGCTGATCAACGCATCGCGGATCGGCGACTCCGACGCGTATGCGCGGTTGTGCTCCCGGCATGCCCGGGCGGCGATGAGACTCGCTCGCGAGCTTTCCGGCGACTCCGCGGCACGGGTCAGCCTGGTCGCGCAGGGGTTCACCCGGGTGCTTGCCATCCTCCGCGGGGGCGGCGGCCCCGACGTCGCCTTCCGGCCCTACCTGCTCAGCACCCTGCGCGGTCCGGCCGAGGGGGCGGAGCGTTCGCTGTCCGCGCGCGCCGTCAGCCGACTGCCCGAGCGCCTGCAGCTGGTGTTGTGGCACATCGATGTGGAGGACGAGCCCGCGCCCGTCGTGGCGCAGATGCTCGGGCTGCCCCCGGAGGAAATGCCGGCGCTGGCGACCCGGGCCCGGGAACGGCTGCGCCAGGCATACGTCCAGGAGCACCTCGGGGCAGCATCGGCTGCAGAGTGCCAGTGGGCCGCACAGCGGCTCGGCGCCCACATCGGCGGCGGCCTGTCGGACCCCGAACGTCGCACCGTCGAGGAGCACCTGCACGACTGCCCGGCCTGTCAGGAACTGTTCGACGCCCTCGGCCAGGCGACGACGAACCCGCGGGGGGTCCTCGCGACGGTGGTGCTGGGCGGGTTCGCCGAGGGCTATCTCGCCAGCCGTGCCCGGTCCCGTGCCGCCTCGGGGCTCGGCTGGTTGCTCACCCCCTGGGACTGGGCGCAGGCAAGCTTCGGGACGGCGGCGGCTGCGGGGGGGATCGCCGCATCGGTGGCGGTGCTGACAGCAGTGGCCGTCACCGGGGTGACGCTGGCGTCTCACGGGTCGGCGCCGGGCTCGCCGGCCACCCGGCATGACAGCGCGGCGGCCGTGCTGCGCCCGTCAGCCGGCGGCGGCCCGCGCCACGCCGGCCAGGCCTCCCCGCCTCCGACCGCCCGTTACACGTCGAGCCCCAGCGGGAGCGCGGCGCCTCCCGATCCCAGCCGAACGGGCGTCGCCCCCAGCGCGAGCCAAACGGCTTCGACTGCGCCGCAACCGCCACCGCCGCAATCACCGCCGCCTTCGCCGCTTCCGACTGCCTCGCCTCCGCCGGCGGGGCCGTACGCCGACCTAGGCCTCGGCATCACGGCGACCCCGGTGCTGGGCGCTCAGGCCTTCCTGTCGGCGCACGTCGCGAACGCAGGCCCGGCCGTGACTGGTCTCGTCAGACTGTCGATCTCCTTGCCGGACGGCGTTGTGGGGATCCCCGGGGCGGTCTCCGGTGACTGGACCTGCTCGGGCACGCAGACGGTCGCCTGTACCCATCCGCCGTTGACGGCCGGCGAGGGCACGGACGTCACCGTTCCGCTACTTGTCAATCCGGCTGCTGCCGGCGGGGTGGCGAGCGCTCGGTGCAGCTCGACGGTCGCCGATCCGGACCTACGCAACAACAGCGCCTCAGTGCCGATCGGCATTGCGTCGAGGCTGCATCCCGTCTAGGCGCACCGGGTCGACTAACGCAAACCCAGTTCGCGTGCGATGAGCATCCGCTGCACCTCCGAGGTGCCTTCGCCGATCTCCAGGATTTTCGCGTCCCGCCAGTGCCGAGCCACCGGGAACTCGTTCATGAACCCGTACCCACCGAAGATCTGGGTCGCCTCACGGGCGTTCGTCACAGCGATCTCGCTGGAGTAGAGCTTGGCGATGGCCGCCTCCTTCTTGAAGGGCCGGCCGGCCAGCATCCGGGCCGCCGCGTCGTAGTAGGCGAGCCGGGCGATGTGCGTACGGGTCTCCATGTCCGCGATCTTGAACTGGATCGCCTGATAGGCGCCGATGTTCTGCCCGAAGGCCTGACGCTCACCGGCATAGCGCAGCGACTCGTCGACGCAGGCCTGGGCCAGGCCGACGCCCAGCGCGGAGATCGCGATCCGTCCTTCGTCGAGGATGGACAGGAAGTTGGCGTAACCGCGGCCCCGCTGTCCGAGGAGGTTCTCCTCGGGAACCCGGACGTCGACGAAGGACAACTCCCGGGTGTCGGAGGCGTGCCAGCCCACCTTGGAGTACTTCTTCGAGGCCGAGAACCCGGCCGCGGGTACCGGCACCAGGATCGAGGATATCTCCTTGCGCCCGTCGGCCTCGCCGGTCACGGCCGTCACCGTGACAAGCCGGGTGATGTCGGTCCCGGAGTTGGTGATAAATGCCTTGGTCCCGTTGATCACCCACTCGCCGTCCTCGATCCGAGCGGTGGTACGGGTGGCACCGGCATCCGAGCCACCGCCGGGCTCGGTCAGCCCGAAGGCGCCCAGGATCTGGCCGGAGCACAGGTCGGGCAACCACTGCTGCTGTTGGGCCGCGGAGCCGAAGCGGTAGACCGGCATGGCGCCCAGCGAAACGCCCGCCTCGAGCGTGATGGCCACGCTGGAGTCGGCTCGGGCCAACTCCTCCAGGGCCAGGCAGAGGGTGAAGTAGTCCCCACCCATGCCGCCGAACTCCTCGGGGAAGGGCAGCCCGAACAGGCCCATGCCGGCCATGGCGGCGACGATGTCGTACGGGAACTCGCCACTCTCGTCGTAGCCGTGCGCCTTGGGCGCGACCACGGTACGGGCGAAATCCTCCAACGTCTTGCGAAAGGTCTCCTGCTCCTCGCTCAGCTGGTAGTCGACCACGGTGGCAATCCTCCTGCGCGGCGATCCCGAAACGTGATCGTCGCATGCCCACCTAAGATCTGCGGGTGCACATCGCCGCCGGCCTTCGCCACCAGATCCGGGTGTTCAGCGCCGAGCTCGCCAAATTCGGGCTGATCGGTGCCGTGAATACGGCGCTGGACTTCGCCATCCTCAACGCGCTGCACTTCGGGCTGCACTGGGGGCCGCTGACCGCGAAGTGCGTCTCCACCGCGGTCGCCGCGACAAGTTCGTACTTCATGAACCGGCACTGGACGTTCCGGCACCGGGCGCGATCGGGGATGCGCCGCGAATACACCCTGTTCTTCCTGCTCAACCTGATCGGCCTGGTGATCGGCCTGGTCTGCCTCGCCGTGACGAAGTACGGCCTGAACAAGGACAGCATCGCGGCGATCAACGCCGCCAACCTGGTCGGCCTGCTCCTCGGCACGGTGTTCCGCTTTTGGTCCTACCGGCGCTGGGTATTCCTCGCCGACGGCCACCTCGCCGTCGAGGAACACCCCGACACCGATGCCGAGCCCGTCACGGTCACACCGGGGTGACGCCGTGCCGGCGGCGGGAGAAGGAGCGGTCCTTCCCCCGGGCCGCGGCGTAGCGCCGGACCAGCTCCGCGCGCAGGTCTTCTGGCTCTATCACCGCGTCGACGACGAGCTCGCTGGCCAGGTGCACGACGTCGATGTCGCGCTCGTAGTCGGTCTTGAGCCCCGTGACGTAGCCGGCCCGCTCGCCCTCCGGTAGGGCGGCGATCTTGTTGGCGTACACCGCGTTGATCGCGGCGTCCGCGCCCATCACCGCGATCTTGGCCGTGGGCAGCGCGATTGTCGCCTCCGGCTCGAACGCCGGCCCGGCCATCGCGTACAGGCCGGCGCCGTAGGCCTTGCGGACGATCACACAGATCTTGGGAACGGTTGCCTCGGACACCGCGCTGATCATCTTGGCCCCGTGCCGGATGATCCCCTGCCGCTCGACCGCCGTGCCGACCATGAAGCCGGGGACGTCGGCGAGGAACAGCAGCGGCACGTTGAAGGCATCGCAGATCTCGATGAACCGGGTGGCCTTGTCCGCGCTGTCGACGAAGAGCACTCCCCCCTTGAACATCGGGTTGTTTGCGACGACGCCGATCACCTCGCCGTCGAGCCGGGCGAAGCCGGTCACCAGCTCCTTGGCCCACAGCGCCTGGATCTCCAGGAACGACCCGTCGTCCACCAAGCCGCGGAGATAGCGGCGCATGTCGAACGCCTGACGCTCGGAATCGGGCACCAGGGCGCGCAGGTCGACCGGCGCCGGCGGTTGCGAGCGAGCCGCCGGCGGGGCGCCGAGGTGGTTCTGCGGCAGGTAGGACAAGTAGGCCTGCGCCGTGGCCAGCGCTTCTTTCTCGGTCGTGGTGAGGAAGTGACCCACCCCGGACACCGAGCAGTGCATCCGCGCGCCACCCATCTCCTCCAGCGTCGTCTTTTCCGCAACCACCATCTCGACCATGCGCGGGCTGCCCAGATACATCGACGCGTTGCCCTCGACCATGATCACGACGTCGCAGAACGCCGGGATGTAGGCGCCGCCGGCCGCGGACGGCCCGAACAGGACGCAGACCTGGGGGATGGAGCCGGATGCGCGGACCTGGGTATGGAAGATCCGGCCGGCGCCGCGCCGGCCGGGAAACATCGCCACCTGATCGGTGATCCTGGCGCCGGCCGAGTCCACCAGCCAGACCATCGGCACCTGGGTCCGGTAGGCGGTCTCGATCGCTCGGATGATCTTCTCGACGGTGCGCGCCCCCCACGAGCCGGCCTTGACCGTCGAATCGTTGGCCATCAGGCAGACCGGGCGGCCCGCGACCGTCGCGGCGCCGGTGATCACCCCGTCGGCCGGCAGGTCGCCGGCCAGGACGTTGGCCAGCATCCCGTCCTCGACGAACGAGGCCGGGTCCACCAGCAGGGCGATCCGCTCCCGGGCGAACAGTTTGCCCCGGCCGGCGTTGGCCTGGTGGTACTTGGCCGCGCCGCCCTTCTCGACCGTGGCGCGTAGCTCCGCGACGACCGGGTGGTTGCCGGCGTGCGGGTCGTCCTCGGTCACGTTCGGCAGCGTATCCGCCCACCGCTCCCGCCTACAGTTGCATGCATGACAGTGGCGTTCGAAGACCTGCACCCCGGCCGGACCTACGACCTCGGCCAGATCACAGTCGACGAGGCGGAGATGCTCGACTTTGCCCGCAAGTTCGACCGACAGCCGTTCCATGTCGACCCCGAGGCCGCGCGGAACTCCCCGTACGGCGGCCTGATCGCCAGCGGGTGGTTCACCATCGCGCTGTTCATGCGCCTCTATGTCGACGCATTGTTGCTGGACTCGACCAGCCAGGGCTCACCCGGCGGCGATGAGTTTCGCTGGTTGTCTCCGGTCCGCCCGGGTGAGCAGTTATCCGGGTGGCTGACCGTTGTCGAGACGCGGCCCTCGAGCACGCGAGCGGACCGGGGCACCGCGATGATGCGTGGCAAGCTGGTGCGCGACGGGGAGCCGGTGTTGACGGTGTCCTTCCGCGGCCTGTTCGGTCGCCGGGAGCCGGCCGAGCCGGTTAACCGGTGAGGGCGACGGCCACCAGCGCGCGCAGCGTCGAGGCCATCCCCTCGATGGGGGCGCCGAGCTCGTCGGTGAAGATCCGCACCAACCAGCCGCCCTCCGTGTTGGTGCCGCCGGCGGCTACCAGCGCGGTGTAGCTGGTGTCGGCGAGCAGCCCCTGACCGCCGTCGGCGCCCGATCCGTCCGGGCCGGTGCCGTCCGGGAAGGCGACGTAGCCCCCGCCGGCGACGGCGCCGGCGGTGAGGTGGTGCGCGCCCGGGTCGGAACGCAGCGCGATCGCCGCCTGCCAGTCTGATCGGCCCTGCCAACTCCCGCGGTAGGCGGCGGCGCCGACCGTGTCCAGCCGGGTCGCCCCGGCCGGCGCGTGCGACACGCACCAACCGGCGGCGTCGAGGTGCGTCGCGCAGGTCTCGGTGACGCTCTCCAGCCGGGTCCGCGTCGGGGAACCGCGCACCTCGTCGAGGCAGCGCAGGCCGACGTCCAGCAGCCGACCGCGGTCCACCCGCCGGCGACCGCGCAGTTGCCGTCGGTCGCCGTGCGGATCCAGCGCCGTCGTGGGGTCGACCATTACCGGCTCGCGTCCGGCCACCACCGGCATAGTCGAGCGGGTGCGCTTGGCCCGGTACTGGGCGCCGTCGGCCAGCCGGAGCAGGCTCGAGGGCGATTGCGCCGGCAGCGCCCCGTCGGTGCCGGCGACCCCGCAGGAGACCTGCGCCTCCCCCGATAGGTGCGCGGTCAACTCGCAGACGTACTGGGCGAGGTCGAGAGCCGCGTCGATGCCGTGACCATCCAGGACGATGCAGAACTCGTCGCCACCGAGCCGGGCGGCCAGGCAGCCCGGCAACGACGAGGCAGCGACCCGCAGCGCTTCGGCAATGTCGATCAGCACGACGTCGCCGGCGCTGTGCCCCCGCTCGTCGTTCACCTGCTTGAGGTCGTTGACGTCGCAGACCACCAATGACACCGCCGCCCCCTCGGTGCGGTGGCGCTCCAGCGCCTGCTCCAGCCGCTCGTCGGCAGCGCGCCGATTGGCCAGGCCGGTCAGCGAATCTTCGTAGGCCAGCCGGGCCACCTTGTCGACGTACTCGACTTGGGTCACGCAGGTGGCGATCCGACTGGCCAGCCGCGCGGCGAGTTCGAGATCGCTGGCGTCGAAGGGCTGCTGGTCGGAATCCCGAGAGGCCCACAGCACTCCCCACGTGCGCCCGTCGAGCACTATCGGGACCTCCAGGCTGGAGGACTTGCCCAGGGCTCGCAGCAGGGACATCTCGCCCGGATCGGCGTCTGCGGCGAAGGCGTCGGTCACGAACCCGACTCCCGGCACACCAGCGAACAGGGCGTCGCCGCGAGGATAGTCGCGAATCGAATACGTGTCGTTGACCGGGCGGACCTGCTCCCCCGGGCCCAGGCGGCCGACGTTGATCAGCGTGCGCAGCACTCCGGTTGCCCGGATCACCCGGCCGATCGACAGCGAGGCTGCGTGCAGTTCCCGTCGCGCCACCTCGGCGGTGTCCTCGACCGCGTCAGCAAAGATGTCGGGGCTGCTGACCACGCGGAGCCCGTCATGACGCACCATGAGCCGCGGGGCCGGACCGAAGTCCAGACCGGGCAGGTTCGTCATTGGCGCACTCCAAGCCCCCCGTTCCGGCCGCTCAGGTTACCCGAACAACGCGTTCGCGCGGACCTCCCCTAGCGGTTGGGTGGAACCGGTGGGGCCGGAGTCAACCGGGTCCGCGGGCCGGCGCGCAAGAGCTGGCTGGGTAGCTGCCGGCCGATCAGTTCCTCGGCGAGACGGGCCACCTCGATCATCCGGTCGAGATCGATCCCGGTGGACACGCCCATGTCTTCGACCATATGGACCAAGTCTTCGGTGCACACGTTTCCGGTGGCGCCCGGTGCGTACGGGCAGCCGCCGAGCCCACCCACACTCGCATCGAAGTCGGCCACACCCATCTCCAATGCGGCCAGCACGTTGGCCAGTCCGGTGCCCCGGGTGTTGTGGAAGTGCAGGTTCAGCGGGGTCGAGGGAAGCGCCGCTCTGGTCTCGCCGATCAGCCGCGTCACGCGGGTCGGTGTGGCCATCCCGGTCGTGTCGCCGTACGACAGCCCGTCGGCCCCGTCGGCAACGGCACGGCGGGCGATTCCCACCACGCGCTCCACCGGCACGTCCCCTTCGTACGGACACCCCCAGGCTGTCGAGACAGTCACCGCGGCGGTGCCGCCGGCCGCGTGCACGGTGTCCATGATCGCGGCGATGTCGTCGAGAGACTCCGCCGTGCCGCGGTTGAGGTTGGCCCGATTGTGCGTGTCGGACGCCGAGACCACCACCTCGATCTCGGTGAAGCCGGCCGCCAGCGCCCGATGCGCGCCGCGAAGGTTGGGCACCAGGGCGGAGTAGCGGACGGCCGGATTGCGGTGCACCCGCTGCCAGACCTCATCGGCGTCGGCCATCTGCGGGATTGACGCAGGATGTACGAAGGACACGGCCTCGATCCGGGCGACCCCGGTGCAGGACAGCGCGTCGATCAGGGCGACCTTTGACTCCGTGGGCACCGGGTCCTCGTTCTGCAGGCCGTCGCGGGGGCCGACTTCGCGCAGCGAGATCGCCGCCGGCAGATCTGCCATGACCCGCACGTTACTGCTCGGTCGGCCAGCGCTGCGCCAGCGAGACGACCTGCCCAACCGCCGCCACCGTCGCCGCCGGCGGGTCCGCTGCGTTGCCGGCAGCCAACCCGACCAGGTAGGCCGTCAGCGGCGCGGCCGGCCGGGCCACCCCGTGTGCGACCTCGCGGGTCATATCCAGCACCAGGTCCCGGTCGATGGGTACAGCTATCCCCAACTCGGCGCAGACGGCGGCGATCCACTCCTCCAAAATGTTCACGTCCACTCCCTTGCTCGGCGCAAGTCATCCTCGGTGTCGCAGTCCAGCCATGGCGGAGCCGCACCGGGTGCGAGGAGGGGGCGCAGCCGCGCAACTGCCACGCCGTCGAACAGCAGGCGGACCGGTCGCCCCGCCGGCGATCCGAGCGCGGCCAACCGCTCCCGCAGCAACGACGACGTCCATACCGCCAGCAGCAATTGGTCGCAGCCGGCGGCATCGGCGACGACCGCGACCGGGTACGCCGTCGTCAAGGTGCCGAGCAGGCCGTCGATGGTCGCCCCCGTGAGGAACGGCAGGTCGGCGGCGAGGATCGCTACGTATGGCGCCCGGACGTGGGTCAGGCCGGCGGCGACGGCCGCCACCGGTCCGCCGCGCGGCGGTTCCTCGCAAGTGACGACATCCGCGCCGATGTCGTGGCTGACGGCATCGCCGACCACGATCCGGCGCTGCGCCGACGCGACCGCAGCCAGCACCCGTTGCAGCAGGGTGGTGCCGGACACGGTGAGAAGCGGCTTGCACACACCGCCGAGCCGCGTGCCGGCGCCGCCGGCCAGGATGATCGCGTCGTAGCGGGTCACCGGACTACCCGGCGCCGGTTGTCGGGCAACCGCTCGGTGCGGCCGTCCCGGTCGAGCAGTTCCAGGAGCGGTACGGCCACCCGGCGGGTGGTTCCCAGCGCCTCCCTGGCCGAGCTGACCGTGAAGGGCTGCGGCAGCCGGGTCAGCGCCTCGACGGCCGTGTTCGGCGCGTCGGGGAGCAGGTAGACCTGCTCGGCGATCTTGGCCAGCACACCGGCGCGGACGGCGGCGGCCAACTCGCGGTGGCCCAGGCCGAGCTCGGCCAGCCGGTCGGTACCCGCTGCGGCGTACGGTGCGACTGCCAGGTCGGCGCGCAGCATCGCCACCGCCGCGGCCACCGGCTCGGGCAGCGACGGTCCGCCCGAGATGATCCGGCCACCGGCCAGGGCCAGCGGCGGCTGCACCAATGCCTGGACCAGGCCGGCGTCCGGGAGGCCCAAGTGCTGGCGGGCCACCTCGACGGGCACGCCGTGTTCGAGCGGGTGGCTGGCGCTATACGCCGTGACCAGGTCGAGTAGTCGATCACCCAGAGTCGCCCAGTGCGCCGGCTCGACCAGCCAGTCCCCCACCGCTTTCTGCGCCGGCGCCGGCCGGGAACCGGCCAGCGCGCCCATGGCCACGAGTTCGGAGGTGCGGACGACCAGCCGCCGGCGCAGCTCGCCGGCCGGGTCGGGACCGCCGCGCATCCGCTCGAGCACCCCGGCACGCTCGATCGCCGCACCCCGCCGGCGCAGCTGCGGCGGCCGCACGTCGAGGATGGTCAGCCCGGCGGCGATCCGGTGCCGGCCGGCGTCGCGCAGCAGCGCGCGGTCGCCGATGCGTAGCGGCAGCGGCTCGGTCAGGGTGAGCCGGGCCGTCGCGGCCCCCAGCGGGCGCACATGCACCGGCTGCTGGGCCGAGCCCACATGCAGCATCAACTCGCTGGGCAGCCGGTTCAGGGCCTCACGGGTGAGTCGGACATCCACCGTTGTGGTGGTGAGCCAGCGCCCCGGGCTCAGCAGAGCATGGCCGCGGTGCAGGTCGGAGACGCCGAGGCCGCGCAGGTTGACCGCGACCCGGCTGGTGCCGACCAGTTCCTGCACCTGCTGCCCGAGCGCCTGCAGGCCACGTACTCGCACCGGGCGCAGCTGCGGCGCCAGGGTGATCTCATCGCCGACCCTCAACCGGCCGGCGCCCAACGTGCCGGTGACCACCGTGCCGGCGCCGCGGATGGTGAACGCCCGGTCGATCCACAGCCGCAGGTCCGCATCGGGATCGGGTTCCGGCACGGCCGCGACCAGGTCGTCCAGGGCCGCCCGCAACTCGGGCAGGCCAGTGCCGTTCCGGCCGCTGACGGCCACGCAGCTGACCTCACCCAGCGAGCTGCGGCTGATCTCGGAACTGGCCCGGGCCATCGCCGGTCCGGGATCGGCCAGGTCGCTGCGGGTGATGGCCAGCACGCCGTGCCGCACGCCGAGGGCGTCGAGGGCGTCGAGGTGTTCGGCCGACTGCGGCATCCACCCCGCGTCGGCAGCCACCACGAACAGCACCGCCGGCGCCGGCCCCACGCCGGCCAGCATGTTCGGGACGAAGCGCTCGTGGCCGGGCACGTCGACAAAGGCCACTTGCCGGCCGGAGGGCAGCGCCGTCCAGGCGAAGCCGAGGTCAATGGTCATTCCGCGCCGGCGCTCCTCGGCCCACCGGTCCGGCTCCACCCCGGTCAGCGCCCGGACCAGGGTGGACTTGCCGTGGTCGACGTGACCTGCGGTGGCGAGGACGTGCATCAGGTTCGCACCGCGAGCACCGCAGCGCAGACGACGTCGTCGTCGGCGGCGGCCAGCGCGCGCAGGTCGAGCAGACAGCGGCCCTGCTCCACCCGGCCGACAACCGCCGGCGAGCCCCGGCGCAGCGACTCGGCGTAGTGCGCCGGCAGCGACACCGCGGCACTGGGCAGCCGGACACCCGGGGCGCCCCCACCGCCCACGGCTGCCTCGGTGTCGACCGCGCGAGCATCGTGGCCGGCCCGGCCGAGCCGGCCGGCCAGTGCCGCCGCCCGCTCGCGAAGCTTTGCCACCGGCATCGCCAGGGCGGCCGCGGTCGGCGTGGCC
>JALZAK010000121.1 GCA_030948385.1 Actinomycetota bacterium
GCCGAGCCCTCGGTCGCCGCTCGCAGCGCGCCGAGCCGGCCGAGGCCGGCCTGGGCCAGCCGATCGAGCTCCCGTGGGTCGGCGCCCGGCCGGGTACCGGTGTTGCCCAGGTCGGTTCCGTACCGCAGCACGACACCGGCGCGATGCAGTGCTGCGGCGTTCGCCGCGGCGGCGCTGCCGGCGCCGCCGGAGAACATGCACTGCAAGGTGGACACCACGGCGATACCGGCCCTGGCGATCCGCTGCACCAGGTCGTCAGGCAGCCGCT
The DNA here is from genome assembly GCA_030948385.1 of Actinomycetota bacterium. Taxonomy (GTDB): domain Bacteria; phylum Actinomycetota; class Actinomycetes; order Mycobacteriales; family QHCA01; genus QHCA01. The sequence goes on from JALZAK010000121.1 coordinate 269, forward strand.
CGACCGGGGTGTGTGCCAGCTCGTCCACGCTGGCGTCCAGCGCGCGCCGCACCATGGCTACGGTCAGCGCGTGCGCGGTGACCGGCAGGCCGGCCTCATGGGCGGCGTCGATGACGGCGCGCAGCACCGGCGGCTCCGGCACCGGGGCGCCGGCGGCCGGTTCGAGCGCGACCTTGACCAGGTCGACGCCGGCCGACGCCAGACCGGCGACCACCCGGCGGGCATCGCTCGCCGTCGCCACGAACTCGGCGAAGCCGTCCTCGCCCCAGGACCGCGACGGGTACCCGCCGGGGGCAGTGAGCACCGGGCCGGCCACGGCCACCCGCGCGGCGCCGGCCGGCGGGCTGCCCTTGGTGCGCCACTTCAGGGCCAGGTCCAGCGGCGCGCCTAGGTCGCGTACCGCCACCACCCCACCGCGCAGCGCTGCCTGCGCGTTTCCGAAGGCCAGGTGCACGTGGGCGTCCACCACGCCCGGCCCGACCCAGCATCCGTCACCGCCGAGCACCCGCAGGCCCTCCGGTAGCTCGGGGTCGGCGCCGATGGAGGCGATCCGCCCGTCCCCTGCGACAACCACGACGCCCGGATACGGCTCGGCGCCGCCGCCCTCCCAGACCGTGCCGCGAAAGGCCAGTCCGCGGGACGGGAGCGGCTCTGGCATCTCGCGATCCTGACACGGGGAATGACCCCACTCGCGGAACGGGCGGAGCCATACGGACCGACGGTGAGCAGGCAAAGCCAGCACAGGAAGGACGGGCGTGCCCGCACGGCTTCTCACGCCACATCCGCTGGATGAGGGTCGGCTGGTCGGACGGCCTCAGGCAGGGTGCTTATTCCCCGACAAGTGACCCATTGGGGGCCTTGATAAAATCCTCGCAGAGTGGCTTGAAGGCTCGAAGGCCTCCGTTGTCAATGCAGGCCATGATTCGTATGGGGCCGACGTGCCCTTCATCCCAAAAGCCCTGCAACTCGAGCTGATAGGTTTCGCCAGACTCGCCGCGGACATCGTGCACTTCGGTGGACGCATCAATGAATCGCGAAACCAGAGTTTCGTAAGATAGGCCGCGAAGAGGCCGTATTGTGTTTCCCAGCATTTGTCGTGCCTCTACGTGGTCCATGGCATCATTATTGCGCTCTGCGGCCCCCATGCAAAGGGAAGCAGGGCCCAGCTTGCACGGCATGGCGATCGAGGCTGTCGCGCGCTAGGCACAAGAGCTCGGAACTCGCCTGGATAGGCTTCGGGAGGCCGATCGCGGTGAGGAGCAGAGCGGTCACTCCAGCAGACCAACTCGGAACTCGTGGCAGGCGCATTCCGAGACGCGGCGCCGCTCAAAAGGAATTACCTAACAACAGCACCCACCCTAGGAGCGCGCCGCCGCAAGCAGTGTAAAAGAAAAGCGTATATGCAACTCCTAGAACTGGGGGAAGCCAAATTCCGAAACGGTCCCCCGTATCAAACTCGGCCGCACCATGTCCCAGAGGTGTGATGAGCCGCTGCGCGGCCACGACGGGGCACTTGAGGAGCGCCATGACCGTTGCAGCAGTTGAAAACTTGTGATGCCACCAACTGCCGCCTCCGCTGCCGCGATCGCTGGCCAGCGATCCAGCAGGAGGATGCTCGGCCCTGCTGTTCCGACCACCAACATCAGCAATGTTGCTTCCAGCACCAGAACAGCGGCGCTCCGACGATCAGTCGGCATCTAGTAGCTCCCCCTACTTCCGATCCTGCGATAGCACCGGACAGCTGTGCGGGCGCGCGGCGGTGGTGAGGTCGGTGTGGTTGGGGCAGCCGCGCGCTTAGCCGGCGCCCGCCGGCGGTGCCGGCCGACGCGCCGGCACCGGGTCGGCGCCACCGGGCGAGCCGGGCCGGCACCGCAGCAGCCGCCGCGCGGCCAGCCAGGTTCCGGCAGCCAAACCGTGCACTTCGAGTGCCTGGTCCGCGTATCGCGAACAGCTCGGCGAATACCGGCAGCACGGGCGGCGACGCGGGCTGATGTCCTGCTGATAGACGGCGATCGCCCTCAAGGCCAGCCGCAGCGGCCTGCTCCGGCCGGCATACGAAGGCTGCGGCGGCTCAGCCGGCCACGCCCAACGGCGGATCAGCGACGGCGCGGTGAGGGCCAGTTGCGGTCCGCAGCCAAGCAGTTCAGCGGCGCAGCAGCCGCTTTCGACCAGGCACATGTCGCGCAGGCAGGAGTTCCCGCCGCCGTACCCGCGCCGCCCATAGCCCGGGCCGTACCCGTAGGGGTTGTACCCGCGCCGGCGCCCAGACCGCCAACCGCCCACCCAGACCATCAGCGAACGCTAGCGCGCCGGGGACTGCGCAGCACTTCAGGCGCATCTGCTCCGAACTGCTAGCCGACGGCGGACGGGCCGAGCAGCGCCTTGAGGTCGCCGTAGAGCGCCGGCGTCGCCGCGACCCGCAGCCGGTCGTCGAGGCGCAACACGGTCCGCCGCTCGCCGTTGCACAACTCCAGGTGCACCTCGGTGGTGCCGGGATGGGTGGCGAGCACCTCCTTGAGCCGCTCGACCACTGGAGGGGTGCAGCGCGCAGCCGGCAGGGACACCACGACCGGGCCGCGCGGCCCCGTCGAGATGTCCGGCAGGGACAGCTCCATGGCGATGAGCTTCGGCGTGTCGTCGCGGCGATCCAGCCGGCCTCGGATCACGACGACGGCGTCCTCGGCCAGCAGTTGGCCGACCTGCTCGTAGGCGGCCGGGAAGAACATCACCTCGATCGCGCCGTCGAGGTCCTCCAGCAGCGCCTGCGCATATGCCTTGCCCTGCTTGGTGACCTTGCGCACGACGGTCGAGAGGATCCCGGCCACCGTGACGACCTGCCCGTCGGCAACCGTCTCCGCCGTCAGCGCCGCGATCGGGGTGTCGGCCACCGTGGCCAGGAGATGCTCGATGCCGAGTAGCGGATGGTCCGACACGTACAGCCCGAGCATGTCGCGTTCTAGTCGGAGCAGGTCGGCCTTGTGCCATTCACCGTGCGGGATCACTACGTCGAATGCGAGAGCCCCGGCCTGGCCGGCCGCACCGGCGGCCGGATCATCGCCGGCGCTGAACAGGTCGAACTGCCCGATCGCCTCGGCCCGCTTGGTTTCCAGACACGAGTCGATCGCCTCGGCGTGGACCTGCAGCAGGCCACGCCGGCTGTGCCCGAGCGAGTCGAAGGCGCCGGCCTTGATCAGTGATTCCACCGTCTTCTTGTTGCACACGACCGGCTCGACCTTGCGCAGGAAGTCGCAGAAATCGGCGAAACGACCGTAGGACTCCCGGCTGCGCACGATGGAGGCGACGACGTTGGCGCCGACGTTGCGGATCGCACCCAACCCGAAGCGAATGTCGGTGCCGCGCGGGGTATAGCCGACGTCGGACTCGTTGACGTCCGGCGACAACACCTTGATCCCCATCCGGCGGCACTCCCCCAGGTACAGCGCCGACTTGTCCTTGTCGTCGCGCATGCTGGTCAACAGTGCCGCCATGTACTCGGCCGGGAAGTTGGCCTTGAGGTAGGCGGTCCAGTAGGACACCAACCCGTAGCCGGCGGTGTGCGCCTTGTTGAACGCATAGTCGGAGAAGGGAACCAGCAGGTCCCACAGCGTCTTGATCGCCTGCTCGCTGTAGCCGCGTTCGCGCATCCGCTGGGAGAACGGCGGGTACTCCTTGTCCAGGATCGCCTTCTGCTTCTTGCCCATCGCCTTGCGCAACAGGTCGGCCTGGCCCAGCGTGTAGCCGGCGACCTTCTGCGCGATCGCCATCACCTGCTCCTGATAGACGATCAGGCCGTGGGTGTCGCCGAGGATCTCCTCCAGCGGCTCGGCGAGCTCCGGGTGGATCGCCACCATCGGCTTGCGGCCGTTCTTGCGGTCGGCGTAGTCGTTGTGCGCGTTGGCGCCCATCGGCCCGGGGCGGTAGAGCGCGATCACCGCCGAGATGTCCTCGAACCGCTCCGGCGCCATCGCGCGCAGCAGCGAACGCATCGGACCGCCGTCGAGCTGGAACACGCCCAACGTGTCGCCCCGGGACAGCAACTCGTACGCGGCCTTGTCGTCGAGCGCGAGGTCCTCCAGGACCACGGTGCTGCCGCGGTTGGCCTCGATGTTGGCCAGGCAGTCGTCCAGCACGGTCAGCGTGCGCAGGCCGAGGAAGTCCATCTTCAGCAAACCCAGGGATTCGCAGGCTCCCATGTCGAACTGCGTGATGATCGCGCCGTCCTGCTCGCGGCGCATGATCGGGATGACATCCATCAGCGGCTCCCGGGACAAGATCACCCCGGCCGCGTGCACCCCCCACTGGCGCTTGAGCCCCTCGAGCCCCCGCGCGGTGTCGATCACCCGCTTCGCGTCCGCGTCGCCGTCGTAGGTCGCCCGGAACCCCGACGCCTCACCGAAGCGCGGGTGCGTGGCGTCGAACATGCCGGCCAGGGACATGTCCTTGCCCATCACCGGCGGCGGCATCGCCTTGGTCAACCGCTCACCGGTCAGGAACGGGTAGCCCAGCACGCGGGCCGAGTCCTTCACCGCCTGCTTGGCCTTGATGGTGCCGAAGGTGATGATCTGGGCGACCCGCTCCTCGCCGTACTTCTGGGTCGCGTAGCGGATCATGTCGCCGCGCCGCCGCTCGTCGAAGTCCAGGTCGATGTCGGGCATCGAAATCCGCTCGGGATTGAGGAACCGCTCGAAGAGCAACCCGTGGACCAGCGGGTCCAGCTCGGTGATACCCAGGGCGTACGCGATGAGCGCGCCGGCCGCCGAGCCTCGACCCGGGCCGACCCGGATCCCGTTGACCTTGGCATAGCGGACCAGGTCGGCCACCACCAGGAAGTAGCCGGGGAAGCCCATCTGGCAGATAACGCCGACCTCGTAGTCGGCCCGTTCGCGGTGCGCCGGCGCCAGCCGACCCGGGTAGCGGGCCAGCAGCCCGCGCTCGACCTCCTGGCGCAGCCAGGAGGCCTCCGTCTCACCGGCCGGCACCGCGAAGCGGGGCAGCAACTCGCGGAAGGAGAAGTCGTAAGGCTCGACCCGCTCAGCAACCGCGAGTGTGTTGTCGCAGGCCTGCGGCAGCTCGGCGAAGAGCCGGCGCATCTCCTCCGGCGACTTGAGATAGAAGCCCTCGCCGTCGAAGGCGAAGCGATCCGGATTGGCCAACGTGGCGCCGGTCTGCACGCACAGCAGCACCTCGTGCGCCACCGCGTCCTCCGGCCGGGTGTAGTGCAGGTCGTTGGTGGCCAGCAGCGGCAAGTCGAGCTCGCGGGCCAGCCGGACCAGGTGCGGGAAGGTGCGCGCCTCGCCGGCGCCGCCGTGCTGCATCAGCTCCACGTAGTAGTTGTCCGGCCCGAAGATCTCGGCCATTTCGCCGGCGGTCTGCTTCGCCCGGGCGAAGTCGCCGGCCTCGAGGGCCTGCGACACCTCCCCGCCGGGGCAGCCGGTCGTCGCGACCAGGCCGGCGGCGTGCTCGGCCAGCAGTTCGCGGTCCATCCGGGGCTTGAGGTAGTGCCCCTCCAGGCTGGCCCGGCTGGACAGGCGGGCCAGGTTGCGATAGCCGACCGGCCCGGTGGAGAGCAGTGTCAGATGGGTGTACGGGGTGCGCTTTCCGCCGCCGGTCGGCATCCGCTTGTCGAACCGGCTGCCGTGCGCGAGATAGGCCTCCACGCCCAGGATGGGGACCACCCCGGCGGCCTGGGCCTTGGTCGCGAAATCGTAGGCCCCGAACAGGTTGCCGTGGTCGGTCATCGCCAGCGCCGGCATGCCCATCTGCCGGCACCCGTCGAAGAGGTCGCCGAGGCGGGCCGCCCCGTCGAGCATGGAGTACTCGGTGTGCACGTGCAGGTGCACGAACGAGTCGCTCATCGACGGATTCCGCTCCTGTCCCGCGCCGGGTGCAAACGCCGGGCGCACCCTGGACTGTACTGACCCGGGCAGACGAAACCCGGCAGGAACACCCGGCCGCGGAGCCGCTCAGAGGTCCTTCGCGAAGTGATACTCCACCGACCGCGATCGGTCGTGCAGCTCCCGCTCGCCGGGCAGCCGCCGGTAGCCCAACCGGGCGTAAAGCCGGTGCGCGTCGGCGAACCGGGTGTCCGACCACATCTCGACGCGCCTGGCACCGTCCGCCACGGCCTGCTCTTCGACCAGCCGCGTCAGCCGCTCGCCCAGGCCGCGCCGGCGGGCAGCCGCGGCCACGTACAGGCTCTTGAGCTCGACGCCGGCGGGCGCCGGCTTCATCCCGACGCAGGCGACCACCGCGCCGTCCAGCTCGGCCACCCACATCCGTCCGCGCCAGGATGTGTACGCCGACGCGGGTGCCCGCAGCCAGGGCTCCTCCCCGTCCACATCCAGGACGCAGCCGGGGTAGGGCGCCCAGCACGAGCCGATCAGGTCGATCAGCGCCGGCGCGTCGGCGTCCTCGACCGGCCGGCGTACCGGCACTGCCTTGCGCATCGTGACGTGCTCGATCCCGGCCTCGAGGTACGTCGGCCCATGGGCGAGGTAACCGGCCCGGCGGTAGAAGCCTTGGGCCGGCAGTTGCGCATGCAACTCAATCTCCGCCAGGCCGGCCGACTCCGCCTCCTCCTCCAGGGCTGCCAGCATCGCGGCGCCGGCGCCCCGCCCGCGGGCGGCGGTGAGCACCGCCATCCGCCCGAGGACGCCGGTG
>JALZAK010000123.1 GCA_030948385.1 Actinomycetota bacterium
TTTGGCCAGATCCGCGCTCGATGCGGCCCGGGCTGCGGCCCACGGCCGCCGCGTCTCCCGATCCGGGGCCGACCGCGCCGACCGGCGCCGGGGACTGACCGGCCCGGGGCCGGATGCCGGCGACCCACAACCCTTCGGTGCTCTGATCGACCGGCTGGTCCGCGACCGTGGTTGGCAGCGCACCGCCGCGGAGGCCGCCGTGATGGGTCGGTGGGAGAGCCTGGTCGGGGACGACGTCGCCGCCCACTGTCGACCGGAGTCGTTGCGCGACGGCGAGTTGGTGCTGGTCGCGGAGTCCACGGCCTGGGCAACGCAGCTCCGCGCGCTGGCGGCCGGCATGCTCGCCACGCTGGCTCGTGAGCTCGGCGCCGGGGTGGTTACCCGGATCCGGGTGCGCGGCCCGACCGCCCCGAACTGGCACCGCGGGCCACGGCACATCCCCGGTCGCGGCCCCCGGGACACGTACGGCTGAGCTGCCCGGGGGCGCCGGCGCCGAGGTCGCCCGCATGGGGGGATGAGGGCCGGGGCGGGTAGAGCCCGCAGATGCGTCCACAGGCCGCGCCAAAGCGGGTTTCTGTCGCCGGCCACCGGTATGCTGAAGGCGCATCGCGCGGTGTAGCCCGTCAGATCGCCGGACAGCGGCGGTGCGGCCTTCCGGACGGTGCCAGCAAGCGATCGACCGCACGAGTCCGTCCAGATGATGCCCGCCCCGAGCGGGAGAGAGCAGCGTCGTGGCCCCGAAGATCCAGACCGACGACTACAGCGCCAGCTCCATCACCGTCCTCGAGGGACTCGATGCGGTCCGCAAGAGACCGGGAATGTACATCGGTTCGACCGGTGAACGCGGCCTGCACCACCTCGTCCAGGAAGTGGTGGACAACGCCGTCGACGAGGCGCTGGCCGGGGCATGCGACCGGATCGAGGTCACCCTCCTGCCGGAGGGTGGTGTTCGAGTGGTCGACAACGGCCGGGGCATCCCCGTCGACCGGCACCCGGTCGAGAAGCGGCCGGCGGTCGAGGTGGTCCTCACCACGCTGCATGCCGGCGGGAAGTTCGACGGCAAGTCCTACGCCGTTTCCGGCGGTCTGCACGGCGTCGGTCTCTCCGTCGTCAACGCACTGTCCAAGCGCCTCGAAGTCGAGATCAAGCGCAATGGCTTCGTCTGGACCCAGCCGTACGTGATGAGCCGACCCGCCGCGCCACTGAAGAAGGTCCGGCCGTCGACTCAGACCGGCACGACGGTGACCTTCTGGGCAGACGATTCGATCTTCGAGACCACGACGTACTCCTTCGAGACGCTGTCCCGCCGGCTGCAGGAGATGGCCTTCCTCAACCGCCGGCTGACGATCGTCCTGCGTGACGAGCGCGACGAGGTGCCCAACGAAGCCACGTGGATGTACAAGGGCGGGATCGAGGACTTCGTCCGGCATCTCAACGCCACCAAGGACCCACTGCACCGTTCGGTGATCGGCTTCGGCGTCGACGGCGAGGGAATATCCGTCGAGGTAGCGATGCAGTGGAACGCGACCTACGCCGAATCGGTCTACACATTCGCGAACACGATCAACACCCACGAGGGTGGCACCCACGAGGAGGGCTTCCGCGCCGCGTTGACCACCGTGGTCAACAGCTATGCGCTGGACAAGAAGCTGGTCCGGGACAAAGACGACCGGTTGACCGGCGACGACATCCGCGAGGGGTTGGCCGCGATCGTTTCGATCAAGCTGGCCGACCCTCAGTTCGAGGGACAGACCAAGACCAAGCTCGGTAACACCGAGGCCAAGTCCTTCGTCCAGAAGGCGTGCCACGACTGGCTGCGTGACTGGTTCGAACGCAACCCGGGCGAGGCGAAGGTCATCGTCACCAAGGCGAACTCCGCAGCCCGCGCCCGCAAGGCGGCCCAGGACGCCCGCAAGCTGGCCCGCCGTAAGGGACTCCTCGACGTCGGGTCGTTGCCCGGCAAGCTGGCCGACTGCCGCTCGACCGATCCGCGCGAGAGCGAGATCTACATCGTCGAAGGAGACAGCGCCGGCGGATCGGCAAAATCCTGCCGGGACTCGATGTTCCAGGCCATCCTTCCGATCCGCGGCAAGATCATCAACGTCGAGAAGGCCCGTATCGACCGGGTGCTGAAGAACAACGAGGTCCAGGCCCTGATCACTGCCCTGGGCACCGGTATCCACGACGAGTTCGACGTCGGAAAGTTGCGTTATCACAAGCTGGTCCTGATGGCTGACGCAGACGTCGACGGCCAGCACATCCGCACGCTGCTCCTGACGTTGCTGTTCCGCTTCATGCGGCCGCTGATCGAACTCGGGCACGTCTATCTCGCCCAGCCACCGCTGTACAAGATCAAGTGGCAGAAGTCCGAGCCGGCGTACGCGTACTCCGAGCGCGAGCGCGACGGGCTGATCCGGGACGGCCTGGCCAGCGGCCGGAAACTACCCAAGGAGGACGCAGTCGCCCGCTACAAGGGACTGGGCGAGATGAACGCCAAGGAACTGTGGGAGACGACAATGGACCCGGCTCACCGGGTGTTGCTGCAGGTGACGTTGGACGACGCCGCGACGGCTGACGAGTTGTTCAGCGTCCTCATGGGCGAGGACGTCGAGGCCCGCCGCTCCTTCATCATCCGCAATGCCAAAGACGTTCGCTTCCTCGACATCTAGCGACTGTCCACACAGGATCGAAGGGCGACCGGGACTTGACCGACATCACCATCGACGACGGTGGGCACGACCGCACCGAACCGGTCGACATCCAGATCGAGATGCAGCGCAGCTACATCGACTACGCGATGTCGGTCATCGTCGGTCGGGCCCTGCCGGACGTACGCGACGGCCTCAAGCCGGTGCACCGCAAGATCCTCTACGGCATGTACGACTCGGGTTTCCGGCCGGAGCGCAACTACGTCAAGTGCGGTCGCGTCGTCGGTGACGTGATGGGTAACTACCACCCACACGGCGACGGGGCGCTGTACGACGCGCTGGTCCGGATGGCCCAGCCCTGGTCGCTGCGCTACCCGATGATCGACCCGCAGGGCAACTTCGGCTCACCGGGCAACGATCCTGCCGCGGCCTATCGCTACACCGAATGCCGGCTGGCGCCGCTGGCCATGGAGATGCTTCGCGACATCGACGAGGACACCGTCGATTACATCCCCAACTACGCCGGCAACACGATCGAGCCCGTGATCCTGCCGAGCCGGATCCCGAACCTGCTGGTCAACGGCAGCGAGGGCATCGCGGTGGGCATGGCGACGCGAATTCCGCCGCACAACCTGCGCGAGGTCGCCGACGGCGTCACCTGGGCGCTGGAGCACCCCGAGGCCACCGACGAGGCATTGCTCGACGCCCTGATCGAGCGGATCAAGGGCCCCGACTTCCCCACCCACGGGCTGATCGTCGGCCGCGACGGGATCGAGGAGGCATACCGCACCGGACGGGGCTCGATCCGGATGCGCGCGGTCGTCACGGTCGAGGAGGACACCCGCGGGCGGACCATCCTGGTGGTCACCGAACTGCCCTACCAGGTCAACCCGGACAACCTGGCCGAGTCGATTGCCGACCAGGTCAAGGACGGCAAGATCGCCGGGATCGCCGATATCGCCGACGAGAGTTCCGACCGGATCGGCCGGCGACTGGTCATCACGATCAAGCGCGACGCCGTCGCCAAGGTCGTGCTCAACAACCTCTACAAGCACACGCAACTGCAGACCACGTTCGGCGCGAACATGCTCGCCATCGTGGACGGGGTGCCACGGACGCTTCGGCTCGACCAGTTCATCCGCCTATACGTCGCGCACCAAATCGACGTGATCGTGCGCCGGACTCGATTCCGGTTGCGCAAGGCTGAAGAGCGGGCGCACATCCTGCGGGCGCTGCTCAAGGCGTTGGACCAGCTTGACGCCGTTATCGCGTTGATCCGGGGCAGTGACTCCGCCGAGGACGCCCGCGGTGGACTGATGACGCTGCTGGACATCGATGAGGTGCAGGCCACCGCCATCCTCGACATGCAGCTGCGCCGGCTCGCGGCGCTGGAGCGGCAGCGGATCATCGATGAGTTCGCCGAGCTCGAGGCGCGCATTGCCGAGCTCAACGCCATCCTGGCAAGCGAGGCGCTGCAGCGGGACATCGTCCGCGATGAGCTGGCCCAGACCGTCGCCAAGTACGGCGACGAGCGCCGCACCCGGCTGGTCGCATACGACGGTGACGTGTCCATGGAGGACCTCATCGCCCAGGAGGACGTTGTCGTCACCATCACCCGTACCGGGTACGCCAAACGCACTCGCAGCGACCTCTATCGCTCGCAGCGCCGCGGCGGCAAAGGCGTCCAGGGTGCCGCCCTGAAGCAGGACGACATCGTCGAGCGCTTCTTCATCACCTCGACGCACAACTGGATCTTGTTCTTCACCAACAAGGGCCGGGTGTACCGCGCGAAGGCCTACGAGCTGCCCGAGGCCAATCGCAGCGCTCGCGGCCAGCACGTCGCGAATCTGCTCGCCTTTCAGCCCGACGAGCGGATCGCCCAGGTGCTCAACATCAAAGATTACGAAGTCGCGCCGTACCTGGTGTTGGCGACCAAGCGCGGCCTGGTCAAGAAGACGAAGCTGTCGGACTTCGACTCCAACCGGCAGGGCGGCATCGTGGCCATCAATCTGCGCGATGACGACGAGCTCATCGCCGCCGAGCTGGTGAGCTCCTCCGACGACCTGTTGTTGGTGAGCCGGCGGGCACAGGCCATCCGGTTCCATGCCGACGACGAGGCACTGCGACCGATGGGCCGGGCCACCAGCGGCGTGATCGGCATGCGCTTCTCGGCGGAGGACGAGCTGCTCGCCATGGAGGTGGTCCGCGAGGGGATGGAGGTGCTGGTGGCTACCGAGGGCGGCTACGCCAAACGGACCCCCATCGGGGAGTACCCGATTCAGGGCCGCGGCGGCAAGGGCGTCCTGACCGCCAAGATCGTCAGCCGGCGGGGCGGCCTGGTGGGTGCGCTGACCGTGACCCCGGAGGACGAATTGTTCGCCATCACCTCGAACGGGGGCGTCATCCGTACCCCGGTCAAGCCGGTCCGCCGGACCCGTGAACGCCAGACCATGGGGGTCAAGCTGATGGACCTACCGGCCGGTGTCACCATTGTGGCAATCGCCCGGAACGTCGAGGGCCCCGAAGGACAGGATGTCTAGATGACCGGCACCGACGACTGGGGGACTACCCGGCGCTCAGCCGAGTCGACCGCGGCCGTCGATCTCGGCAGTAGCCGGCGTGCGACAAGTGCAACTGCGGGGACCGCTGTGGGTTCCCGCCCGGGCACCACCAGCCCGCCTCCCGCGACCCGCGGCCCGCGGCGAGCCAAGTTGGCTGTCCGCCGGGTGGACCCCTGGTCGGTGATGAAGTTCTCCGCGGTTCTCTCGGTGGTCCTGGCCGTGGTCCTGGTCGTGGCCGCTGCATTGCTCTACCTACTGCTCGCCCAGATGGGCGTTTTCGACTCGGTCAATACGACCGTGCATTCGTTCACCGGCGCCAGTGGATCGGCGCCCCACTCGATCTTCACCGCCAAGAACGTGATCGGTGTCGCGGCGGTCATCGGGCTCATCGACATCGTCCTGTTCACGGCGCTGGCGACGCTAGGCGCCTTCGCGTACAACCTGTGCGCCGATCTGGTCGGCGGCATCGAGGTCACCTTGGCCGAGCACGAATAGATCGTCGTCCCGCCGCCAGGAAGCGTGGGTTACCCTGACCAGCGCACCGGGCCTGTAGCTCAGCTGGTTAGAGCGCATCCCTGATAAGGATGAGGCCGGAGGTTCAAGTCCTCCCAGGCCCACCGCCCCGA
>JALZAK010000155.1 GCA_030948385.1 Actinomycetota bacterium
CCATCTGTTCGGTCTCGACTGACCCCCTCAGACTCTTTCCAACCGCCGGTACGGGGGCGCCGGCAGCAGCACCCGGACCGAGTCTCCCGGCCGTACCTCGCCAGTTTCGAGAACGACAGCCATCACGCCACTCTTGCGCACGACCTGACCCGTTTCGTCGTGGCTGAGGCAAGCTGCCAGCAACCCGTCCTGGTGGTGGTCGAGCTGCACGCAGGGGTTGCGGACGCCGGTGACCTCGACCACGGCGTCCTCGCCCAGCCGAAGCCGGCTAGCGGTGGGCAGCCTCAGCAGGTCGACGCCGCGGGTGGTGATGTTCTCCCCCATCACGCCGGGCCCGACATCGAAGCCGGCAGCCCGCAACTCATCGTGCAGCTCGGCGTGGATCAGGTGCACCTGGCGCAGGTTCGGCTGGGTCGGGTCCCGAGCCACCCGGGACCGGTGCTTCACGGTCACGCCGAGATGCGCGTCGCCCTCGACGCCCAGCCCCGCAAGCAGGCGGATCGCAGCCTGCTGGGGCTTGCTGAACGTATGCGTCGGGGAGCCCGAGACCGCAGTTACCAGGCCGGCCGGCTGCCAGACTGCTGCCATGATCGCCAAGACCAACCCTCCTGGGCTGCACCCCACTCCCGGCTATCACCATGTCACCTCGGTTCATGCCGGCCGGCTGATTTTCCTGGCCGGGCAGTGCCCGCTCGACGAGCACGCCGAGCTGGTCGGGGCCGGGGACCTGCCGGCGCAAGTGGACCAAGTGGTCCACAACATCGGGGTCGCGCTGGCGGCTGCCGGCGCGAGCCCGGACGAAGTCGTGCGTACGGTCATCTACGTCGCCTCCGCCGACCGGGCCGACCTCACTGCCGTGTGGTCCCAGTTGCGCCAGTCACCGATCGCCGGCGCGCTCACCTCGGCCAGCACGCTCCTGGGCGTGGCGCAGCTTGGTTACCCCGGCCAGCTGGTCGAGATCGACGTGACGGCGGCCGTCAGCGCCTGAACCGCCGTGCCAGGATGACCCGATGAGCACGCCGGAGCCGCCCGACCCGCCGCTGATCGCGCCGGAACGCGAGATGCTCACCGCCTGGCTGAACTGCCACCGCGAGGTGCTGGCCCGCAAGTGCGCCGGCCTGACCGCGGCGCAGCTTCGCGAGCGGTCGGCACCGCCGTCGGCACTCTCCCTTCTCGGGCTGGTGCGGCACATGGCCGAGGTGGAGCGCAGCTGGTTCCGCCGGGTACTCGCCGGCGAGGACGCGCCGCCGATCTACTACTCCGAGGACCGGCCGGACGACGATTTCAACGACCTCGAATCGGCGTCGCCGGACGAGGTCTTCGCCACGTGGCGGCGCGAGTGCGACCTGTCCCGGGATGCGGCCGGCCGGGCGGAGTCGCTGGATGTGACGGGCAGCCGGCGCGGAAAGGACTTCTCGTTGCGCTGGATCATGGTGCACATGATCGAGGAGTACGCCCGCCACAACGGCCACGCCGACCTGCTCCGCGAACGCATCGACGGGATGGTCGGCGACTGACCCGTCACGGCACCAGGTGCGGGCGGTCGGCCGCCGGCGGGGCTAGCCGGCGCCGGCGGGCCGGACCGATCACCAGATGCCCGGCCGCGGTGACTATCGACACGGCCAGGCAGGCCAGCCACAACGTGGGATCGCCGTACCGCTGGATGATCGTGCCGCCGAGCACCGGGCCGGCGAACGCAGCAACGCCGAACGACACCGAGTACAACGCCTGGTAGCGGCCACGCAGATGCAGCGGGGACAAGTCTGCGACGACCGCGCTGCCGGTCGGGGCGGTGAGCATCTCACCCACCGTCCAGATCACCACCGTCACCGCGTAGAGCCAGGCGGTGTCAGCGAACGCGGTCAGCCCGAAGCCGATCCCGGTGAGCAGCACGCCCAGCGCCAGGACGCGGGATCGCCGCCGGCCTTGGATCCATCGGGTGACCGGGATCTGCAAGGCGACGATCAGCAGGCCGTTCAGTGCGATCACGAAACCATAGGTGGACGGGGATAGCCGGTCGTGTGCCATGGAGACCGGCAGGGACGAGAGGTTCTGCAGGAACACCAGCGCGAGCAGCAGATTGAGCCCGACAAACGCCACGAAAACGCCATCGCGCAACGCGACGCCGAGCCCGTCCACCCGGACCCCGGGCTCGGGAACCGGCACCGCTGGTCGCGTTTCGGCTACTTTCAGCAGCAAGATTGCCGCTGCGGCCAGCGTCGTCGCCGCATCGATGACGAACAGCAGCAGGTAGCTGACCGAAGCAACCAGGCCGGCCAGTGATGCCGCGAACGCGAAGCCCAGGTTGATCGCCCAATAGTTCAAGGCGAACGCGCGCACCCGATCGGCTGGGGGCACCAGGTCGGCCACCATCGCCGAGAATGCCGGCCGGACGATGTTGCTGGCCACCCCGTAACTCGTCGCCCACACGGCGACGGACAACCGGCCACCGGACAGCCCCAGGCCTATCAGCGAGACCGCAGTGGCCAGCTGGCCGGCGAGCAGGGTGGGCCGCCGGCCCCAGCGGTCGGTGAGTACGCCACCGAGCAGCACCGCAACCGTGCCGCCGGCGCCGACCAGCGCGACGACGAGCCCGGTGAAGGCGACGGAGAAGTGCCTGTGCGCGGTGAGATAGAAGGCGAGGAAGATCACGACGAATGCGCCGAGGCGGTTCACCAGGCTGCCCGCCCACAGGTACCAGAACGGTCGGGGTAGGCCCCCGACCGTCTCCTCCGCCATCCGGCGCAGCCGAGGCACCGACCGCCCCTCCCTTCATCTCGCCTCACGCTAGCCGCGCCGGCCGGGACGCCCGAACCCATTCCCTTGCGGTGCGGCAGGATGGCGGCCATGACCGGGACTCTGGTGCTGCTTCGCCACGGCGAGAGCGTGTGGAACGCCAAGAACCTGTTCACCGGCTGGGTCGACGTACCGCTGTCGGATCTGGGCGAGGTGGAGGCGCGCCGGGCCGGCGAGCTGCTGGTCGGCGCCGACCTGCTGCCCGACGTCGTACACACCTCGGTGCAGCGCCGGGCCATCCGGACCGCCGAGATCGCGCTGGAGGTCGCCGACCGGTCGTGGTTGCCGGTGCGCCGTTCGTGGCGGCTGAACGAGCGGCACTACGGCGCCCTTCAGGGCAAGGACAAGAAGCAGACCGCCGAGCAGTACGGCGAGGCGCAGTTCATGTTGTGGCGCCGCTCCTACGACGTGCCTCCACCCCCGCTGTCCGCCGACGACCCGCAGCAGCCGAGGAACGACGCGCGCTACGCCGCCCTGGCGCCGGATCTGCTACCGGCCAGCGAGTGCTTGCGTGACGTGCTGGAGCGCATGTTGCCCTACTGGTACGACGCGATCGTGCCGGACCTGCGGCACTACCGCTGCGTGCTGGTGGCCGCGCATGGCAATTCCCTGCGGGCGCTGGTCAAACACCTCGATTTGATCGACGACGAAACGATCGCCGGGCTGAACATTCCGACCGGAATCCCACTGCGTTACGACCTCGACGACGACGTTCGCCCGGCCAGCCGCGGGGGTCACTACCTCGACCCGCAGGCGGCCGCCGCGTCGGCGGAGAAGGTCAAGAACCAGGGCCGCTGAGCTGCCTACGGGCCGGTGGTGAAGTCCATGAAGCGCGAGTAGTGGCCCTGGAAGGCGACCGTGACGCTATTCGTGGGGCCGTTGCGGTGCTTGGCCACGATCAGGTCGGCCTCGCCGGCGCGTGGCGACTCCTTCTCGAACATGTCCTCGCGGTAGAGCAGCACGACGACGTCTGAATCCTGCTCGATCGCTCCCGAGTTATGCGAGATCACGCCGTTGGCGAGGAACGAGTGGGTGCCGGGAACGAACGCGTCGTAGACGACTTCGTCGGTCTCGAGGGTCTCGACCGCGGTAACGCGGTCCCACTCCACGTCAGCACCAGCGAGATCGGTCAGGTACGGGTCCGGCACGATCCGCGCAATCCGCGCCATCCGTTCTCGGCTGATCCCGGCCTGATACAGCATCGTCCCGCAGTAGGACATGCCCAACTCGCTGGCGAGCGACCGCGTGGAGATGCCGGCGGCGCGCATTGCCTTCCGAACGTAATCCCACGCATCCGGCGGGATGCATCCGACATTGGCCGGTCCCCGGCTGGCTACCGCGACAGCGTCGCCAACGGACAGCGTGTCGACCGGCGCCCATCCCCGCACGGTGAGCAGAGGGTGGTTGCCGGTCGCCCCGATCCGCCGGCCGGACGCGAGCGTCAGCCGCCGCACGGTGCGCCGGCCGGTCGGCCACACCTCGGTCATCACCGCCGGGACCAGGCGAAGGTGCTCGTCGAGGCTCCATACCGGGACGTCGCGCCGGCCGACCAGGTCTCTGATCGGCACCTGCCGACCGCTGTCGCACCGGGTGATCAGGGTGTCGCCGGTGAGGCACTCCCGGAGATCGGCCAACTGCGGGCGCTTGTCGGTGCGCTGCTCGGGGCTGCGGTTGAGCTGGCTCATCGCCACCACCGGCACCTCGAGCTCCTTGGCGAGCAGCTTCAGCCCGCGCGACATCTCAGAGACTTCCTGCTGCCGGCTCTCCCCGCGCTTCGGGGTGGACATCAGCTGCAGGTAATCGACGACGACCAGGCGCAACTCGTGGCGCTGCTTGAGCCGGCGGGCCTTGGCCCGGATCTCCATCATCGTCATGTTCGGCGAATCGTCGATGAACAGCGGGGCGCCGGCCACCTCACCCATTCGCCGGGCCATCCGGGCCCAGTCGTCGTCGCTCATCGTGCCGGAGCGCATGTGGTGCAACGGCACCTTCGCCTCGGCGGAGAGCAGCCGCATCGTGATCTCGGACTTGCTCATCTCCATCGAGAAGATCACCGAGGTCATGCCGTGTTTGATGGAGCAGGACCGGGCGAAGTCGAGCCCGAGGGTGGACTTTCCGACGCCGGGGCGGGCCGCGACGACGATCAGTTGGCCGGGGTGCAGGCCGTTGAGCAGTCCGTCGAGATCGACGAACCCGGTGGGCACGCCGGTCATCAGCCCGCCGCGACTGCCGATCGACTCGATCTCGTCCAGGGTCCCCTGCAGCAGCCGCTCGAGCACCACGTAGTCGTCGCTGGTCCGCCGCTCGGTCACGTCGTAGACGGCCTGCTGGGCGCGGTCGACCACCTCGTCGACGTCGAGCCCACCGCCCGTCGCGCTGCCGTATCCCAGTTGGACGATCCGGGTGCCCGCCTCGACCAGCCGGCGCAGGATCGCCTGCTCGGCGACGATCCGGGCGTAATAGCCGGCGTTGGCCGCGGTCGGCACGCTGGACATCAGCGTATGCAGGTACGGTGCCCCGCCGGCCCGGCCGATCTCGCCGCGCTTGGTCAGCTCGGCGGCCACCGTCACCGGGTCGGCGGGCTCACCCCGACCGTAAAGATCCAGCACGATGTCGTAGACGATCTGGTGCGCCGGCCGGTAGAAGTCTCCCGGCCGCAGCACCTCGAGCACGTCGGCGATAGCGTCCTTGCTCAGCAGCATGCCGCCGAGAACGGACTGTTCGGCGGCGAGATCCTGCGGGGCCTGGCGCTCGAACTCCGGTGCCGCGGCGAGCGGCCGGATGTCGTCGCTGACCGCCACGCTGACTTCCCCCTCTGCCTCGGGACCCCAGCCAGGTGTCTCACGGAGGTACGACGCTTCCGGCAACCGGGCTTGCGCCACGCTAGGGGCGGACCGGCGGGCTGACAACGCGCCCTGTGGGCCAGTTGTTGACGAGCCTGTGGACCCGCCCGCGAACCACGGTGCACAGGCTGTGGACATCGCTGTGCGTAATCCGCTGTGGACACTGCCGTAGGCCGCTTGACCTGCGCTTTCTTCGACCAGCCGATGTGTACGGGAACTGCCGCGGCCGGTCGCCGCGACACGCCGTAGTCACTCTGCGGATGGTGGCAGACACACGGCGTGCTCTCCCGTGCGCGTACCGGAGTACTAGCCGGCCTCCTTGAAGCGCCAGCCATAACCCAGCGGGCTGATCTTCGGCCCGCCTAGGTTTGCTCGTACGTTGCCCGCCTGGTTGGCCGGCACCATCCGCGGCCGCCCTGTCGCCCCGTTACGACGAACGGAAGCACCCCACCCCCCAAGGGCCATACCGGTCCGACGATCGGGGCGGCGGTGACGCCCTCGCGGACCTGCAGGACGGCCGACCCCGCCGTACCCGGGTCGACGCACGAGTAAGACCGTCACCGGGTGGCCGTAGACGGATTGACGTACGTCGGAGTTGCTTAGCCGGATTGAACGTCGACCGTGACGGTAGCCGTGACCTCTGGGTGCACCCGCACCGTCACGGCATGGCTGCCGGTGGTCTTGATGTGGCCGGGCAGCTCGATGCGCCGGCGATCGATGTCCGGGCCGCCGGCCCGCTTCACCGCGCCGGCAACGTCGGCCGCCGTGACCGACCCGAAGAGCCGGCCGCCGGCGCCGGCACGGGTGGCCAGAGTGACGCTGAGCCCCTCGAGCCGTCCCTTGATCTCGCGGGCGTGGTCGAGGTCACGCACGTCGCGCACCTGCCGGGCTCGCTTGATCGTGGCGATCTGCTTCTCGCCGCCCTTGGTCCACGACATCGCAAAGCCTTGCGGCAGCAGGTAGTTGCGGCCATAGCCGTCCTTGACCTCGACGACGTCGCCCGGGCCGCCCAGACCGGTGACCTCCTGCGTCAGGATGATCTTCACGAGAAACCCCTACCGGCCGGTGCTGCTGTAGGGGAGCAGCGCCATCTCACGACTGTTCTTCACGGCCACGGCGATGTCGCGCTGGTGCTGACTGCAATTGCCACTCACTCGCCGGGCCCGGATCTTGCCGCGGTCGGAGATGTACCGGCGCAGCAACGGGGTGTCCTTGTAGTCGATGTACTCGGTCTTGTCCTTGCAGAAGACGCAGACCTTCTTCTTCAGCTTGCGGACGGGGGGCTTGGGCATGGAATTCCTTTGTTGGTGTCCTAGAACGGAGGCTCGTCGGAGAAGCCGCCTGTCGGTGCCGGTGCGGCGGTGGCCCACGGGTCGTCGGCACCGGACGAGCCGGCCGACCCGCCCCCGCCGGACGAGCCATAACCGCCGCCGCTGCTGCCGCGGGTGATCTTGTTCACCTTGGCAGTCGCGTACTTCAACGACGGACCGACCTCATCCACGTCGAGTTCGACGACGGTGCGCTTCTCGCCTTCCTTGGTTTCGTACGACCGCTGCTTCAGGCGGCCCTGCACCACGACGCGCATACCACGCTGCAATGACTCCGCAACGTTCTCGGCGGCCTGCCGCCACACCGAGCAGCGCAGGAAGAGCGCTTCGCCGTCCTTCCACTCGTTGGTGTTCTTGTCCAGCGTGCGGGGAGTGGACGCGACGGTGAAATTCGCCACCGCCGCACCGCTGGGGGTGAACCGGAGCTCGGGATCGGCGGTCAGATTTCCGACGACCGTGATGACTGTCTCGCCTGCCATGACTGTGGTCTCCTCGGTACGGGACTAGCGCTGGTCCGGACGGATGACCTTGGTACGCAGGACCGACTCGTTGAGATTCAACTGGCGGTCCAGCTCCTGCACCGCGGCCGGATCGGCCTGCAGATCGATGATGGCGTAGATGCCCTCGACCTTCTTGTCAATCTCGAAGGCCAGCCGGCGACGCCCCCACACGTCGAGCTTCTCCACGCTGCCGCCACCCTGGCGGATCACGCTGAGGAACTGGTCGAGGGAAGGTTGGATGGTCCGCTCCTCGAGATCTGGATCGAGGATCACCATCAACTCATAGTGACGCAAGGGAAGTCGCGCCTCCTGTGGACTAGGCGGCCACGGGCTCTCCGTAGCAGGAGGAAGGTGGTGCAGACCCGGCTGCACCACCCACGACGAGACTAGCAGTCGCCCAGCGCAAGGCCGAACCAGCGAAGCGGGCGGTCCTCAGGCGATGCGCGCCGGCGGTGCGAGGCGTGCACTGATCAAGGTGCGTACGAGTGCCGTACCGACTCCGAGCAGCAGGACCACACCAGCCAGTGCGGCCAATCCGAAGGTGGTGGAGGCACCCGGGTCCGCGGCCAGCAGCCGGCTCTGCAACGAATCAGACCCTGGCTGGGGGGCCGCGGCGTTGCGGATCACCTGCGGGCCGGCAACGTCCGGAGCCGGCACCGCGGGGTTCGACCCGGCCGAGGCCGGACCGCCGGCACTCTTGCTCAGGCTCAGCAGTGGGCTGTCGACGGAACCGACCGAACCCGGCACGTAACCCGGGTCGCCCGGGCGGACCACCGGGTGACCCGTCACCCGGGAAGCGGTGGCCGTGGTGCCGGAGGAGCCGGGAGTGGTGTGCGCAGGCGGGGTCGTCGTACCCCCGCCCGCAGGGGGCGTGGTGCCGCCGCCCGCAGGAGGCGCGGTGCCGCCGCCGGCCGGCGGGGGCGGCGGTGGGGCGCTCCCGCCACCCGGTGGCGGTGGCGGTGGCGCGGCGGCCGTATTGATACTGCCGGAGTTGCTGGTCAGCGGGATCAGACCGAGGACCGAGTAGGTGCCCGTGTACGTGGTCGGCGCACTGATGCTGCGCGAGACCGGAGTGCCGGCAACGTCAAAGGTGTCCGCGCCCATCACGACCTTGACCGGCACCACCAGGCCGGTGACCGGCGCCAGCGGCAAGGCGTTCGCGAACACCACGGTGTCGCCGGGCCGGACCACAAGGTTGCGCGGAGCATCCGCGCCGAGGGAACCGAACGCGATGGTGTAGCTGGCGGCCGCGTCGCCGGCGGCCGGGGAGAGCAGAAGCAGCCCGGTCAGCGCGGTGAGGGCACCCACCAGCACGAAGGCCGTCCGGCGAAAGGTCTTCCCCGATACCAATGTCATGACGTCTCCGCACCCGTGATCCATCCTGCTCTGCCTATCCAACGACAACGATGACCGTCGGTGACGCGACGTACGCTAACACCTATGTCGATCGGTGCGCACGTTGACCAGGTAGACCCGCTTTCGGAGGCATCTGCCCGATCAGCGGACATCGTGCAATTTTTCCTGGGTGATCCGCAAGCATGGCCCAAGCAGGTGCCGGTACGCGATGATGCCGCCACGTTGCGCGACAGTGACATCGGGCTGTACGTGCACGCGCCGTATGTGATCAACGTGGCAACGCTGAACAATCGCATCCGCATCCCCAGCCGCAAGTTGCTCGATCAGCAGGCTGCCGCCGCCGCGGCGATCGGGGCGCGCGGGTTGATCGTGCACGGCGGCCACGTCGGCAAGGGCGAGGATCCCCGGGCCGGAGTGGACAACTGGCGCAAGACCTTTGAGCGGGCCGACTTCGGGCTGCCGATCCTGATCGAGAACACGGCCGGCGGCGACAACGCGATGGCCCGCCGGCTGGATCGCCTCGCAATGCTCTGGGAGGTCATCGGCGGTTACGGTCCCGGATTCTGCCTGGACACCTGCCACTTTCACGCCGGCGGCGAGGAACTGCTCGACGTCGTCGACCGGGTCACGGCGATCACCGGTCGGATCGATCTGGTCCATGCGAACGACTCCCGCGACGCCTTCGGGTCGGGAGCCGACCGGCATGCCAACTTCGGCACCGGCCAGATCGACCCGGACGTGATTGTCGCGGTCGTTGCGGCGGCGGGCGCACCGGTGATCGTCGAGACACCCGGCGGCGCCGATGGGCAGGGCGCTGACATCGCCTACCTGCGCGCACACCTGCCGCGCTGACCCGTGAGATCGCTCCGCCGCGAGATCGGCCTGGTGCTGGCGGGAAGCCTCGCCCTCGCCGCGGCGATGACCTGGCCGACCCTGCGGCATCCCGGCAGTACCGTGCCGGCCGACCTGTCCGACCCGGCAGTGGAAGCCTGGATGGCCTCATGGGGCGGCCATGCGCTGGTGTCCCAGCCACTACACCTATTTCAGGCCAACACGTTCTACCCGTTGCCCGACTCCTACGCCTTCAACGACACCCTGCTCGGCTACGCGCCGCTGACCTGGTTCGGCGGCGGCCCGCGCGGCGCGCTGGTCAGCTACAACCTCGCATTCGTGCTCGCCTACGCGCTCGCCTTCGCCGGCATGTACCTGCTGGCTCGGCAACTCGGCACCTCTCCGATCGCCGCGGCGGTTGCCGGCGCGGCTTTCGCCTACGCGCCCTGGCGACTGGCTCACAACGGCCATCTCAACATCTTGTCCAGCGGCGGTATCCCGCTGGCGCTGGCAATGCTGGCGCGCGGCCACGGGTACGGCCGGCGCGGCTATGACCGCGACCGGGTGCGTCCGTATTGGGCGGTGGCCGGCTGGGCGGTCGCCGCCTGGCAGATCAGTCTCGGCTTCGCCCTGGGGTTGTCGTTCCTCTACGTCCTCCTGCTGGTCGGGTTGGCCGGGCTCGCCGGCTGGATGGTCGCCGGCCGGCCGGCGTTGCCCCGGCGGCTGCTGCGGGCCGACCTCGGCGGCGGCCTCGGTTTCGTCGCCGTGACCGGCCTGCTGGCGCTGCCCTACCTCCACGTGATCGCAGACCATCCCGAGGCCCGGCGCGGGCCGGGAGACCTGGCGCTGTTCTCCCCGCCGATATCGGGCTACTTCATCGCGCCGGACACCTCGCGGATGTGGGGGTTCGACCAGGCCGCGGTGCGAGCGCACCTGAGCTGGCCGACGGAGATGACGCTGCTGCCCGGTTTCGCGGTCCTGGCGCTCGCCGTCGTCGGCGTGCTGGCCGGCGCGGCGCCGGTGCGACGCCGGCTATGGCTGGCCGCCGTGGTCGTGCTCAGTGTGCTGATCGGCCTGGGCACCACGCTGGCCGGCGGCCGCTACACGATCCTGCCCATCCAGGCCCACCTGCCGGGCTGGCAGAGCGTACGCACCTCCGGCCGGCTGGTGCTGTACACCTCGCTGGCGCTGGCACTGCTGGCGGCCTACGCCGTGCAGCGGATCGAGTTGATGCTGCCGCGCACCCGGCTGGTGCGTATCGCCCTGCTCGCGCTGCCGGCACTCGTGCTGGTGGAGGGCATCGGCGTCACCCCGCATCCGGTGGTCCCCCGCGAGCCGTCAGCGCTGCACGGGATCGCCGGGCCGGTGCTGGTGCTGCCCAGCGACGCCGCCCGCGACAACTTGACGATGTTGTGGTCCACCGACGGGTGGCCGCTGATGGTCAACGGCAGTACCAGCGTGCAGCCCAGGCAGACCGATGAGATCCGCCGGCGGGTGGCCTCGTTTCCGGACGCCGCCTCGGTGGACTACCTGCGACACCTCGGGGTGCGCACCGTCGTGCTGCTGCCCGGCTACGCCTACGGCACGCCCTGGCAGGGCGCCGAGCAGCGCCCGGTCGATGGGTTGCCGCTCACCCGGCGAGAAGTACCGGGAGCTGACTGGGTCTACTCGCTCGCCCCCTGAGCGACCTGACGTCCGCCGCGCCGTCGAGCACCCCGCCGGCCGGGTCGTCAGCCCCGTCCCCCCGCACCAGGTCCCCGGGCGGCCACAGAATGTCGAGAATCACGCACCCGCACAGCACCAGCAGACCGCCGGCGCGCAGCCCGGCGGCCATCAGGAACAGCCACTCCGGGATCACCGGAGTGCCCCTGGCCGCACCGATCAGCTCGTAGTAGAAGGCCAGGAAGTACGCCAGCTCGCACACCTGCCAGCCCAGGAAGGCGCGCCAGCGCGGCCGGGCGAGGACGGCCAGCGGCACCAGCCAGAGCACGTACTGCTGCGACCACACCTTGCTCGTCAGCAGGAACACGGCCACCACCAGAAAGACCAGCTGACCGAGCCGGGGCCGGCGCGGCGCGAACAGGGCGAGCGCGGCGACCCCCATGCACCCGGTCAGCAGCGCCACGCCGACTGCGAGGTTGAGTGTGTGCGGAGCGGCGCCGGCGGCCAGCCGGGTGTCCAACTGGCGTCCCCGGACGTACGCCAGCCAGTACCAGAAGGTGCCCCAGTCGGCGCCGCGACTGCTGTTGAGCGTGAAGAACTGCCACCACCCGTGCGGCGCGACCAGGGCCAGCGGGACGTTCACCACGAGCCAGGTAAGCGCGGCGCTGCCGGCAGTGACCGCGAAGGCCCGCAGCCGCCCCGCGCGCAAGCAGAGCAGGAACAGCGGCCCGAGAAACAGCAGCGGATAAAACTTCGCGGCCACGGCCAGCCCGAGCAGGATCCCGGCCCAGACCAGCCGTTTGCGGGCCCAGGCCAACAGCGCTGTGGTCGACAGTGCGATCGCGACCAGATCCCAGTTGACGTAGGCCGTCACCAGCAGCGCCGGCGCCAACGCCACCATCGCGGCGTCCCACGGCCGGCGCCGGTGCAGACGGGCAATCGCCCAGACGGTGACCAGCGCGCAGGCCGCCAGCAGGAGCGCGGTCAGGTCGAAGAACGTCCGGGCGGGGTGGGTCTGATCGACGGCTCGGGCCGGCCAGGCGACCAACCCCATCACCGCGCCGGTCAGAGCGGGGTACTCCACCGGATGGTCCAGGTAGGGCACCTTGCCGGAGTCCAGGCCCTCGCTGAAGTACAGCGCGAAGACGTCGGTGTAGCAGGCGTGGGAGTACTGGTACTCGTGCGCCCAGGCGTGGTCGCGGCAGGGTGCCTTCTGTACCCAGGCGCCGGCCAGCAGCACCAGGGCGAGGGCCAGGACGACCCGCAGCGGCGTCCAGAAGTGATGACCGCCCCCCGCGACGTGCCGGCCGGGCCGGCCGCCGAACGCCTCCGACAATCCGGCGACCACGGGGTCGTCCGTGGCCGGAACCGTCACGGCGGGCCGGAGGGCGAGGGGCACAGCGGCAGGATCGTGCAGCGGGACCGGCTCGGCCGGGGCTGCGGTGACGGCGACACGGCAGGCACGGACGGGGTCGGCGACGGAGGTTGCACCGGGGGAGGTGAGGGGGTGCGCTGCGGCGCGGGAGCCGGAGTGGACGCCGGCGTGCCGGGAGTGACGTTGCCGACATCACGTGTCCCGACGTTGGCCGGCGGGGGAAAGTCCCGGATCGGCTGGCCGCGGAGCGCGCCGTCCATGAAGGCCTGCCAGGTCAGCGCCGGCAGCCCGACCCCGTAGATCTGCCGACCGGTCCGGGTGACGAGTGGCGTCCTGAGATTGTCGTGCCCGACCCAGACCACGGCCGCCAGTTGCGGGGTAAATCCACACATCCACGCGGCACTGTTGCCGCCGCCGTTGCCGTTGGCCTGCTTGGCGTGCGGATCCTCCGCCGTGCCGGTCTTGGCGGCCGCCGGCCGGTCGTCAGCCAGGCTTCGGTCGAAGGAGGTGCCTCGGTTGCTCTTGATCACCTGCTGCATCGCATACGTCGCGTCCGCGGCCACGGCGGGGGCAAAGGCGCGACGTCCGGGAGACTTCTTGGCCGAATAGACCACTGAGCCGTTGTCGATCCGGGCCACCTTGTCGACGAAGTAGGCGTCGTGCTGCACCCCGTCGGCGGCGAAGGTTGCGTAGCCGTCGGCCTGGTCGATCGGGGTGATCTCGAACTGCCCGATGCCGAAACCGTTGCTGAGCTTTCCGGAATGAATGAACTTCTCGATCGGCTCCCCGGCGAGGGTCCGGATGCCCGCCGCCTCGGCCCGCCGGGCGGCCCGCACTGCCGTGACCTTCGCGGTCAGCGCGTAGAACACCGTGTTGAGCGACAGCACGGTGGCCGTGATCAGGTTGCAATGACCGCACTGCTCCCCCTGGCCATCACCGCTGTTGTAGACCGGCGCGGTGCGGTCCGGAAATGTCTGCGGGGAGCTGCCGTCCCATCTGGACTTCAGGCTGATCCCCTGGCTCAGGGCCTCGGCCAGCACGTACGGCTTCATCGAGGAGCCGGGTTGGTAGGAGTGGGTGGCATAGTCCAGCCCGCCGTTGCCGCTCTTGCCGCCGTAGTAGGCCCTGACCCGTCCGGTGCTGGGCTCGATCGCAACGAGTGCCTGGCGCAGGTTGGCGGGCTGGCCGGTGAAGACCTTGGCGACGGCGGCCACCGCTGACGCCTGCGCCTGCCGGTCGATCGTCGTCACGACGCGCAGCCCACTTCGCCGCAGCACGTCGTCGCTGATCCCGTGCCGCTGCAACTCCTTCTCCACCTGCCGGACGATGTAGCCCTTGGGGCCGGAAAGGTCGTTGAAGGGACTGTTCCCCGGCGGCCGCACGGTGGGGTATTTCGCCTGCCCGGCCCGGGAGGAGGTGAGCCAGTCCTTCTTCACCATCCCGTCGAGGACGTAGCGCCAACGGTCCCTGGCCGCTTGTGGATGTTCGGCCGGGTCGTAGCCGGCCGGCGAGCGGATACTGGACGCGAGCACCGCGCCCTGCTCCAGGCTGAGCCGACTGGTCGGAATCCCGAAGTACGTCTCAGCCGCGGCTTCGATGCCGTACGCCCCGCGCCCGAAGTAGATGGTGTTGAGGTACCACTCGAGCACCTGGTCCTTGGAGTAGGAGTGGTCCAGCTTCACCGCAATGACGATCTCGCGGAACTTCCGGGTGTAGGTGCGCTGCTGGCTCAGGTAGGCATTCTTGGCGTACTGCTGGGTGATCGTGGAGCCGCCCTGCAGATCCTTGCCCCGGAGATCGGCCCAGAGCGCTCGCAGAATGCCCTTGGGTGAAACGCCGTTGTCGGTGTAGTAGTCGCGGTTTTCGGCTGCCAGGACCGCTCGTTGGACGTCCTTGGGCACGGCCGACAGCTTTACGTCGGTGCGGTTCTCCATGCCGACCCTGGCCATCTCGGTCCGGCCGTCGGAGTAGTAGATGATCGACTTCTGACTGGTGCGCACCTGGCCCGGCAGCGGAATCTGCGTGGCGGCGTAGACCACCCCGAGTGCACCGAAGACCATGAACAGCGCCAGCGCGCCGGCGAAAAATGCCACGCGGCGCCGGCGGCGCGATTTGCGGGACCGGACGCCTGGGCGCGGCGAAGTCGTGGGGGGACCGGTACCGCTCACCTGTCCACCATGCCTCGGGGCGCCAAGAAATCTCCACTTTGTCGCGAGTCGGGCGGGGTGTCCGACCGGATCGTTACCGGCGTTCCCGTGCCGCCGCGGGTCGCGGCGCCTGCTCGAAGGTTTCGCCGGCCGTGCCCAGGACGAACGAGCGGGTCAAGTGGTTCCAGCCACAGCCCCGGCACACCTCCACGACGTAGACCCGGAAGGCGCCGTAGCTGGTGGCCAGCCGGGCCAGCTCCGCGGTGGCCTTGGCCTGGCCGGCGGCAGCCTTCAACTCGTCGCCGTAGATGTAGTTCACGAACCACACCGGCTCGCGGCGGCAGACCGGGCAGGTCGCCTTCCCGCGCTCGCCGTGGAACTTCGCCGCCCGCTGCAGGTACGGGGTCGCGTCGCAGACCTCGGTGGCGCTGATCCGGCCGGCGTACAGGTCGGCGAGCAGCGCCCGACGTTGCAAGGCGTAGTCGACGACCGACCGGCGGGTCCTCACCCGCCCGAGCGTAGCGGGAGGTACTCCGGCGCAGCGGCGAGTTGCGGCCGGGTCGAGCGGCGACTACTGTCCGGCGATGTATCGCCTCGATACATCGAAACGAGACGGGAGGTGGCCGCATGCTGGAGTTCGCGATCCTCGGCCTCCTGCACGACTCGCCGATGCACGGCTACGAGTTGCGAAAGCGGCTCAACGCCCAACTCGGGATGTTCCGGGCGTTCTCCTACGGTTCGTTGTATCCCACCCTGCGCCGGCTGCGCCAGTCCGGCTGGATCAGCGAGGAAGCACCCGACCTGGCCGGCGGCGACCCCAAACCACTGGCCAGCCGCCGCGGCAAGATCGTCTACAAGCTCACCGCGGAGGGCAAGGAGCGTTTCGCCGAACTCCTCGCGGACGTCAGTCCCGACTCCTACGAGGACGAAGGCTTCGGGGTCCACTTCGCGTTCTTCGCCCAGACCGACGCATCGGTGCGACTGCGCATCCTCGAGGGCCGCCGGCGCCGGGTCGAGGAGCGTCGTGAGGGACTGCGGGCCGCACTGTCGCGTACCCGGGAGCGGCTGGACAACTACACCCTCGAACTGCAACGCCACGGTCTGGACTCGGTGGACCGCGAGGTCCGCTGGCTCAACGAGCTCATCGCGAGCGAGCGGGCCGGCACGCCACCGACCGTTACCACCCCCACCCTTCCCACCCCCGAGTCCCTCGGCACAGACAAAAGGAGGACCCACTGATGGGTTCCAGCAGCAACACCCAGGTGCGGGTCGCCATCGTCGGCGTCGGCAACTGTGCCGCGTCGCTCGTACAGGGCATCGAGTACTACCGGCACGCCGACAAGGACGCCCGAGTGCCCGGTCTCATGCACGTGCAGTTCGGGCCGTACCACGTCGGCGACATCGAGTTCGTCGCCGCCTTCGACGTCGACGCCAAGAAAGTCGGACGCGACCTGTCCGAGGCGATCGGGGCGAGCGAGAACAACACGATCAAGATCGCTGATGTGCCGCCGCTCAACCTCACCGTTCAGCGCGGGCACACCTTGGACGGGCTCGGCAAGTACTACCGCGAGATGGTCGAGGAGAGCGACGAGCAGCCCGTGGACGTCGTCGCCGCCCTGCGCGAGGCACAGGCGGACGTACTGGTCTGCTACCTCCCGGTCGGCTCCGAAGACGCGGCCAAGTTCTACGCCCAGTGCGCGATCGATGCCGGCGTGGCCTTCGTCAACGCCCTGCCGGTCTTCATCGCCGGCACGCCGGAGTGGGCGCAGAAGTTCACTGACGCCGGCGTGCCCATCGTGGGCGACGACATCAAATCCCAGGTCGGCGCGACCATCACGCACCGGGTACTCGCCAAGCTTTTCGAGGACCGCGGCGTCCAACTTGACCGCACCATGCAGCTCAATGTCGGCGGCAATATGGACTTCAAGAACATGCTGGAGCGGGAGCGGCTGGAGTCGAAGAAGATCTCCAAGACCCAGTCGGTCACCTCGCAGGTCGACCGTGACATGGGCAAGAACAACGTCCACATCGGACCGTCCGACTACGTGCCGTGGCTCGACGACCGCAAGTGGGCCTACGTCCGGCTCGAGGGCCGAGCATTCGGCGACGTGCCGCTCAACCTGGAATACAAGCTCGAGGTATGGGACTCGCCCAACTCCGCCGGCGTCATCATCGACGCGGTGCGTTCGGCCAAGATCGCCAAGGACCGTGGGATCGGCGGCCCGATCCTCTCGGCCTCGTCGTACTTCATGAAGTCTCCACCCGTGCAGTACAGCGACGACGAGGCCCGCGAGGCCGTGGAGAAGTTCATCCGCGGCGAGGTGGACCGCTGATCCGGGGCGCTCACTAGGCGTCATTCAGCAGCCGGACGCGCGTCACATCGACAACGACGTTACCGGGGATTTCTGGCTGCTCGTCCGGATCGCCCGCTTGGTACCCCTGGGCAGCGCTCCCACCCGGCGCTATCGTCCGCTGCCGGTCACGCCTGGATGACCTGGCCTCGGATGCTGGGTGAGAGGTGCGAGATGCGACGACAGACACTTGCCGCTGCCGGGGCGGCTGCGATCGCCGTGGGTGGCCTGCTGGTCGGAGCGGCGCCGGCCGTGGCCGCCGGCACGTCGACCGCGCCCGTCGTGGTCGTCAACGCCCTGAACAATCCGCGTCAACTCGCCTGGGCCGACGCCGGCCGGCACCAGTTGCTCGTGGCCGAAGCCGGTCGGGGCGGCTCGAACTGCATGAACGGCCCGCAAGGTTTGACCTGCTGGGGCACCACCGGATCTGTCTCCCTCGTCCTCTACCCGCAGCTGCGGAACAACAGCGCGCCAGATCGGATCGTCAAGGGCCTGCTGTCCGGCGCGGCGCCGAACGGCTCCGGGGCGGTCGGCTCGGACGGCGTGACGGCACGCGGGCTGAACACCCTCTACGTGCCCATCACCTTCGCCCCACCGGGCGTGGCCGGGCACAGCCAGGCCGGCGAGCTGCTGCGCATCCACGCCGGCGTGATCCACAACGCGGGCAACGTCTCGGGT
This sequence comes from Actinomycetota bacterium, assembly GCA_030948385.1. Classification (GTDB taxonomy): domain Bacteria; phylum Actinomycetota; class Actinomycetes; order Mycobacteriales; family QHCA01; genus QHCA01. Next base: position 17,868 of record JALZAK010000155.1, read on the forward strand.
GTGGAGTTCAGTCAGAATCCCGCCGGCGGTCCGATCGACACCAACCCGTACGGCGCCCTTGCCCTCCCGGACGGCCGGGTCCTGGTCGCGGACGCGGCGGGCAACGACATCATCGCCGTCCGGGACGGCCATGCCAGCGTCTTCGCGGTGCTGCCCCCGCACGGCTGCGGCGGGCACGCCACCCCGATGTGTGACCGGGAGCCCACCCCCACTTCGCTCGCGCTCGGGCCGGACGGAAACGTCTACGTCGGCGAGCTTGCGCATGAGGAGCCGGGTGCCGCGCGGGTCTGGAAGCTCTCACCCTGGGGCGCCATCCTCGGCTGGCGCGGCGGGTTCAGCACGATCACCGGCATCGCCTTCGGGCCGAATGGTGCGCTGTACGTCAGCCAGCTGTTCGCCGGCGGCACCAGCGGCCCGCCCGGGCTGCTGACCCGGGTCGTCGGCAACACCCGGACCGACATGGCGGTCCCGTTGCCCGCCGGGGTGGCGGTGGACTGGGACGGCAACGTGTTCGTGTCCGTCTGGAGCCTGGCCACGGCGGAGGGCGTCAGCTTCGGGCCGGGTACGCCCAGGGTGACCGGCCAGATCTGGAAGGTCCACTTCTAGCCCGCGCCTGCTGATCATCGGGAGTGGGGGGGGGGGGGGGGGGGGGGGGGGGGG
>JALZAK010000158.1 GCA_030948385.1 Actinomycetota bacterium
GGCCGCGGTCGGCACCGACGAACTGCGCTACGAAGTCGTTGGCGGGCGAGCCCAGCACGGTCGCCGGGTCGGCGTACTGCTCCAGCTTGCCGCCCTGGCTGAACACGGCGATCCGGTCGCCGAGGCGGACCGCCTCCTCGATGTCGTGGGTGACGAAGACGATCGTCTTGCGGACCTCCTGCTGTAGCCGCAGGAACTCCATCTGCAGGCGGTCACGGGCGATCGGGTCGATGGCCGAGAAGGGCTCGTCCATCAGCAGCACGACCGGCTCCGCGGCCAGCGCCCGGGCGACGCCGACCCGCTGCCGCTGGCCGCCGGAGAGCTGGTGCGGGTAGCGCTTGCGGTAGGTGCCCGGGTCCAGCCCGACGAGGTCGAGCAGCTCGTCGATCCGGGCGGAGGTGCGCTTGGCGTCCCAGCCGAGCAGCCGGGGCACCGTCGCCACGTTGGTGCCCACGGTCTGGTGCGGGAACAGCCCGACCTGCTGGATGACGTAGCCGATTCGCCGGCGCAGCTTGACCGGGTCGGCGCCGGTGACGTCCTCGCCGTCGAGGATGATCCGGCCACCCGACGGCTCGATCAGCCGGTTGATCATCTTCAGCGTGGTCGACTTGCCACAGCCGGATGGCCCGACCAGGACGACGAGTTCGCCCTCGGGCACGTCGAGGTCGAGTTCCTCCACCGCGGTGGTGCCATCGGGATAGACCTTGCTGACGCCGTCGAGCCTGATCGCCGGCTGCGCGATAGCGTCCACGCGTGTCCTCTCTCCGCGGGCTCGCCGTAGCGCCGGCTAACCCGTGGTTCAGCTGGAGCTACATCCGCGACAACTCTGACACGATCCTGAGCCACCTGCGCGAGCACGTTACGCTGACCGTCCTGGCCGTGCTGATCGCACTCGTCATCGCCGTGCCGCTGGCGCTGCTGGCCCGGCGGGTCCGCTGGTTGGCCGGGCCGATCGTCGGGTTCAGCGGGGTGCTGTACACCCTCCCGTCGTTCGCGCTGTTCGCGTTGATGGCTCCGTTCACCGGCTACACCAAGGCACGTACCGTGCTCATCGGCCTGGTCCTGTACGCCCTGCTGGTGCTGGTACGCAACACGCTGGTCGGCCTGGACGGTGTCCCGGCCGACGTCCGCGAGGCCGCCCGCGGAATGGGATACGGGCCGGCCCGGATGTTCTGGCGGATCGAGCTGCCGGTCGCCCTGCCGGCCATCATGGCCGGCATCCGGATCGCCACCGTGTCGACCATCGCCTTGGTCACCGTGGGCGTGATCCTCGGCCACGGCGGGCTGGGACAGCTTCTGTTCGAGGGCTTCAACAACAACTTCTTCCACGCCGAGATCGCCACCGGGGCAATCCTGTGCGTGGGCCTGGCCTTGGTGGCCGACGGCGTGCTGTTCGGGCTGACGAGGGTCCTCTCGCCGTGGGCACGGGGGCGCCGGTGAACGTCTTCGGCGACGCACTGCGCTTCCTCAACGACCCGGCGAACTACGCCGGCACCGACGGCATCGCGCACCGTACGGTCGAGCACCTGGCCATCTCGGGTGCCGCGGTGGGTATCGGCTGCCTGATCGCGCTGCCGGTAGGGCTGTGGCTGGGCCACACCGGTCGCGGCGGTGGGCTGACCGTCCTGACCTCGAACGTTTCCCGGGCCATCCCGACGCTCGCGCTGCTGACAATCTTTGCCTCGATCAACGCGATCGGCTTCGGAAACCGGGCCACCGTCATCGCGCTGGCGATCTTCGCCATCCCGCCGCTGCTGACGAACACCTACGTGGGGATGCGCGACGTCGACCCCGAGGTCAAGGAGGCGGCCCGCGGCATGGGGTTCTCCGGGTGGGGGCTGCTTACCCGGGTCGAGGTGCCGCTCGCCCTGCCGCTCATCGCGGCCGGCTTCCGTACCGCCGCTGTGCAGGTTGTGGCGACCGCCACTCTTGCGGCGCTGGTCGGCGGCGGCGGGCTGGGCACGCTGATCAACGACGGCTTCGGCAACCAGAACAACGGCGAGACTCTCGCCGGCGGGATCCTCGTCGCCCTGCTGGCACTGTTCACCGAGTTGACCCTGGCGCTCGTGCAGCGCCTGGTCACCCCGAAGGTGGACCGCAAGAGGCGCCGGCGCCCGGTCGAGGCCGCCGACGCACCGCAGGCGACCGCTGTTGCCTGATCGTTGCTTGCCTGGACCGCCGCGGAGTGTTTGGCTTGGCCTCGGACGGGCGTGCGCCCGCCAGACACGCGCCACGGGCGGCGGCTCGCGGCGGGACACAGAAGGCGGATCCATGCCCACTCGCAAGCTCCTCGCCATCGCTGCTGTCCTGGTCCTTGCCGCGACCGGCTGCGGCAGCAGCGGTTCGTCCAAGGCCGCCGGCGCCAAGGGCTGCAAGCCGGCGAGCGGCACCGATCTGATCGTCCTCACCGACGACAAGAAGCTGCAGACCGTCGACAACGTCATCCCGGCGATCAACTCAAAGAAGGCCGACGCCACGTTGGTCGGCGCGTTGGACAAGGTGTCGGCCGTGCTGACCACCGCGAAGCTGCTCAAGCTCAACCAGCAGACCGACCTGGAGCGCAAGACGTCGAAGGTCGCTGCCGAAGGCTTTGTCAAGGCCGAGTCGCTCGACCAGGGCCTGTCCGGCGGCAAGGGCACGATCAAGATCGGCGCCGCCAACTTCAGTGAGAACCAAACGCTGGGCAACATCTACGCCGACGTCCTCACCGCCGCCGGCTACCAGGCCAGTGTGCAGACTATCGGCAACCGCGAGCTGTACCTGCCGGCGCTGGAGAAAGGCGAGATCGACATCGTGCCGGAGTACGCCGGCACGCTCACCGAGTTCCTGAACAAGAAGCAGAACGGCCCCAACGCCACCGCCAAGGCCAGCACCGACCTGACCGCCACCGTCCAGGCCCTCACCACCCTCGGCGACAAGGCCGGGTTGAAGTTCGGCAAGCCGGCCGAGGCCGCCGACCAGAACGCCTTCGCCGTACGCAAGGCCTTCGCCGACAAGAACGGCCTCAAGACCCTCTCCGACGTGGCCGCCAAGTGCAACGGCGGCAAGCTGGTGCTGGGCGGCCCGACGGAGTGCAAGAAGCGGCCGTTCTGCGAGCCGGGGCTACAGAGCAAGTACGGCATCAAGTTCACCGGGTTCAAGGCACTGGACACGGCCGGCCCGCTCACCAAGACCGCGCTGAAGACCGGCAAGATCGACATCGGCTTGGTGTTGTCTTCCGACGCGGGCCTGTCGGCCGGCTAGTACCAGCCGCCGGCCGGGAGCTGCTCGCCGGCGGTGACGGGGGCGGCCAGCACATTGCCCGGCGGGGCCAGCGGGCAGGCCCAGGCCGGGTCGTAGGCGCAGGACGGGTGGTAGGCGAAGTTGAGGTCGATCACCAGGTCGGTGCCGGCGCTGCCCAGGTCGGCCCCCTTGACCGTGTCGATCAGGTAGCGGCCCCCGCCGTACGTCGTCGTCCCGGCGCTCACATCCTTCACCGGGACGAACAGGCCGCCTCCGTAGGAGCCGAGCCACCAGACGTCCAGCGTGCCCAGGTCGGGCAACTCGACCCGGCCGACGCGGTCAAACGGCACCGTGCCGTCGGTCGGGGTCGGCACTTCGATCCGGTCCGGCTCGGCGGCGCTCAGCGCGGCGATGAAGCGCAGTGCCGGGTCGTACTCCGCGTACGGCAGTCCGGCAAAGCCGGCGCGGGCACTCGGTGGTAGCGGCGAGTCCGGATGGTCGCGGAACAGCGCATCGCGGTGCCGGCGCCAGGTGACCCAGCCGGCGCGCGGGTCGGTGGCATCGCGGGCCGCTGCGTACGCTGCGGCCACAGCCCGGCGCCAGGTCAACAAGGACAGGCTCACCGCCGCACCCTCCCGCGACCGTGTGGCATGGCGCAATGTCCGGGAAGCTGTTGCACTCGAGGTGCGGGGGCCGGGACGAGGAGGAGACGCGATGACCCACGACCCGATGGCGCTGCCGGCTGATCTGCCGGCGCCGGCCGACGACCGGGCGGCCAGCCACCTGCCGGGGTACGCGGTGCCGGCGATCTCCTTGCCGGCGACGACGGGCGAGACGGTCGACCTGAGCACTGCCTCGCAGGGGCGCCGGCTGGTGGTCTTCGCCTACCCGCGGACCGGTGTGCCGGGCGAGGACCCGCTGACCCCGGACTGGGACGCGATTCCCGGCGCCCGCGGCTGCACGCCGGAGCTGTGCTCGGTGCGCGACGTGCACGCGGACTTCGTGGCGGCCGGCGTCGAGGTGTACGGACTGTCCACTCAGGATGGTGCATATCAGCGCGAGGCGGCGGAGCGGCTGCACCTGTCCTACCCGCTGCTGTCGGACGCCGGCTTCGACCTGGGAGCCGCCATGGATCTGCCTAGCTTCTCCGCCGCCGGACAAGTGCTCTACTGCCGGCTGACGATGGTCATCGAAGACGGGGTCGTGCGGCACGTCTGGTATCCGGTTTTCCCGCCGCACACGCACGCCGGCGAAGTACTGGCCTGGCTCCGCCGAACGCCCCTCTGATCGCGCGATCAAGGACAGATGGTCGTTAGTTGATCTTCAGACGCGACCATTTCTCCTTGATCGCGCGACGTGAGGGGGGATCGTCGCGGCGGGGGGCGGGTAGCTTTCGGGGCATGGCGACCTCGGGACCCAGGCCGGTACGGGCGGCGCGGGGCAGCGAGCTGACCTGCCGCGGCTGGCCCCAGGAGGCCGCACTCCGCATGCTGATGAACAACCTCGACCCGGAAGTTGCCGAGCATCCCGACCGGCTGGTGGTGTACGGCGGCACCGGCCGGGCGGCCCGGTCGTGGGAGGCCTTTGACGCGATCGTGCGCAGCCTCACCGATCTGGCCGGCGACGAGACCCTGCTGGTCCAGTCCGGTAAGCCGGTCGGCGTCGTGCGTACCCATGAGTGGGCCCCGCGGGTGCTGATCGCCAACTCCAACCTCGTTCCCGAGTGGGCCAACTGGGAAGAGTTCCGCCGGCTCGAGGCGGACGGGCTCACTATGTACGGCCAGATGACGGCCGGCTCGTGGATTTACATCGGCACCCAGGGGATCCTGCAGGGGACCTACGAGACCTTCGCCGCGGTGGCCGCCAAGCGCTTCGGCGGTTCACTGGCCGGCACGCTGACGCTGACCGCCGGCGTGGGCGGGATGGGCGGCGCGCAGCCGCTTGCGGTGACGATGAACGGTGGCGCCGCCATCTGCGTCGACGTCGACCCGACCCGGTTGCAGCGCCGGGTCGAGCATCGCTATCTCGACACCGTGGCGTCCACAGTGGACGAAGCGGTTGCCCTTGCCATGCAGGCGAAGCATGAGCGGCGAGCGCTTTCTGTCGGGGTCCTGGGCAATGCGGCCGAGGTCGTCCCGCAGATCCTCGCCATGGGCGCAGAGATCGACATCGTGACCGACCAGACGCCGGCACACGACCCGCTTTCCTACGTGCCCGCCGGCATCGCCTTCGACGAGGCCGCCGACTACGCGGCCGCCAAGCCGGAGGAGTTCACCGAGCGCGCCCGGGCCTCGATGGCTCGTCATGTCGAGGCGATGGTGGGCTTTCTCGACGCCGGCGCCGAGGTCTTCGACTACGGCAACAACCTGCGCGGCGAGGCTCGGCTCGGCGGCTTCGAGCGGGCCTTCGACTATCCCGGGTTCGTCCCGGCCTACATCCGGCCGCTGTTCTGTGAGGGGCGGGGACCGTTCCGGTGGGCGGCGCTGTCCGGGGACCCCAAGGACATTGCTGCGACCGACCGGGCCGTGCTGGACCTGTTCGGGGACAACGAGCCGCTGGTTCGCTGGATCAAGATGGCCGGCGAGCGGGTCGCCTTCCAGGGGCTGCCGGCGCGGATCTGCTGGCTGGGCTACGGCGAGCGCGACCGGGCCGGGCTGCGCTTCAACGAGATGGTCGCATCGGGCGAGATCAGCGCGCCGATCGTGATCGGCCGTGATCACCTCGATTGCGGTTCGGTCGCCTCGCCGTACCGGGAAACCGAGGGGATGGCCGACGGCTCCGACGCGATCGCCGACTGGCCGCTGCTGAACGCCCTGGTGAACACCGCGTCCGGCGCGTCCTGGGTGTCCATCCACCATGGCGGCGGCGTGGGGATCGGCCGATCCATCCACGCCGGCCAGGTGACCGTCGCCGACGGCACCCCGCTGGCCGCTGCCAAGATCGAGCGGGTGCTGTCGAACGATCCGGGCACCGGCGTGATGCGGCATGTCGACGCGGGCTACGAGCGCGCCGCCGACGTGGCCGCCGAGCGCGGCGTCCGGGTGCCGATGAGCGCGCCGCCCATCTCGTGACTGCGCTTTCGTGACTGCGCTGCTGGTCGATCGGATCGGGCTGCTCGTCACCAACGATCCAGGGCTCGGCCAGGGCGCGCTGGGACTGCGGTACGACGCCGCTCTGGTCGCCGAGGACGGGATTGTCTCGTGGGTCGGTGCTGCGGCCGACGCACCGGCGGCCGACCGCCGGCTCGACGCCGCCGGCAGGTGCGTTCTGCCGGGGTTCGTAGACAGCCACACCCACCTGGTCTTCGCCGGCGATCGGGCCGAGGAGTTCGCGGCCCGGATGGCCGGCCGGCCGTACTCCGCCGGCGGCATCGCCAGCACGGTCGCCGCCACCCGCGCAGCGACCGACGACGCACTGCGCGGCCGCGCGGCAGGGCTCGCCGCAGAAGCCCTGCGGGCCGGTACGACGACGCTGGAGATCAAGTCCGGCTACGGCCTCACCGTCGCCGACGAGGTGCGGTCACTCCACGTCGCCGCCGGCCTCACCGCCGAGGCCACTTTCCTCGGCGCGCATGTGGTCCCGCCGGAGTTCGCCGGCCGGGCGGATGACTACGTCGCTCTCGTCGCCGGCCCGATGCTCGACGCCTGCGCGCCGCTGGCCCACTGGACCGATGTTTTCTGCGACGAGGGCGCCTTTGACGGCGACCAGACCCGTACCGTCCTCGAAGCCGCCCGGGTCCGAGGCCTGGGCCTGCGGGTACACGCCAACCAGATCGGCCCCGGGCCGGGTGTGCAACTCGCAGTCGAGTTCGGCGCGGCCAGCGCCGACCACTGCACGCATCTGGCCGGCGCCGACGTCGACGCACTGGCCGGTTCGGACACCGTGGCGACCCTGCTGCCGGCGGCAGAGTTCAGCACCCGGTCGGCATATCCCGATGGCCGCCGCTTGCTGGCCGCCGGCGTGACCGTGGCGCTGGCCAGCGACTGCAATCCCGGCTCGTCGTACACCACCAGCCTGCCGTTCTGCATCGCCCTCGCCGTTCGCGAGATGGGGATGACGGCGGAGGAGGCCGTCTGGTCGGCGACCGCCGGCGGCGCCCAGGCGCTGCGCCGCACCGACGTCGGCAGTCTGCGTCCCGGCTCGCGCGCCGACGCGGTAGTGCTCGATGCGCCGTCCTACCTTCACCTGGCTTACCGGCCCGGCGTGCCGCTGGTCAGCGCCGTGCTGCGCGGCGGTGAGACGGTGTGGTCGCACGACTGGCCGGTGCGGTGAGAGGTTGAGAGGGTAGTAGGGCGCGGGCGACTTTCCGCCCGGTCCCAGGCCCAGGAGGTACGGATGGCACTAGAAGATGAAGACATCACCACGACCAGCATCACATCGCCGGACTCCGGTTCCGACCAGGGTGCCGACCAGGGCGCCGATGGTGGCGCGGGTTCTGATGGGGGTGCCGGCTCGGACGGCGGGGCAGATGGCGGTGCCGGCGACACTTCCGGTGGCGGCAGCTCCGGAGACGACTCCGACGGTGGGGCCGACGGCGGAGCTGATGCCGGCGCGGGTGGCTCGGCCTGAGTCATACCGGTAGCCGCGGGCAGCGCCGGGACCCGAGCCCGGCGCTGCTGCGCTGCACCGGCCTTGACCCTGAGGCGTTCGGCCGCGGTCACTGGGACCAGCAGCCACTGCTGACCCGGTGCGGCGGGGCCGGCGGTTCGGGCGGCCCGGCGGCCGGCTTCGACGACCTGCTCAGCCTGGCCGGCGTCGACGAGTTGCTGTCGCGGCGCGGGCTGCGTACCCCGTTCCTGCGGGTGGTCCAGGATGGCCGGCTGGTCGAGCCGGCCAGGTTCACCGGCTCCGGCGGTGTCGGCGCCGACGTCGCCGACCAGGTGCTGGAGGACCGGCTGCTGACGCTCCTGATCGGCGCGGCAACCGTGGTGCTGCAGGGCCTGCACCGGATCTGGCCCCCGATCATCGACTTCGCCGGCCAGTTGGGCGCGGAGCTGGGCCATCCCGTGCAGGTGAACGCATACCTGACTCCGGCCAACGCCAAGGGCTTCGCGGCCCACTACGACGTGCACGACGTGTTCGTGTTGCAGGTCGCCGGCAGGAAACGTTGGCTGGTGCACGACCCGGTGGTCGCGGCTCCGCTTCGCAGCCAACCATGGGCCGACCATCGGCCGGCGGTCGAGCGGGCAGCCGCCGGCCCGCCGTGCCTGGACACGGTGCTGGCGCCCGGCGACTCGCTCTACCTCCCGCGCGGCTATCTGCACTCGGCTGAGGCGCTCGGCGACCTGTGCTTGCACCTGACCGTGGGGGTGCAGCCGATCACTCGCTACGCAGTGGTCGAGGCGCTGACCCAGCTGGCTTCCGACGAGCCCGAGCTGCGGGCCTCGCTGCCCGTCGGGGTGGATGTCTCGGACCCGGGCAGCCTTGCCGATGAGATTGCCACGACCGTCCGGGCACTGGTCAAGCGACTCGATGCGGCCGAGCCGGCGGAAGTGGCGGCCCGGGTCCGCGGTCGCGCATGGTCGGCCACCCGGCCTGCTCCGCTCGGCCCGGTTGGCCAGCTGGACGCGATCGGCCGCCTCGGCCAGGAGTCCGTGGTCCGCCGGCGGGCCTCCCTGCGATACCGGCTGCGGCCGGGGCCGGCCGATACTGAAGCCATGCTTGAGCTGCCGGATCGCACTATTCGGCTGCCGGCGAGCACACGGCCGGCCGTCGAGATGCTGCTGACCGGCGGACCGGTCGCCGTGCGGGATCTACCCGGGCTCGAACCGGCCGAGCGGCTCGTCCTCGTCCGCCGGCTGCTGCGCGAGGCCGTCGCCGTACCGGTGTCATGATCCCGCTGTCCGGTCACGACCGCTGCGCGCCCTCCGCCGAGCGTCGCGGCGACCAGCTGTACGCCACTGCCGCGCCGGTCAGCCGGTGGCTGCTGGTGGAACAGCCAGGTCACTGGGGCTGGGACGCGCTGGCGTCCAGGACGACACCGGAGCTGGCAGCGCAGCTGACCGCGGCGGCGACCGTTGCCGGCGTACGGATCGTGCTGATCCGCCGGCCCGGACGTTCCGTTGCCGGGTCACCCAAGGCGTGGGCGTATGTCGACTCGCGACCGGGCCATGAACTGACCCGGTGGGGCTCCTATGCCCAGTACGCCGAGCTGCTCGACGGGCCGCTCGGCGGGGTGGGCGGCCGGCCGGACCCGGAGCCGATCTACCTGGTGTGTGCGCACGGCCGGCACGACGCGTGCTGCGCGATCCGCGGCCGGCCGGTCGCCGCCGCACTCACTCGGCTGGCCGGAAGCCAGGTGTGGGAGTGCTCGCACATCGGCGGCGATCGCTTTGCCGCCAACGTGGTGGTCCTGCCGGAGGGCCTGTATTACGGGCACGTCACCGTCGACGCCGTCCCTGCCCTCCTCGCCGCGCACCGCGCAGGCGAGGTGCTTCTGCCGCTGCTGCGCGGCCGCTCGGCCCTGCCGGCGCCGGCGCAGGCTGCCCAGCACTTCGCCCGGGAAATGCTCACTGAGCATCGCCTCGCCGCGTTGGCACCGCGCGCGGTGGATCGCACCGGCGCCCAACTGTGGCGGGTGGTGCTGGCGCGTCCCGGCGGCGATTTCACTGTGGCGGTGCGCGGCGAGCCGGCGCAGGCGCAGCGGTTGACCTGCTCGGCCGGTCGCGTCGCCTCAGTCCGGACATTTCGCGCGGTATGATCCCAGCCGCCTCGCGGCCCGCGCGAGGGCCGGCCCAGGGGAGACCTAGATGAGCGCACCCGGCGTCAGCGGCGGGTACGAGGCGATGCCTCCGGCTGGTCCCGCCGGACCGGTGGTTCGTGGCCCGGCCCCGGCCCCGGTCACGATGGCGGTCCGCTTGATGTTCGTCCGCGCGGCCTTCGGCCTGATCGGTCTTGTCCTGGTGCTCGTGACCAAGAGCTCGATGCGCGCCCAGATTGCCAAGCGAACCCCGTCGTTGACCAAGGCGCAGATCGACACAGCCGTCACCGTCGGCGTAGCTTTCGGCGTCATTCTGGGCATCGTCTTCATCGTGTTGTACGTCGTCCTCGCACTTCAGGTTGCCAAGGGCAAGAACTGGGCCCGCATCACCACGTTCGTGCTCGCCGCCCTGGGCGTGCTCGGCGCCCTGCTGTCGTTGGTGCAGCCTGCGCCCGCGCTGAGCCGGGTCGTGTCCCTGATCGCCGGCGTTCTCGACGCCGTCATCATCGTGCTGCTGGCCCGACGACCCAGCGGGGACTACTTCCGCACCACCCCCGGCTAGGTCGGGCTATTTGTCGACGTCACCAACGACGAAGAACATCGAACCCAGGATCGCCACCAGATCCGGCAGCAGGCAGCCCGGCAGCAGCGAGGCCAGCGCCTGCACGTTTCCGTACGACGCGGAGCGCAACTTCAGCCGCCAGGGCGTCTTCTCGCCCCGGGACACCAGGTAGTACCCGTTGAGCCCGAGCGGGTTCTCGGTCCAGGCGTACGTGTGGCCCTCGGGCGCCTTGACGACCTTGGGCAGCCGGACGTTCACCGGGCCGCCGGGCAGCCGGTCCAGGCAGGCATCGGCCAGGTCAAGCGATGCGTACACCTGGTCGAGCAGGCAGCTAAATCTCGCGTGGCAGTCGCCGGCGGTCGCCGTCACGACCCGCAACACGTCGGCAAGCTCCCCGTACGCCAGGTACGGCTGGTCCCGTCGGAGGTCGAAGTCCACCCCCGACGCCCGGGCCACCGGCCCACTCACGCCGTAGGACTGCACCGCATCGGGCGAGAGCACGCCAACGCCTTTGGTGCGGGCCAGGAAGATCTCGTTGTTGCGGATCAGGCCGTCGATGTCGGGCATCCGCCGGCGGACGTCGGCCACGGCCTGGCGAACCCGGCCGGTCCAGCCGGCCGGCACCTCCTCCTTGATCCCGCCCACCCGGTTGAACATGAAATGCATCCGGCCGCCGGCGGCCTCCTCCATCACCGCCTGCAGCGTCTCGCGCTCGCGGAAGGCGTAGAAGACCGGCGTTATCGCACCGACCTCCAACGGGTAGGAGCCGAGGAACATCAGGTGGTTGAGCACCCGGTTGAGCTCGGCCAGCAGGGTCCGCAGCCATACCGCCCGGTCGGGTACCTCAAGGCCCAGCATCCGCTCGACGGCGAGGACGACTCCGAGCTCATTGGAGAAGGCCGAGAGCCAGTCGTGCCGGTTGGCCAGCACGATGATCTGCCGGTAGTCGCGCACTTCGAACAGCTTCTCCGCCCCGCGGTGCATGTAGCCGATGATCGGCTCGGCCCGAATCACCCGCTCGCCGTCGAGGGTCAGCGCGAGCCGTAGCACACCGTGGGTCGAGGGGTGTTGCGGGCCGATGTTGAGCACCATGTCGGCGGTGGCGAGCTCGCGGGCTCCGGAGCCGACCCCGACGGTGATCTCGCTGGTGGTCACCGCGCCACCCTAAGGCTGGTCGGCCGTCGGCGAGACGTCGCCGGCGTTTACTGTGCGGCGACGCGCCAGCAGGTCGCTGCGCCCGTCCTCGAGGCCGCGGCTCAGGGCAGCCGGGCGGCACCGAGCCGCGCGGCGTCGACGAGGACCTTGGGGCTGGCCTGGTAGGCGGAGCTGATCACCATCCAGAGCTGCCCTTTGTGCACGAAGACGTTGTTGGCTTCCAGCAGCGTCTGGTCGCCGATGCCGGGCACCGTGTCGAACTTGTGGCCGAGGTTCCGGTCCGTGGTCAGCGCGTCGGGGGTCTGGACTTGCACGAACACGGTGATCGACCCGGACGAGCCGGTGACCGGCGCGTTGTAGGTACACGACGCGGTGTTGTCGGCACTGGCAGCGCGGGTGTCCTGCCCCGCCTGCAGCGGCACGGCTGCCACGGCCTGGGCCTCGGCCCGGCTGAGCAGCGTGCAGGCGTCCGGGATTGCCGGCGCCGCCGTGCTCGCCGCCGGCGTTGTGGCCGGCGGGACGTGGCGGGACGCGGCGGCGGCTCGGGCGGGCTGCCCCGCGTGCGCTCCTCCCGTGCGGGGTTGCTGGGCCGACGGGGAAGAGCAGCCGGCGACGGACAGCGCGAGGACCGCGATGCCGGCGACGCTGCCGACGCCGCGGGTCGGTCGGTAGTTGTGCATCGTGTTTCTCCAAGGCTCGATGTGGGGGGTGGTCGGGCGCGGGCCGCTCAGCCCGATTTGGTGCAGTAGTCGCTCCGGTCGGGTCGCCAGACGACGTAGGGGCCCCAGGACGGTCCGCCGGCCTTGGGGATCGGATCGGCACCGAAGATGCCGAGGACGCCGTTGATGACAGTGGCGGCATAGTCGGGGATGGAGTAGCCGACGCCGAGTTTGTCGGTGACCTCGAGCGATTCGGTGTCGCAGCCGTGCCTGAGGGACAGCGGGCTCTGGTCGGCGGTGAGCGCCATCCCGGCCTTGAACTCCACCCACGCGCCGGCGGAGAAGCCCCCCATGCCGATGCCGACGGTGGCGCGCATCCGCCAACCGAGGCTGATCGAGTTGACCCCGGCGCCCAGCGACAGGGTGTTGCGCAGCTGCGAGGTGTGGGTGCCCATCCCGACGGAGTTGGCGTGGAACGCACCGCCGCTGTAGCCGAAGCCCAGCTCGCCGGAGAGGTTGTAGTCGCCGTTGGAGATCAGCGACCCCTCCCCGGCGATCTGCCACGACGCGTCGAAGGACTGGGTCAACGTGATCGCCAGCGGTGGCGCAAGTGGGATGGTGACCGAGACAACGTCCACTGGCGGCGACTGGACGCTGCCCTGCTGGTTCGCCGTCGCGCCCTTGATCTGGTAACTGAGGCCGCCGGCGCCATGCAGCTGGACGCTGGCCTCCCGCAGCGTGCCCAGCCCGATGCGGATCCGGAAGCTGACGGTGGGCCGGTCCAGGTGCAGTTGGACGGTCGCGGACAACCGGCCGGCGCCGTTGTCCATGCCGATGTGTACGCCGACCCCGCCGGCGCAGCAGATCGGCGTGGAGTTCCACACGCCCTGCGGAACCGTAGGCGGGGTGCCCGTCGGCACCGGCAGCGGCGGCAGGGCCGGCGCCGGAACCGGTGGTACCGGCGGGGGTGGTACCGGCACGGGCGGCGTGGTGAGCAAAGCGGCGTTGGCGAAGCTCTGGCCGTTGAACCGCGACGGGCTCGTCGACGGTTGAGCATCGCGCGATGCCGGCGCGGTCGGGGTGGCGACGGGGTAGAACAACGAGTCGTTCAGCGGCAGCGGAGCGGCCGACGCGAAGGTTCCGTCGCGGATAACGTCGGTCAGCGCTACCGGCCCGAGGACCACCCGCACGTTGCCTGCGTCGCGCCGCAGGGCCAACACCCGGCCGGTGCCCAGCGTTGTTGCCATCATGATCGACCCGACGTGCAGCTGCCGGGCGCCGGCAGCGGACGCGTCGATCGTCCAGACCAACCCGTCCCCGCTCACCGAACGTACCGAGTTCGCGCCGCCGCCGATCAACACGACCCCCGGCTGATAGACGACGCCGGGAATGCGCCTGGCACTGGCGCCGTAATGCAGCTCACTGCCCGCCCAGCGCGCGACGCCTATCCGGCCGGTGGACGTCACCGAAGCGTGAGCACCACCAGATCGGCCGCTGCATCCGGCCAGGCCCGCGCTGAGTAGCACCGCCGCAGCGGCAACCGCGCCGGCGCGGCACCGCGTCGAGACGGTCACTGCGGGTCCGCGCAGGTCCATCGCAGCGTCCCGGAGATCTGGTGGCTTGTGTCAGACCCTTGCAGGTTGCGGAAGTCGAACGTGACCGACAGGTCGGGGCTGACGGTGACGCTGGCGGTGCCGCTGCTACCCGCCGCCATGTAACTCGTTTGGTCCACATTGACGTAGAACTCGGTGCCGGTGAGTGAGTACGTGCCCGGCCCGTGGTAGCTGCCGAGGCTCGCGTCCCACTTCAGAAGGTGGCCGCCGATGTTTTGGACGTTGTCGCCGAGGTCGTACTCGCCTCCGCTGAACGCTGCCAACCTGCGGCAGGTCCAGGACGGCTCGGCCTCCACCGGCGCCGGCGCCGTAGTGCTTCCGGTGCCGGTCACCGTCGCGTCGCCGCTGATCGCGGCGGTGACGCAGATCTGTGCGGTGACGTTGCGCGGGCAGCCGCCGCCGGAGGCCGGGGCGCCCTGCGGGGACACACCGGCTTTGGCGGACGGCGCGGACGCCGACGACGCGGACGCACTGTCGTGGCCGCCGCTTCCGTTGCTGCAACCAGTGGTCAAGATCGGGAGCGTGGCCGCGGCGAGCACAAGTACGAGGCGCGCCTTCACGATGTCCCCGCCGGCAGCGCGCTCTTCCCGGCGCAGTTCTTGCCGATCCAGGCCGCGTAGTGCTGCATCGCCTGGGCCAGCTGCGGAGACTCCTTGATGGCGTGGGGGTGCTGGAACAGTGAGGTGTCGAAGTCAACGATGACCTGTAGATCCGGTTTGATCTCGGCCGGCGCCGCTGCCACCAGCGAGTTCAGATCGGCGATCAGCTTGTGCGTGTCGACTCCGCTCTGACGCTGGTCGCCGGCGGCGATCTCGGTCAGGATGCGGTTGTTGCGACCGATCAGCGAGCAGAAGCCGGCGAGGTCCGTCGAGCCGCTGCTCGCGCCGGCCCCGGTGGTCGTGCCTGCCCCCGACGTACCTGACTTGGCCGGCGCCGGGGACTTCGCACCCGAGTCGGCGCTGGAGCCGGATCTTCCTGTTCCGCCGGAGGCGGAGGAGCATGCGCCGAGCGCGGGGGCGGCCAGCACGGCAAGGGCGAGGGCAACGCACAGTCGCCGGGTAACGAGGTGGTTCATCGAGCTTCCTTCCTGAGGTGTGTCGTGATCGTCGGCGGCCGATGGCCCA
This sequence comes from Actinomycetota bacterium, assembly GCA_030948385.1. Classification (GTDB taxonomy): domain Bacteria; phylum Actinomycetota; class Actinomycetes; order Mycobacteriales; family QHCA01; genus QHCA01. The sequence continues at coordinate 15,036 of JALZAK010000158.1, forward strand.
CTGCCATCAGTGGTTCCGCCCATTTCGGTACTCAGCTCTAGGCAGCTGACGGGCTCATCGCCGGCGTCTCAGAAGGTGTGCCATGCCCCGGGGGCCTACAGCAGGTCGCCGGGGCGCCGGCCTGGACCTCCCGGGTCAGATTCCGCCGAGGGACGAGGCGTTCGGTGGTTCGTGGGGCATGGCTTCCTCCTGGGTCGGGAAACCACGGTAGGAACGCCCGCTGCCGGGGCGGAACACCACAAAACTGGTATCTGCGCGGGAGATCTCCGATGTCGCCCCCAGCGCCGGCGGGCTCTCCACGCTTCACGGCGCCACCGGCGGTGACCCCGCTGGCAGTCCTCGATGGAGGGCCAACATGGCGTCCGGGCGGCGGCCAGGACTTGCTGGCCGTTCTCAAGACTCGCGCCGGCGCCGGCAGGGGCCCCGCAACCCTGTGGAGGAACGTCTTCCGCGGAAGACTCTGCCTGACGGGCGAGGGTGAACGTGATCCGGGCGCTGCGCCGCGCGATCGAGGCAGTGAGCACTTCGGCCTCGCTGTGCGGTGCGTGCCTGGAGTCTGCGATTCGCACCGGTCGGGTGTGCCGATACGAACCGGCCGGCACCGGCCCACGTCGCTCGCACGTCTAACCCCAAACCCGGCCAGTCGTGTCGCCGTACTGATCAGGCCAGCGGGCCGCGCAAGACGGCGATCTCGCGCGCCTGCTTTCGCCGGCCGATGACCCGGTAGGCGAGGCGGATCGGAGGTGGGATGTGGTTGAGGAATGCTCGGCGCTCGTCGGGCGTGGCGTCCTCGAGGATGTAGCCGAGGAACACCAGCCGCCGCGACGGCCGTATCTTCGCCATCCCGCGTTTGGCCAGATGAGCCCATTCCTGTCGGGTGAGCGTCTCCGCGACGATCGGCAGGACGCGCTCCTCCTCCTCGTCAAGATGTCGGCTCAGCGCGGCATGCAATCGCTGCATCTCCGCCGCCAGCCGCTCCCGGTCGCGGCGATTACCGTCGGCGGACCAGCTTCGCAAAAGGCCGCCGACCGACCCGACGATCCCGGCCACCTGCTCGTGTTGGGCCTGCATCCGATCAGTCAGCTCGGCGTCGAGCTGGGGACGCTCCCGCAGTTTTGGCCAGAGCAGCTCGTCCTCGTTGGTGTGGTGGTGGTGCAGAACGTCGAGCTGTTCGCCGGCGTGGGCTGCTATCACGGCGGCGCGGTCGCGATCGCCCTCGGCAACCGCCTGGATGATCGCCGGCAGCTGGCCGAACTGCCGGCGGAAGACCCGGTGGAGCAACACCATGTCGTGGGTGTCGCAACCGGTTGACGTAGTCGAGCCTGTGGACATCCCGATCACCGCGTTCCTCGAGCGCACCAGGCGCGGGCCTCGAGCACGAAGCGGGTGTCGGGGTTACCGATCTCCTGCTCGCAGGCAGCACGAACGGCTCTGCGACGCTCGCCGTCGAGAGACCGATAGTGGGCACCGGCCGGCCCGATGCCCTGGGCGATCGGACTCCACCAGTCTGCAAAGTCCTGATACTCCGCTCGGGCCAGCAGCACCGTCTCATATACGTCCCGCAGTCCGCTGTTCGCCAGCAGTGCCGCCAGGTCGCCCTCTTTGCTCCCCAGCCGGGCAACCTCACCGACCCGGCTCGGGTCGACCTCCGCCGCCGCCTTCCAGAACAGCTGGATCGCCGGCATGTGCGCCGCGTCCCAGAAGCAGGCTGCGACCGTGCCACCGGGCCTGGTGACCCGGGCCATCTCGAGGGCGCCGGCATGCGCATCGGACATGAAGCCCACGACGAGGCACGCGAGCGCCGCGTCGAACTCCGCGTCGGCGAAGGGCGGCCGCTCGGCAACACCGATCCGTACGTCCACGCCGGCATGCCGAGCCCGGCAGGCCTCGACGAACGGCGGCGACGGGTCGATGGCCGCCACGGCGCCGGCCCCGACTCGGCGCACCAGCTCTCCGGTCAACCCGCCCGGCCCGCAGCCGACGTCCAGGACGCGCTGCCCGGCGGTGATTCCCGCGGCATCTGCGAATGCCGGTCCCAGCGACGGCAGGAAGCGGCCCATCAGCCGGTCGTAACCTTCGGCGGACACGACGAATGCTTCGCACACCTCGGTCGCTACTTCGGCCATCTCACGTCCTCCTCGTGTGCGAGCTGTGGTGCTCGCCCGAAGAGAAGGCTTGTCTGGATCAGCGGCTCCCGAAGCGGTGGCACTACCCAATCGGCCACCCAATTCGCCGTCACGGCTCGCCGGGTAGGACAGCGCCTGCCACCATTTCGGGCATGCCGGCGTACATCGGTGGGCCTGCGTGGCCTGAACTCGACGTCGCCCTCGCGCGCCGCGACTTCCCGGCCGTGCTGACGCTCGCCGAAAACGAGACCAGCGTCGACGTCGGCGAACGCCAACTCGTCATCGGGATCTGCCGAGCGATGTTCCATCAGTCGGAGCAGGCGGTCGCGGCGTTGGTCGACAGTATGCAGGCCTCCCGCGCGGAGCGCCCCGCGCGGGCGGCCGTCGCCGCGGTCTTCCTGGGCCGCCTGCACTACTTCGTGCACGACAGCCCGAGCGTGGCAAACGGGTGGTTCGCCCGCGCCCGGCGGCTCGTCGAGGATCAACCGGACTGCATCGAGCATGCGCTGGCGGCCCTGCCGCTGCCCGGCTGCGACATTGTCGACGTCACGCGACTACACGCCGATGCCACGAGCGCCCTCGCGCTGGCCCGTCGGCTGGGCGATCCGAACGTCGAGGCCAAGGCGCTCGCCGATCTGGGGACCGCGCAGGTCTCTCGGGCCTTCGTCGCCGAGGGCATGACGCTGCTGGACGAGGCCATGGCGATGGTCCTCTCCGGTGAGGCGAGCAGCCCGTTCGCCGCCATCGAGGTCGTCTGCAACCTCCTCAGTTCCTGCGCACGCGTCGGTGACTTAAGTCGCGCCGATCAGTGGACTCGCGCGGCCGACCGGCACCTCGGCCTGGGCATTGACGAAGGGCCGGCGTTTTTGTACGCCCACTGCCGAATCAACCTCGGGCTCATCCTCTGCGACGTCGGCCGCTGGGACGAAGCCGAGGTGACACTGCGGCTGGCCTCCAGCCGAACAGCGCACGCCGGTCCCCGGGTCGAAGGACAGGTGCGGGCCGCCCTCGCCGAACTGTGGGTGCTGCAGGGACGCCTTGATGACGCCGAGCGGTTGCTCGCCGGTCGACACGAGCACCAGGACTGCCTGCTGCCGTTGGCCGCATTGCATCTGGCCCGGGGTGCGTGGGCGGACGCCGCGGCCGTCGCTCGCCACGGGATCCGGTTAATGGGCGACGACCGCGTACGGGCCGCCCGGCTGCACGCGATCTGTGTCGAAGCGGAACTGGCCTCCGGGCACACCGAGCAGGCCCGCGCGGACGCCGACCAGCTTGCCGCTGTCACCGCTGACCACGCCCTGCCGGTGTTGCGGGCGCGCACCGAACTCGCCCGCGGCCGCGTAGCAGAGGCATCCGACCAGACGTCAGCCGCTGTCGCCGCCTATCAGGCCGGGCTGCAGGTGCTCGCGGACAACGACTGGCCGCTGATCCGCGCCGAACTTCACTTGTCCCTCGGTCGCATGCTGGCCTCTTCCGAGACGTGCGCAGCGATCACCGAGGCCCGCGCCGCCCACCTGACCTACGAACGCCTCGGCTCACCCCTTGCCAACCAAAGCGCGCAGCTGCTCAATACTCTGGGGATCGAGGCGACCGTGCGCCCGCGTCGTGCCGATGCGACCGCGGCCCTGAGCCGCCGCGAGTCGGAGGTACTCGACTTGCTGCGCGAGGGTCTCAGCAACGCCGACATCGCCGCTCGTCAGCACAACTCCGTCCGCACCATCGAGCATCACGTCAGCGCCATTCTCGCCAAACTCGGCCTGCGCAGCCGCGCCGAGGCGGCCGCGTACGCGGCATCGCTCGAGGCCAGTCGCACGCGCGGCGGATAAGAGTCGGGAGACAGCGCCATGGACGTCGCTGCGTTCGACCCGCGCGACCGGGCATTCGTCGCCGACCCCTACCCGATATTCGATCGGCTCCGGCCGTTGGGCCGCCCGCTCTGGCACGACGGCCTGAACATGTGGCTGGCCTTCCGGCATGCCGATGCCGGCGCGGTTCTGCGATCCCGCCGGCTCGGCCGGCTCTTCCGCGACCGCGAGCCATTGGCCGACTTCGCCGTGTTCAACCGCCTGCACCGCGACTCGATCCTTGATTCCGAGCCGCCGCAGCACACCCGCCTGCGCCGGCTGGTCCAAGCGGCCTTCGCGCGGGGGCACGTGGAGCGGCTGCGCGCCCCGGTGCAGCAGATGGCCGACGCGTTGCTGGACCGGGCCGCCGGCCAGGACGAGATCGACCTGCTGGCCGACTTCGCTGCACCGCTTCCGGTGACCGTGATCGCCGAGTTGCTCGGCGTGCCGGAGGCCGACCGGCACCTGCTCCGCCCTTGGTCCAACGCGATCGTGAAGATGTACGAGTACGAGCGACCGCCGGCGCTGGAGGCCGCGGCCATGGCGGCCGGCGACGAATTCGATGCGTACCTGCGCTGGCTTGCGGCTCAGCGGCGGGCCGAGCCGCGCGACGATCTCATCAGCGGGTTGGTCGGAGCCGACGGACTGACCGAGGACGAGTTGGTCGCCAACTGCATCTTGCTGCTGAACGCCGGCCACGAGGCATCGGTCAACGTGCTCGGCAACGGCCTGCTCGGCCTGTTCCGGCACCCAGCCGAGCTGGCTCGGCTGCGTGCAGATATGGATCGGCTGCTTCCTACCGCGGTGGAGGAACTGATCCGCTACGACGCGCCGCTGCAGCTCTTCGAGCGGACTGCCTACGCTGATGTCGAGGTCGGTGGGGTGACTATCCTAAAAGGGCAGAAGGTGGCCGCGCTACTCGGTTCGGCCAACCGTGATCCCGCTGTTTTCGCCGAGCCGGGCCGGCCGGACGTCGGCCGGAATCCCAACCCTCACTTGGGCTTCGGCGCCGGCATCCACTTCTGCCTCGGTGCCCCGCTGGCCCGCCTCGAGCTCATGGTGTCCCTCCCCACGCTGTTCCGCCGGTTGCCGACTATGGAGCTGGCAGATGAGCCCGAATATCAGCCGAACTTCGTGATTCGCGGTCTGCGCTCACTCCGGGTCCGCTGCGGCCCGGTTCTACGCTGACTGCCTTCCATCGGGAGGACACTCGGGTCGTGGAGTCGGTCGTGCGGCGAGTGGACTTCGGCCATTTCATCCGGCCCGCGGAGGAAGCCGGAGGCAGGACGCGCGTCGAGCCCTGCCTCGGCTACCTCGTCGAGCATCCGAGCGCGTTGCTCCTGGTGGACACCGGGATGGGCGGCAACAGCGAGGTCGATGATCACTACCACCCGCGCCGCCGCTCGTTGCAGGCGGCGCTGGCCGGCGTGGGTGCCCGTCCCGAAGACATCCAGCTCGTCGTCAACTGTCATCTGCACTTCGACCACTGCGGCGGCAACCCGCAGCTCCCCGGCCGGCCCATCCTGACCCAGCGAGTCGAACTCCAGAGCGCGCGCCGACCCGGTTACACATTGTCCGAGCTCGTCGACGCACCCGGCCTGCGGTACGAGGAGCTCGATGGTGAGGCTGAAGTGTTGCCTGGGGTGCTCGTCGTACCGACTCCCGGTCATACGGCTGGGCACCAGTCGGTCGTGGTCCGCTGCCGGGAGGGCGCCGTTGTCGTTGCCGGGCAGAGTCAAGATCGGGCAAGCGATTACAGCGCCGACGCTCTGGCCGGGCGTGCACAGGCCGAGGGGCACCTCCCCTCCCCGGTGCCAACGCCGGCCTGGATCGACCGGCTGCAACGGCTGGACCCGGCGCGGGTGCTGTTCGCGCACGACCACGCGATCTGGGTGCCCTGACCACTAGTCGCCGAGGGCGGGCAGCGGCGTTGCGACCGCGTGGATCAGCCAGCTGAAACCGCCCAGCCCGGCCGGATGCAGAAGTTCGGCTGCCTCGCTGGCGCCCTGCAGGCCCCGTGAATACCTGGCCGGGTCCACGCGTCCGAGTGCGTACGGCGGCGTCAAGCCGCTCACCCCGAGCGCGCGCAGAGCCTGCCGCTGGGAAACCAGCGCCGTGTCACCCGGCGCCGCGGCCGCGCAGGAATCCAGCGCAACATGAGCGGTGATGTCGCACGAGCCGTCCGGGATCGGGACCACCTGCCGCCCGCGCCGGTAGCCGGTCAGGGTGCCGTACGGCGGCCGGCTGTCGCGGGTGTGGGCGTAGTCCACCGCGATCGCCAGCCCACGCTCCAGCTTCGAGACGGCGGTCGCCCACGCCTCGTCGCGGCTGCGCCCCACCTCGGCACGGCATCCGACCTCCGCCAGCGGCCACCAGCGATCCAGCCAGCGCGCGTCGGCGTTGTCGGGGGACGGTCCGAGGGACTCCTCGGCTGCCGCCGGGTCGACCATCACCACGCGCGGACCGTCCGCAGTGGACTCGATGACCTCGCAGGGGATGTTGTCCAGCCACTCGTTGGCCAGTAGCAGGCCGCCGTCCACGACGGGCACGTCGTGCGACCAGGTCACGGCATCCGGCAGCCCCGGCGGCCGATTCCCGAGGTCCACCCCGTGCAGCCGCAGATCAGGATCGAGCAGGTGCAGCGCGGACAGCAATTCCCCGCCGCCGGCACCCATGTCCACGACGGTGTCGAGGCCGGCCTGCCGGGTGAGGCGGCCGATTGCGCCGGCGAACAACGCCGAGGCGACGACCGAGGTCCGAAAGTGGGCTGCCGGCGCGTTCGAACTGTAGAAGCCGCCGGCGCCGTACAGGGCCTCCTGCCACGCCACCCGCCACCGCACCGGCTCGCCCACGGCCTGCAGCGTAAATGCCGTCGATGCACCGGAGGTCGTACCCTGACGCGGACCGGTACCCCCCACGGGCTGGATCGACGATGACCGCTACGCCACGCGAACGCCCCGCCCGGCTCCAGGTCGGCGTGGTCGGCTGCGGCCGCGTCGGCAGCGTGCTCGGTGCGGCGCTGGCGCGGGCCGGCCACCGCGTCGTCGCCGTCTCCGGCGTGTCGCCGCCCACGCTTCGCCGCGCCGGCCAGATGC
>JALZAK010000163.1 GCA_030948385.1 Actinomycetota bacterium
CAGGTGTGCGCGACCAGGTGTGCGCGACCAGGTGTGCGCGACCAGGTGTGCGCGACCAGGGGGTGCGCGACCAGGTGTGCGCGACCAGTGGCTGAGCGACCAGGCAAGGGCGTTGCGCATGACACGGCGCAGTCAGAGGTTGCCGCGACGCTCCTGCTCCCGCTCGATGGCTTCGAACAGCGCCTTGAAGTTTCCCTTGCCGAACCCCAGCGACCCGTGCCGCTCGATCAGCTCGAAGAAGACGGTGGGCCGGTCCTGTACCGGCTTCGTGAAGATCTGCAGCAGGTAACCGTCCTCGTCCCGGTCGGCCAGTATCGACAGCTCCCGCAGCTCTTCGAGGGGGACGCGGGTGTCGCCGACCCAGGAGCCGAGCTCGTCGTAGTAGGAGCTGGGGGTGGCGAGGAACTCGATCCCGCGTGCCCGCATCTGGCGTACGGCGGAAACGATGTCGTTGGTTGCCAGCGCGACGTGCTGCACGCCGGGACCGCCGTAGAATTCCAGGTACTCGTCGATCTGCGACTTCCGCTTCCCGATGGCCGGTTCGTTCAGCGGGAACTTCACCTTCCGGGTGCCGTCGGCCACCACCTTGGACATGAGTGCGGAGTAGTCCGTCGCGATGTCGTCGCCGACGAACTCCTTCATGTTGGTGAAGCCCATTACCCGGTTGTAGTAGCGCACCCACTCGTCCATCTGGCCGAGTTCGACGTTGCCGACGCAGTGGTCGATGGCCTGGAAGTAGCGCTTGGCCGGCGGCGCAACCATCGGCGGGCGGGCGACGAACCCGGGCCGGAACACGCCGCTGTAGTTGGTCCGCTCGATCAGGCTGTGCCGCGTTTCGCCGTACGTCGCGATGCAGGCCGTGACGATCTTTCCGTTGTCGTCCTCCTCCACGGCGGGTTCGGCCAGCCCGCGGGCGCCCCGCTCGACGGCTAGCTGGTAGGCCCGGGTGGCGTCGGGCACGGTGAGCGCGATGTCGGTGACGCCGTCGCCGTGTGCGGCGACGTGCCGGCCGGTGTCGGTGCCGGCGTGCACCTCGCCGGTCAGGACGAACCTGGCCGCGCCGGCCTCCAGCACGTACTCCACTCGATCCCGCGAGCCGGTCTCCGGGCCGCGGTAGGCGGTGACCTGCATCCCGAACGCCGTGGAGTAGAAGTGCGCCGCCTGCTTGGCGTTGCCCACCAAGAAATGGACGTAGTCGACGCCCTGGACGGGGAAATCTTCGTCAACGCTCATACCTGCAGGGTCGCCGGGACGCGGCCGATCCGCAAGACCACACCCGCTCCGGTCGCCCCCGTACGATCGTCCGGTGAGCCTGCGCCTGTACGACACCGCGGCTCGCGCCGTACGGGAGTTCACCCCGATCGTGCCGGGCCGGGCCGGGATCTACCTCTGCGGGGCAACTGTTCAGTCCCCGCCGCACATCGGTCACATCCGCTCGGGGGTCAGCTTCGACATCCTCAGCCGGTGGCTCGAGCATTCCGGCTACGCGGTGACGTTCTGTCGCAACGTGACGGACATCGACGACAAAATCCTGCACACCGCCGAGCACGAGGGGTCGGCGTGGTGGGCCGTCGCCCAGCGCAACGAGCGGGCGTTCGGGTGGGCCTACGACGCAGTGGGTTGCCGCCCGCCGGCCGTGGAGCCGCGGGCCACCGGCCATATCCCGGAGATGATCGATTTGATGCGCCGGCTGGTAGCCGCCGGCGCCGCCTATCCGAGCGCCGGCGACGTCTACTTCGACGTCCGCTCAGCGCCGGCATACGGCTCGCTGTCCGGCCGGCGGCCGGCGGAGATGCTGGCCTCGGAGCGGGCCAACGAGGCCAAGCGCGACCCGCTGGACTTCGCGCTGTGGAAGGCGGCGAAGCCGGGCGAGCCCGCCTGGGAGACCCCCTGGGGTCCGGGGCGGCCGGGCTGGCATCTGGAGTGCTCCGCGATGGCGCACAAATATCTCGGGGCGGCCTTCGACATCCATGCCGGCGGTATCGATCTGCTCTTCCCGCACCACGAGAACGAGCTGGCGCAGTCGAGGGCCGCCGGCGATGCCTTCGCCTCGTACTGGCTGCACAACGCCTGGGTGACGACCAGCGGGGAGAAGATGAGCAAGTCGCTGGGCAACTCACTTCTGGTCAGCGAAGTCGTCCAGCGGGTCCGGCCGGTGGAGTTGCGCTACTACCTGGGCGGGCCGCATTACCGGTCCCACATCGAGTTCTCGGAGGCCGCCTTGCAGGAGGCGGCTGCTGCGTACCGCCGGATCGAAGGCTTCATTCAGCGCGCGGGGGAGCTGACCGGCGAGGCGGAAGGCGCTGCCCTGCCGGCGGCCTTTGCCGAGGCGCTGGACGACGATCTTGGCGTGCCCGGCGCGCTTGCCGTGATCCACACGTCTGTTCGGGAAGGCAACCTCGCACTGTCCACTTCGGACAAAGTGGTTGCCGGGCGGGTACTCGGCGAGGTGCGGGCGATGCTGGGAGTACTCGGCCTGGACCCGCTTGCCGTCCCGTGGGCCGGCGGCGCGCGCTCCGGGGGTGATCTGCGGTCCGTGCTCGACGGCTTGGTCGCGCTCGCATTGGAGCAGCGCGAAGCCGCCCGGACGCGCCGAGATTTTACTTCCGCAGATGCGATCCGGGACCAGCTGGCGGCTGCGGGCGTCGTCGTCGAGGACACGGCGGACGGCCCGCGTTGGAGCCTGGCCTGATGGCGACGCCGCGCCGGCCGCGGTCGAAGAAGGGCCCGACCGCCGGCACCGGCGGGCATGGCCGCAAGAAGCTGGAGGGACGGGGACCGACCCCGCGGGCCGAGGAACGCACCGGGCACAAGGCGTCACGCCGGTCGGCCCCTCCCGGCGCGGCGAAGCGATCCGCCGGGCCGCGGCCGAAGCGGCCGGGCGCCCCCGACACCGCCGAGGTGCTGGTGGGCCGGAACCCGGTGGTGGAGGCGCTGCGGGCCCGGGTGCCCGCCACCGCGCTGTATGTGGCCACCGGGCTAGAAGCCGACGACCGGGTCACCGAGTCGATCCGGATCGCCGGCGATCGGGGCATCTCCATCCTCGAGGTGAGCCGGCACGAACTCGATCGGATGACCGGCGGCGCCTTGCATCAGGGTGTCGGAATCCAGGTGCCGCCGTACGTCTACACCCATCCGGACGACCTGCTGGCGCGCGCGGTGGATTCCGGGCAGGCGCCGCTGCTGGTCGCGTTGGACGGCGTGACCGACCCGCGCAACCTGGGCGCCGTGGTGCGGTCGGCCACCGCGTTCGGCGCGCACGGGGTGTTACTGCCGGAACGTCGGGCGGCCGGGATGACGGCCACCGCATGGCGGACCTCCGCCGGCACCGCGGCGCGGCTGCCGGTGGCCCGGGCCACCAACCTGGTGCGCACCCTGTCGGCGTACCGCAAGGCCGGGCTGACGGTGGTCGGCCTGGCTACCGGCGGTGAGGTGACCCTCGACCAGCTGGAGGTCGCCATCGATCCGCTGGTCCTGGTGGTCGGGTCCGAGGGAGGTGGGCTGTCGCGGCTGGTGGGTGAGACCTGCGACCTCACCGTGTCCATCCCGATGGCCGGCCGGGCCGAGTCGCTGAACGCCTCCGTCGCTGCCGCAGTCGCCTTGGCCGAAGTTGCCCGCCGGCGCCGGAAACTGTCATAGGTTCCTGCCAGGCTCTGCTCCCCCGATGTAGGACGAAGGAGATCCCAGAAATGTCCGAGCGCAGCGGTTACTTGGCCGGCACCCCCTCTTGGGTGGACGTCACGACGCCTGATCTTGACGCCGCCATCAAGTTTTACGGCGACCTGTTCGGGTGGGACATCGAGAAGGGCGGGGAAGAATTCGGCTTCTACTCGATGGCGAGTCTGCGGGGCAAGACGGTGGCGGGTATCGGGCCTATGCCACCCGGATCGCCGGCCCCGCCGGCGTGGAGCACGTATCTGGCCAGCGACGATGCCGAGGCGACCGCGAAGCTCGCTCAGGACGCCGGCGCCACCATCCTGATGGAGCCGATGCAGGTGGGCGCATCGGGGAAGATGTTCTACGCGATCGACCCGACCGGGGCGGGCTTCGGCGTGTGGCAGGCCGGGGAACACACCGGCGCCCAGCTGGTGAACGAGCCCGGCACCCTGTGCTGGAACGAGCTGCACACGCCCGACGTGGCCAAGACCGAGGAGTTCTACGGCAAGCTCTTTCCCTACCAGTTCGAGGCCGTGGCGGACCTGCCTCCGGGCATGGACTACTCCATGTTCCAGGTCGCCGGCGAGGGGGTCGCCGGACGGATGCCGCTGGACCCGGAGTCACCGGCCGGCGCGCAGTCGCACTGGTTGAGCTACTTCATGGTCGACGACTGCGATGGGGCCACCGCGCGGCTGGCCGAGCTCGGCGGGACCGTGCTGCACGAGCCGGTGGATGCTCCTTACGGGCGCAACTCGCTGGTGCGCGACCCGTGGGGTGCCACGTTCAGTCTGTTGCAGGCGCCGGCCACGCAGCCGTCCTGAGTCATCGCGCCACCCCGGCGGGCCAACCGGGATCGGCCTCGGTGAGCAGTCGCCGGCGGGTCAGGGCCAAGGCCAGGCCGGCGGCTGCGGCCACCCCCACCAGGCCGAGACCGACGCGCAGGCCGGCCCACTGGGCGGCGAAGCCGATCAATGGTGGGCCGGCCAGAAAGCCGGTGTAGCCGATCGTGCTGACCGCTCCGATGGCCGGCCCGCTGCCGCTGTGGTGCGCGCCGGCCGCGGCCAGCGCGATCGGGAAGCCGTAGGCCAGGCCGGCGCCGATGGCGGCGAAGCCGACCAGCGCGACGGTCGGCTCTGCGGCCGTGATCACCACGAGGGTGCCGGTCGCGGCCAGCCCGCAGCCGGCCGCCAGTGCCGTGGCGGGTCCGACGCGGCTCAGCACCGCGCTGCCGGCGAAGCGCGCGGCCGCCATCGTCACGCTGAAGGCCGTAAAGCCAGCCGCGGCCACACCCGCCCCGGTGTGCAGGTCGTCTCGCAGGAAAAGAGCGCTCCAGTCACCGACGGCGCCCTCCCCCAGCGCCACCGCGAAGGCCACCGCGCCGAGGACGGCAATGGCGGTGTCCGGCCGGGCTCGGCGGCGCCGGCGGCCTGGCGGGGAAGAGTCGGCCGGGGCCGGCGGATCGGCGGGCAGGCGCGGGTAGACGATGGCGAGGACCACCAAGCCGGTTGCCGCTGCGAGCAGGAAATGCGCCGGCATTGTGAGGTGGCCGGCCGCCAAGCCGCCGGACGCCGCACCTAACATGCCGCCGAGGCTGAACGCGCCGTGGAACACCGGCATCAGCGGCCGGCCGGCCCG
>JALZAK010000169.1 GCA_030948385.1 Actinomycetota bacterium
GCCGAGAGGGCGTCGGCCGCCCCGCGCAGCAGTTGGCTGACGATCACCCCCGAGTTGCCGCGAGCGCCGAGGAGGGCACCGCGGGCCATGCAGCGCAGCACCGGCCCGACGCCCTGCATGCCGGCGCCGGCCTCATCCAGGGCCGCGGCTGCGGCCCGCAGGGTGTGCACGAGGTTCGTCCCGGTGTCGCCGTCCGGGACCGGGTACACGTTGAGGTCGTCGATCTCCTGCTGGGCGGCGGTCAGCCCGGTGACGGCGGCGGCGCACCAGCTGCGCACCGCGGTCGCGTCCAGCCGTCGCGCCACGTCCACCTCCCGCCCCCCGACGCGGCGAGCGTAGTGCGCGACGCCGACGGGAGGCGGTTTGCCGGCGGTCGGGCGCGGTGGATACCCTGTGAGCGTTGCCGGCCGACTGGGCCGATGTCCGTCTTAACCTTCCAGGAGCGTCTCCGTGGCCAGCGTGTGCGATGTGTGCGGCAAGGGGCCGGGCTTCGGCATGTCGGTGTCGCACTCGCACCGCCGCACCAACCGCCGGTGGAATCCCAACATCCAGACTGTCCACGCGGTGGTCGGGGCCGGCACCCGCAAGCGGCTGAACGTATGCACCTCCTGCCTCAAGGCCGGCAAGGTCACCCGCGGCTAAGGCCGGCGCCGCCTTCGAACTCTGGTGCGAGCTTCGTCGCCTGGGGCCGGCCGTTGGGGTCCGTCAGCTCTACGAGTTGGCCGGGCGCGATCGCGGCCTCGCCGCGCACGAGGTGCCCCGCGAGGAACGCCACGAGCTCGCCCGCCGGGCACTTCCGCTCCTCTACCCCGGCCACAACAGCACTGCCGGCAGCGGCCGGTACGACCCGATCCAGCTGACCGCCTACCAGGCCACCTGGCCGGTGGTCTTCACCCGGCACCGCAACAGGCTGGCCGGCGCCCTGGGCCCGGTCGCGATGCGGATCTGCCACGTCGGGTCGACCGCGGTCCCCGGGCTGCCGGCGAAGCCGATCATCGACATCCAGATCACGGTGCCCGACCAGTTCCGCGAGCACGACTACGTCGATCAGATTGAGAGCCTGGGCATTCAGCTACGCAGCAGGGACGACCAGCACCGGTACTTCCGACCGTTTCCGGGCAGCCCGCGCGACGTCCACGTACACGTCTGCTCAGGCGGCAGCGGCTGGGAGCGCGAGCACCTGCTCCTCCGCGACTACCTGCGCGGCCACCCCGACGCGGCAGCGGCCTACGCCCTGGTCAAGCGGAAAGCCGCGGCGTTGTGGGCGGACGACATGGTGGCCTATACCGAGGCGAAGGACGACGTGATCCGCGACGCCCTCGACGCGGCGCAGAAGTGGGCTGCCGCGACCGGATGGGGCCTTGCCTCGGCTTGACGCGTGCGCTCAGTCCTGCTCGCGGCTGGTGAGTACGCAGAACTCGTTGCCCTCGGGATCGGCCAGCACGACCCAGCCGACGTCGGCCTGCCCCACGTCGGCCCGGCTCGCGCCCAGCCCGATCAATCGCTCCACCTCGGCGGCCTGGTCATCGGGATTGAGGTCGATGTGCAGCCGGTTCTTGACCGTCTTGGTCTCCGGCACGGGCACGAATATCAGGCCCGGATACGTGTGCTCGTCCTTGGCGACAACGACTTCGTCGGGAGCCTCGTAGACGACCTGATAGGCCAGCACCTCGGCCCAGAAGCGCGCCAAGGCGGCGGGATCGCGGGAGTCGACGACGACGGTGTACCACCGGCTGCTCATGCCCGCAGCCTGGCCCCGCGCCGGTCGGGCATCAACCGCATTTTGCCGATCAGCCGAAATGGTCGTGGCCACCCGCGAACGGTTCCCCGTCCACGGTGACCCCTTGCCCCTCGGCCACGGAGCCCACGACCAGCCAGCCCTCCGGTACGGCGGCGGCGAACGTCGCGGCCAGCGCGTGGTCCTCGCCGCCGGCCAGCAGCCACTCGTACGGGTCGACGCCGAGTGCGGCACCAACCTCTGCGAGCCGGGCCGGTACCGCAACGGCATTCCGCCGCAGGTCGATCGCCACTTCGCTGGCGGCTGCGACATGGCCGAGGTCCTGGACCAGGCCGTCACTGACGTCGATCATCGCCGTCGCGCCGGCCAGCGCCGCCCGCGGGCCCTCGGTGTACGGCGGCTCGGGCCGGCGGTGCGCCGACACCGCCGCGGCCGGCGACCGGAAGCCACGGCCGAGAAC
>JALZAK010000176.1 GCA_030948385.1 Actinomycetota bacterium
CGCCGGGCTGGGTCGGCTGGCCGGCGCCGACGCGGCCGACGTGTTGGTGGTGCCGGGCGGCCAGGCCGGACTCTCGGCCGCCTTCCGGGCGCTGACCACGCCCGGCTCCGCGCTGCTGGTGGACTCGCCGACGTACCAGGGTGCGCTGGCGCTGGCCCGGGCCGCGGGCATCCGGCCGGTCCCGGTGCCGACGGACGCCGACGGGGTGCGTCCCGAATTGCTCGACGAGGCGTTCCGGCTGACCGGCGCCCGGGTCTACTACGCCCAGCCGACTTTCGCCAACCCGACCGGCGCCGTGCTACTTGCGGAGCGTCGCAGCGCCGTGCTCGACGTCGTACGCGCGCACGGCGCCTTCCTCCTGGAGGACGACTATGCCCGGCAGCTTGCGCTGACGTCCGAGGCTCCCCCGCCGATGGTCCGCGACGACCCGGACGGGCATGTGGTGTACCTGTCGTCGTTGACCAAAGTGGTCGCGCCCAGCCTGCGAGTCGGCGCACTGATCGCCCGCGGTCCGGCGCTGGCCCGGCTCCGGGCGTTACGCACCGTCGATGACTTCTTCGTCTCCCTCCCCCTGCAGGAGACCGCCGTCGAACTGCTGTCGTCGGCCACCTGGCCGCGGCACCTGGCCCGGCTGCGGCGGACCTTGACCGCTCGGCGGGATGTCCTGGTCGCGGCCCTGCGCAGTGAAATCCCGGCCGTCGTCGTCGAGCGGGTCCCGCTCGGCGGCCTGCACCTGTGGGCGCGGCTGCCCGATGGCACCGACGACACCGAAGTCGCCAGGCGCTGCGCCCAGCGTGGCCTGCTGGTCAGTCCAGGGACGCCCTATCACGCCGGCGAACCGCCGGCGCCCTATCTCCGGCTGACCTTCGGCAGCGCGCAGACCGGCGACCTGCAGCGCGGCGTCAGCCTGCTGGCTGAGGTCCTCGCCGGCCGGTGAACTGCCGGGCGTCCGGCACACTGGCCTGATGCGAGGCTGGCTGGAGGGGTTGGCCGGGTCCACCGGCTGGTGGATCTATCTGGTGCTCGGCGGCCTGGCGTTCGGCGAGGCCGCGGTGTTCCTCGGTGTGGTGCTGCCCGGTGAGACAGCCCTGCTCGTCGGTGGTTACCTCGCCGCCCGCGGCACCCTGAGCCTGCCCATCATGATCGCGGTAGCGGTCGGTTGCGCCATCGCCGGCGACTCCGTCGGCTACGAGGTGGGCCGCCGGCTGGGCCCCCGGCTGCGGCGGTCGTGGCTGGGCCGGCGGGTCGGGGACAAGCGATGGGATCGGGCAGAGGGCTTCCTGGAACGGCACGGCGGGAAGTCGGTGTTCTTCGGCCGCTCCGTAGCCCTGCTACGGGCGCTGGTGCCCACACTGGCCGGCGCCAGCCGGATGCGCTATCTCACGTTCCTTCCCTGGAACGCCGCCGGCGGGCTGCTGTGGGGCGCCAGCTGCGTGCTGCTGGGCTATCTTTTCGCCCGATCACTGTCCACAGTGGAGCACTACCTTCAGGTCAGCGGCGTGGTACTTGTCTTGGTGGTCGTGGCCATCGGCGTCACGGTCCACCTGCTGCGCCGCCGGCGCGAACGCCAGTCGACCCGATGACCGGTGCGGTCGTACGGCCCGCGCTGCCAGAGGACCTGCCGACCGTCGCCGGCATCTGGGTCCGCAGCTGGCAGGTCGGCTACGCCGGCATCGTGCCGCCGGCCGCCCTCGATGCGCAGGACCCCGACCATCGGCTGCGGCAACTACGCCAGCCGGCCCCAGGCACCGAGCTGTCCGTGGCGGCCGTGGACGCAGCCGTTGTGGGCTTTGTCGTGACCGGCCCGTGGCGCGGTGCGGATGCCGGCGCCGACGTCGGCGAGGTGTGGGCAATCTACGTGTCGCCCGAGCATTGGGGTCGCGGCGCCGGGCGCGCGCTACTCGACCAGGGCCGGCGCCGGCTGATTGCGCGGGGATACCAGGAGCTGCGCCTGTGGGTGCTGGCGGACAACGCGCGGGCCCGGCGGTTCTACGAGTCGTCCGGCTGGGGTTTCGACGGCGCCACGCAGACCTACCAGATCGGTGGGGTCGAGCTACCCGAGGTGCGCTACCGGACGCTCGCCTGATGGCAGACGTCGGCGTCCGAACGGCCCGGGAGCGCGACGTCGCCGCCATCGCGGAAATCCAACTGGTCACCTGGCGGACGGCCTACCGCGACGTGCTACCCCCCACGATGCTCGAGGGATTGACGGTCGAGGCCATCGCCGAGCACTGGGGGGCCGCAGTGGCTTCGCCGCCGTCCGCGCGGCACCGGGTGCTCGTCGCCAACGAGGGGTCGGTCACCGTGGGATTCGCCGCCATAGGCCCGGCCGAGGAGGAGGGCCATGATCCGCCGAGCACCGGCTCGGTCAGCGCGCTGCTGGTTGAGCCCCGCTGGGGCCGCCGCGGGCACGGCAGCCGGCTGCTGGCCGCCGGTGCCGACCTGATGCGTGCGGACGGCTGCCGTCTCGCCGTCACCTGGCTGCTGGAGCCGGACCAGATCTCGGCCCGCTTCTTCCGGTCGGCCGGCTGGGCTCCCGACGGGGCGGCTCGGGCCCTCGACATGGACGGTCGCTTCGTCCGCGAGCTGCGCATGCACGTCGATCTCACCGATCCGTCCGGCGACCTGGAGCAGTAAGGCGGAAGGTCAGTCGTCGAGCAGGGACTCGATGCCCACCGTCAGCCCGGGTCGCTCCAGCACCCGGCGCACCGCGAGGAGCACCCCCGGCATGAACGATGCCCGGTCGTGCGAGTCATGCCGGATGGTCAGGGTCTCCCCCGTGGTGCCGAACAGCACCTCCTGGTGGGCGATCAGTCCCGGCAGCCGGACCGAGTGGACGTGGACTCCCTCGATGACCGCGCCGCGCGCGCCGGCAACCTCGCTGGTCGTCGCGTCGGGCATCCGCCCGGTGCTGGCCGCAGCCCGCGCCGCGGCGATGAGCTCGGCGGTCCGCCGGGCCGTTCCGCTCGGTGCGTCCACCTTGTCCGCGTGGTGCAGCTCGACGATCTCCACGGCCTGGTAATAGCTCGCGGCACGAGCAGCGAACTGCATCATCAGCACCGCGCCGATCCCGAAGTTGGGCGCGATTACCACGCCGACCGGCTGCGGGGCGGCCTGCACCCATTCGCGTACCGTCGCCAGCCGTTCGGCGTCGAAGCCGGTGGTGCCGACCACGACGTGGATCCCCTCGTCGATACACCACCTGATGTTGTCCATCACGACGTCGGGATGGGTGAAGTCGACCACCACCTCGGCGCCGGCATCGGAGACGAAGTTCAGGATGTCGCCGGTGTCCACCATGGCCACCAGATCCAGGTCGTCGGCCCGGTCCACCGCGCGGCAGACCTCCGAGCCCATCCGGCCACGGGCGCCCAGCACGCCGACCCGGATCGGCTCGGTCATGTCGCCACCGCCGCGCTGAGGTCACGATCGCCGAATGGCCCGATGGCGCCGAGCGAGAGCGGCTGCCCCAGCAGGTCCGCCGCCAGCACCCGGACATCGTCGGGCGTGACGGCGTCGATCCGAGAAATCAGGTCATCGACTTCGAGGATGTCGCCGTACACCAACTCGCCCTTGCCGATCCGGCTCATCCGCGAGCAGCTGTCCTCCAGGCCCAGCACCAGGCTGCCCTTGAGTTGGCCGCGGCCGCGCTCGACCTCGCTGTCGGTAAGACCGGTGGACGCCACGGCGTCGAGTTGCTCTCGGATCAGGGTCAGCACCCGCTCAGCATTCCCGGGTGCGCAGCCGGCGTACACCCCGAACACGCCCGCATCGGCGTGTTGCGAGGAATATGAGTAGACGGAGTACGCCAGGCCGCGCTTCTCCCGGATCTCCTGGAACAATCTGCTGCTCATTCCGCCGCCGAAGGCGTTGTTGAGCACGCCGAGGGCAAAGCGCCGGTCGTCGTGACGGGCTATGCCGCGGCCGCCGAGCACCACGTGCGCCTGCTCGGTCTGCCGGTCGACGACACACGCCTTCGCCGGGCTCGCCGGCACCCGCCGGTGGGCTGAACGCGGCTCCGCCGGGGCAGCGGATTCGTCCGCGAGCAAGGGGGTGTCCCGCATCGCCCGGCGGACCAGCCGGACCACGTGAGCGTGCTCGAGATTGCCGGCGGCGGCTACCACCATGACCGGTGCCTGGTAGCGCCGCCGGTAGAAGCCGGACACCTGCTCGCGGCGCATCCCCTTGATGGACTCGACCGTGCCGATGACCGGGCGGCCGAGGGGATGCCCGCCGAACACCGCCTCGCTGAAGACGTCGTGGACAACGTCGCCGGGGTCGTCGTCGTGCATGGCGATCTCCTCCAGGATCACGCCGCGCTCGACCTCGAGGTCGTCGCCGGTGATCACCGAGGAGGCCACCATGTCGCTGATGATGTCCACCGCCAGCGGCATGTCGACGTCGAGCACCCGGGCGTAGTAGCAGGTGTACTCCTTGGCGGTGAAGGCGTTCATCTCCCCGCCCACTGCGTCCATCGCCGCCGAGATGTCCAGCGCGCTGCGCTTCTTGGTGCCCTTGAACAGCAGATGCTCGAGAAAGTGCGAGGAACCGCCGAGCGAGGGCACCTCGTCGCGCGAGCCGATCCCGACCCAGATACCGAAGGCGACCGACCGCATGGTCGGCAGCGCCTCGGTGATCACCCGGAGACCGCCCGGCAGGACGGTACGGCGGATTGTGCCGCCGTACCGTCCCGCTGAGAGCGTCTTGGTCGACCCGGGCTTTTGCAGCCCGGCCGGGCGCATCACGCGCCCGGGGACTCAGCCGGCGCGGCTCCGCTCGTGGTGCTCGCCTCGGCCTCGCGAACAGGCACCAGGCTGATCTTGCCTCGGGCGTCGATCTCGGTGATCTCGACCTGCAGTTTGTCGCCGACGTTGACGACGTCCTCGACCTTGCCGACGCGCCGGCCGTTGCCCAACTTCGAGATGTGCACCAGGCCGTCCTTGCCGGGAATCAGCGAGACGAAGGCGCCGAACGCCGCCGTCTTGACCACGGTGCCCAGGAATCGCTCCCCCACCTTGGGCATCACCGGGTTGGCGATCATGTTGATCCGGTCGACGGCAGCCTGTGCGGACGGGCCGTCGGAGGCTCCGACATAGATGGTGCCGTCGTCGTCGATGCTGATCTCGGCGCCGGTCTCGTCCTGGATCGAGTTGATCATCTTGCCCTTGGGCCCGATCACCTCGCCGATCTTGTCGACCGGGATCTTGATCGTGGTGACCCGCGGGGCGTACGGGCTCATCTCATCCGGGCCGTCGATGGCCTCGGCCATCACCTCCAGGATCGCCAGCCGTGCTTCCTTGGCCTGCGACAGCGCCGCGGCGAGGACGTCGGAGGGGATGCCGTCGAGCTTGGTGTCGAGCTGGAGCGCGGTGACGAACTCCTTGGTGCCGGCGACCTTGAAGTCCATGTCGCCGTAGGCGTCCTCCGCGCCGAGGATGTCGGTCAGCGCGACGTACTGCGTGCTGCCGTCCACCTCATCGGAGATCAGGCCCATCGCAATCCCGGCGACCGGCGCCTTGAGCGGTACGCCGGCGTTGAGCAGCGACATCGTCGAGGCGCAGACCGAGCCCATCGACGTGGACCCGTTGGAGCCCAGCGCTTCCGATACCTGCCGGATCGCGTACGGGAATTCCTCGCGGCTGGGCAGCACCGGCATCAGCGCCCGCTCGGCGAGCGCACCGTGCCCGATCTCGCGGCGCTTGGGCGAGCCGACCCGACCGGTCTCGCCGGTGGAGTAGGGCGGGAAGTTGTAGTTGTGCATGTAGCGCTTGCGGGTCTCCGGAGCCAGCGTGTCGAGCATCTGCTCCATCCGCAGCATGTTCAGCGTCGTGACGCCGAGGATCTGGGTCTCGCCGCGCTCGAACAGGGCCGAGCCGTGCACCCGCGGAATCACATCCACCTCGGCCGAGAGCTGCCGGATGTCGGCCAGTCCGCGGCCGTCGATGCGCACCTTGTCGCGCAGGATGCGCTGCCGGACCAGCTTCTTGGTCAGCGCCCGCACGGCACCGGAGATCTCCTTCTCCCGGCCCTCGAACGATGGTCCGACCTGCTCCTTGGCCGACTCCTTGACCCGGTCCAGCTCGGCCTCCCGCTCGGCTTTGCCGGCGATGGTGAGGGCCTTGGACAGCTCGGCGCTGACGGCGCCGTCGACCGCGGCGAGGACGTCGTCGCCGTAGTCGAGGAAGCGGGGGAACTCCCCCACCGGCTTCGCGGCCTTGTCGGCCAGCTCCTGCTGCGCGGCGCAGAGCGCCCGGATGGTCGGCTTGGCGGCCTCCAGACCGCCGGCCACCACGTCCTCGGTGGGCGCGGGCTTGCCGTCGCGGATCTTGACGAACGCGCCGGGGGTGGCCTCGGCCTCCACCATCATGATGGCCACGTCGGCTGAATCCCCGGTGCCGAGGACCCGGCCGGCGACGACCATATCGAAAGTGGCCTGCTCGAGCTCGCTGTGCGTCGGGAACGCCACCCAGTCGCCGTCGATATAGGCGACGCGGGTGGCCCCGATGGGACCGGAGAACGGCAACCCGGCCAGCTGGGTGGACAGCGACGCGGCGTTGATCGCGACGACGTCGTAGAGCGTGTCCGGGTCCAGCGCCATGATCGTGCACACGACCTGGATCTCGTTGCGCAGGCCCTTGGCAAACGACGGGCGCAGCGGCCGGTCGATCAGCCGGCAGGTCAGGATGGCGTCCTCGGACGGCCGGCCCTCACGACGGAAGAACGAGCCCGGGATGCGGCCCGCGGCGTACATCCGCTCCTCGACGTCGATGGTCAACGGGAAGAAGTCGAACTGGTCCTTCGGGTGCTTGCCGGCCGTGGTGGCGCTCAGCAGCAT
>JALZAK010000181.1 GCA_030948385.1 Actinomycetota bacterium
AGCGGTGGCTGGCCAGCCACCACTGCGGGGCCGCCGGTGTGACCTGCTGGGCCACCAGCGCCGCTGCCGTGGGGACGAGGCCGTCGAGCAGCGCCGGGGTCCGGCGCACCGCGGCCTGGGCGAGGAAGCCGGTCATCGCCGCGAGATCGGCGCCGCCGGCGACCTGCAGCAAGGTGAGCGGGCTGACCCGCCCGCGTACTCGGCGCAGCGCGTCGCGGATCGCCGACAGCTTGCGCATCCACGTGTCGTCATCGATGCCGCTGCCGCGGCCGATCACGGCGATCGGTTCCACACCGCACAGGGCCGCCACGATGGTCGACGCCGGCGTGGTGTTGCCGACCCCGAGGTCGCCGGCGATGAGGAGGTCGGCGCCCTCGTCGATCTCCTGATCGGCGATGCGGGTGCCGGCGTCGAACGCCTGCCGGGTCTCCTCCGGCGAGAGCGCGTCGACTCGGTCGATCCGCCCGCTGCCCCGGCGGACCTTGTACTGGCACACCTCTTCGGGCGTGTCGGCGTCCACCGCGAGGTCCACCACACGCACGGATGCGCCGGCTGCCCGGGCGAGGGCGTTGACGGTGGCGCCGCCGGCCAAGATGTTGTGCACCATCTGGCCGGTGACCTCGGCCGGGCGGGTCGAGACGCCCGCTGCCGCGATTCCGTGGTCACCGGCGAACACGACGACCCGGGCCCGCCCGAACGGTTCCGGCGGGCACCGGCCCTGCACGGCGGCCGCCCAGACGGCCAGGTCCTCCACCCGGCCCAGCGATCCCGGCGGCTTCGCGAGACTTGCCTGGTGCCGGCGGGCCGCGTCGGCGGCCGCGACGTCGGGTTCGGTGACCGCCTCGTCGAGGGAGGCGGGCCCGCTGGTGGTGGACATGGTGTGCCCGAGGCTAGCGCGGCGCGGTGGCGCCGAAGGCCGCCCGCCGAGCCGCCCGGCGCAAGGCCAGCAGGACCGGGCGGGCGGCCAGTGCCACGAGGAGCGCGGTGAAGCCGGCACGCGGCAGGTCGAACCCCATCGACGTGGTCAGGTGGAAGGCGACGAAGCGGCCCAGGTTGTCCGAGACGGGAGCGCCCGGGTGGTAGGCCAGGGTGGACGGTGCACCGGACCCGGCGACGGTGAACGGCCAGAACGACAGGTCCAGCAGCACGCCGTAGGCCAGGGCGGCCAGGGCGCCGTAGCCGGCCAACATGGCGATCTCCCAGCGGCCGCGAACGGAGCGGGGCAGGCAACCGGCGCCGAACCCGACCCAGGCCGCGCCGAACATCTGAAACGGCAGCCACGGTCCAACGCCGGCGGTCAGCAAGGCCGAGGCGAACAGGGTCAGCGCGCCCAGCGCGAAGCCGAAGCCGCGGCCAAGCACCCGGCCGGCCAGGACGAACAGAAACCACACCGTTTCCAGACCCGCGGCTCCCGCGCCAAGCGGCCGCAGCGCCGCGCCGATGGCGGCCAGCACGCCGAGCAGGGCGACGGCCTTGGCGTCCATGCCGCCCTCGGCGATCTCGGCCAGCACGACACCCAGGACGAGTACGAGAAGCAGCACGAACAGCCACGGTGCATCGGCGGCATGCGCGACAGAAGAACCGTGCCGGATCAGCAGCGGCCACGCGAACGCGAGCGTCCCGACGGCGCCGGCGAGGGCGAGCGTCAGGGCGGTACGGGGTCGCAGCCGCAGCGCCGGCGCACCGGAGATCGCGGTCATCGGGCCAGGGCCCGGGCCACGTCGCTGACGGTGAGCCACTCCTGCGGCGCGAGCACCTTGGCAACTTGCGGCGCGAACGCCGGGGAGTGGGTGACGACCTCGCGGGTCGGCCCGTCGGCGACAACTTCGCCGCCGGCGAGGACCACCGTGCGGCCGGCCACCTCCGCTGCCAGTTCCACATCGTGAGTGGCCAACACGACGGCCGTTCCGCCGCCGGCCAACTCGCGCAGCACAGCCATCAGTCGGCCCTTGGTGGGGTAGTCGAGCCCCCGCGTGGGCTCGTCGAGCAGCAGCAGCGGCGGTGCGCCGGCGAGCACGACGGCAAGGGCGAGGGAGAGCCGCTGGCCCTCGGACAGATCCCTCGGGTGGGTGTCGGCGGGAACCCCCGGCGCCAGCCGCTCGAAGATCCCGTGGGTCATGCCGGGGGCCGCCCCAGCATCCACGTCGGCCTGGACACACTCGGCGGACACGGTGTCGGCGTACAGCAGGTCACCCGGCTCCTGCGGCACCAGCCCGACGTCGCGCACGACCTCACGCGCCGGCCGCCCGTGCGGTGGCCGGCCGGCGACGAGCACAGTGCCGCTGGTCGGCTTCACCAGCCCGACCAGGCTGGCGAGCAGGGTGGACTTGCCGGCGCCGTTGCGGCCCATCACCGCGGTCACCTCGCCTTGCCGGACGGTAAGGCTGACCGACCGCAGCGCGACGATGGGGCCGTATCTCGTCACCACACCGCGGACCTGCCCGACTACGGCACCGAGGCCGCCGTTCGGCCCGGTCACCGGCCGGCCGGCGAGCCGGTCCCGCAGCGGCCCGGCGACCCGCCGGGCGTCGCGGACCGACAGCGGCAGTGGATCCCAGCCGGCCAGCCGGCCCAGCCCGACTACCGGCGGATACACCGGCGAGCGCGCCATCACCCGGCTCGGCGAACCAACGTCGACGGGTGCGCCGGCACCGGGGAGGTGGACCACCCGATCGGCGAATTGCAGCACTCGCTCCAGCCGGTGCTCGGCGAGCAGGATGGTGACGCCCAGGTCGTGCACCAGGCGCTGCAACGCCGACAGCACCTCCTCGGCCGCCGGGGGGTCCAGTGCCGATGTCGGCTCGTCCAGCACCAGCACCTTCGGATGGGCGGTCAGCACAGACCCGATCGCCACCCGCTGCTGTTGGCCACTGGAAAGCGTCCCAAGTGGACGGTCGCGCAGATCGGCGATCCCGAGGAGCTCGAGCACGTCCTCGACCCGCCGGCGCATGGCTGCCGGCGCCACACCTAGGGACTCCATCGCGTACGCAAGCTCCTCCTCGACAACGTCGGTAACGAAGCTGGCTGCCGGATCCTGCCCGACCAGGCCGACCACGTCGGCCAACTCTCTCGGGGGGTGCGTGCGGGTGTCGCGGCCCGCGACCCGGACCCGGCCGGAAAGCTGGCCGCCGGTGAAGTGCGGCACCAGCCCGTTGACCGCCCGCAGCAGGGTGGACTTGCCGCTGCCGGTCCGGCCGATCACCAAGCACAGCTCGCCTTCCGGCACATGCAGGGTCAGCTCATGCAGGGTTGGCGCCGAAGCGTCCGGATAGGTGAACGTCACCGCGTCGAAGTCGATCACCGGTTGGTCGCCTCGGCCGAACGCAGCGGCGGAATCGCCGGCGCCCCCCACGCCGGCAGCACGGCGAGTGCCAGTCCGGCGACGGCCAGCAGGGGCATCCCCGGCACAGCGAGCGGTGACACGCCGGGCTGCAGCGCGGCCGACCGTCCCAATGCGACAAAAGCGGCCGCCACCGCCGCTCCGCACCCTACGACGAGCATTTCCGCAGCGAGCCAGCGATCCGGGCGGTAGCGGGTGCGGGTGGTACGCCGGCCACCGGTCACCAGTCCGGCTGTGGCCAGCGCGGCGCCGGCGGCTACCAGCGGGAGGCCGAGCAGCCCCGGTGCGGCGGCGTCGAGCAACCCATACGCGCCGGCGGCGATGCCGACCAGCCCCGAGACGGTCAGCACGGCGGTCAGCCGGCGGGCGGCGGGGGATACCGTGCCGGACCGGCCGTAACCGCGCGAGTCCATCGACGCGGCGAGTTCGAGGGAACGCTCCAGCGCGCCCTCGAGCACCGGCATGGCGATTCCGCGGATGCCCTTGATGCCACGGTGCGGCCGGCCGCGCAGGCGGCGGGCGGCGCGCACCCGGGAGACCGCCGCGATGGTCTGCGGGGCGAAGGTCAGCGCGACCACAACGGCGACGCCGGCCTCGTACAACGCACCCGGCACGCAGCGCAGCAACCGCGCCGGACTGGCCAGCGCGTTGGCCGCGCCGATACAGCACAGCATCACGGCGAGCCGGAGCCCGTCGTAGCCGGCCGCCGCGATCCCCTCGAGGGTGATCGGACCACCCACCCGCACTCCCGGCGCCCAGTTGGGCAATGCGACGGCGGGCAAGGAAACCAGGACATGGCCGGGGATGGCCGCTCCGAAGAGGCTGGCCAGCACCACCCGGATCACGATGACCGCGATGCCCAGACGCAGGAACACGATGTAGGCCCGGGACGCCGGCGACCGGCTGCGCCGGGCCGCCACGACGTACCCGGCCACCGCCGCGATCAGCAGCAGCAGGATCGGGTTCGTCGTGCGGCTGGCCGCGGTGGCCAGCCCCACCGCCCACAGCCACCAGGCACCGGGATGCAGGTGGCGCGGGATCGCGAACACGGCTACTCGGTCCGCCCGGCCCGCCGCCAGGCCGCGACACCGAGTCCGATAGCGACTGCCAAGCCGAGGCCGCCGGCCGCTACCGGCGCAAGCAGGCCGGCGCCGGCGCGGGAAGCCCCACCCGCGC
>JALZAK010000017.1 GCA_030948385.1 Actinomycetota bacterium
CCAGGAGCGGGACGTCGATCAGCCGCTCCAGGTCGGTGCTGCGCCGGACCTTCTTGTCGGTGCGGTCCCGGACCAGGGCCAGCAACAGGCCGAGCAGCAGCCCGCTCATCACCCCGGCCGAGAGCACTACCAGCGGATTGGGATTGCTGGGCTTGGTCGGCAGGGTGGCATCGCTGAGGATCCGACCCGGCGTGATCGGGGTCGACTGGAGTTTGCTCAGGCTGGTGTCCAGTGAGCTGAGCGCAGCGGTCAGTCGGGTGACTTGGGCCTGGATGGCGACCTTTTCCGGCGAGTTGCTCGCCAGCCCGGCGGCCTTCGTCGAGGCCTGAGCCAGGCTGTTGCTTGCCGTAGTCAGCTGCGCCGTCAGGTCCTTGACCTGAACGGCCACGGCGGCGGTGCTCAGTGCCGCACGGTTGTCCAGGTATGCCTTGGCGAAGGCGTGTGACCACTGTTGGGCGGACTTCGGATTGGCCGCGTCATAGCTGATGCTGAGCACGTTGGTGTTCGGCGGCACGGCCACCTTCACGTTGCCGATCAGTGTGTCGATCGAGTCCTTGGACTTCATGGCCTTCGCCGCGAGGGTGGCGACGTCGGACGACGTGACAAGCTGTGATTCGGTGTCGAGGTTGATGTCACCGGAGGTCCGGCTGCCGACGATCTGCGCGTCCGGCAATGGGGTGGCCGAGACCAGCACCGATGTTGTCGCGGTGTACGTCTTGGGCAGTACCCTCAGGGCGGCCAGGCCAGCGGCCAGGCCGAGGACCAGGCCCAGCGCGATGATCCACTTGCGCCGGCGGAGCAATTCGCCATAGTCCCGCAACTCGTACGCGGGTGCGCTATGACTGGTGGCCATCGGTTCCCCCTGGATGTGGTGTCTCGGGTCGGTCCACGCCGGCTCGAGCGAGGTCGCGCGGTACGGGCGCGAGGGCCAAGAGTACCTTTCGGCCGGCTGCGGCGCGGTCGCTCCGGAACACTGGACGAACGAGCCAGGCAGCCTTACGCAGTGTGCAGATCGGCTCGCTCGCTGTCACTGGACGACGGCGACTCCCTTGGGTGGTCCGCGGGCCGGGTGCCGAGCCGGCCGCGCGCCAGCGTTTCGGTTGCCGCGACCAGTGCGAACAGCAGGAGCGAGCCGTAGATCCAGCCGCCGACGACGTCGGTGAACCAATGCTTGAGCAGATAGATCCGGGTGTAGCCCTCGACGAAGGCAGCCACCCCGAAGGCGGTCCAGACGATGAGCCGCCAGCGCCGGCCGATGGCCGGATAGGTCAGAAGTACCAGAAACAGGATGACGCCGTAGATGGCCAGCAGCCGGGCCACACCGCCCGACGGGTATGTGCCGTGGGTGGTCGGCGGATGCCCACGGTGCACAACCAGCCCCAGGAGCGTCTGGCCGTACTTCTCGATGCCGAAGGCGGCGGCGATCGCCACCGGCGGCAGCCACCATTCCCGGCGTCGCCAGAGAATGGTCAATACCACCGCGGACACCACGCAGACGACTTTGACCTCGGGCCGATTGCCCATCAGCGTCACCACCTGGTTGATCTGCGTCCACCCGTGGTGCTGCCGTCCGGAGGTCCAGGCGAACAGCGGCACGTCCACGGGGTTCTCGAGGCGGTGCGCGACGATCCCCAAGGGCCAGCACACAGCCACGGTGGCGGCAACGCCGGCGAGCAGTACGACGGCCGCAGCCACCGGGGCGCCCAGCGCGCCGACCAGCCCGTCGCGGGCCCGCGTCCAGCGCTGCGCCGCGCGGCCGAGGGGTCCGCGCCCGGCTGACAACCGGCCGGCGGGCCGCCGCCCCAGGATCGCACCGACACCGCAGACGGTGAGGATGCCGGCGGCGAGCAGGAGCAGCAGTTCGGTCACGTGCTCTCCTGCCTCCTCCCGGTGGACCCGCGCAAGGTACCCGATGCCCCGAATTCGGCGCGTCGCCAGGGGTGGGCGGACCGACGGCTGCGCACCGGATCGCCCCGAATGCTCAAGGCGGGCCCTGCACCGCCCGATTCCTACTTCATGCAAAGACACCCGGACCATAGGAATGATCAACAAACTGCGACGGTCCCGGCCCGCCGCCTTGCCGGCCGGCGGTCGGGATCGCGTCGGGGCTTAGCCGCCCTGGCAACGGTTGGCTGCGCTGCGGCTGTGGGAATCACGCTGGTGGCGGTGCCGTCAGCGGCGTCCGCGACCACGACGGCCCACACGCTGGTGTTCGGCGCCACGGACGACTCGTATACCTCGGCCGCCGCGCCGACCTCGAATTACGGTAGCTCCACGGTTCTCAGTTCCGGCAGCGCCGTAGGCAGTCGCCAGGTGACCTACCTGAAGTTCAACGTCAGCGGGCTGCCGGCGACGATGGCGAGCATCACCGCGACGCTGCGACTGACCCGTACGGCGCATCACCTGCCGGCGACGGTCAGCGCGAACTCCGTGCCTGGAACGGCGTGGACGGAGAGCACGCTGACGAGAACGAACGAGCCCAGGCTGGGCGCCAGCATCGGAACGGTCACTGCGACCAGGGCGACCAGCCTGGTTGCCTTCACCACCGGGGTGGCAACCAATGGCGTGTACGCCTTCGCCGTGACCACCCCGGTGACCACCGACACGGCCCGCTTCAATTCATCGGAGTCGGCAGGTGCGCACCCCACGCTGACGGTCAACTACG
Source organism: Actinomycetota bacterium (assembly GCA_030948385.1). GTDB lineage: Bacteria > Actinomycetota > Actinomycetes > Mycobacteriales > QHCA01 > QHCA01. The sequence continues at coordinate 2,666 of JALZAK010000017.1, forward strand.
CCGTCGCGTCGACGCCGCCATCGCCGCCGCCGCCGCCGCCGCCGGCATCGTCGGGGGTCTGGGTGGGCGCGGCCGCGAACGTGCCGAACGCCACCGTCACCACCTTCGACGCGCAGAACGCCTTGATCGGGCCGCTGAAGGTGCGCCGGTCGTTCAACACGACACTGCCGGCGACCTTCGCCCAGTCCAGTGGCGGGCAGGACGCCGCTCACGGCTATCGCTCGTTCGTCTCCTGGAAGCCACCGGGCGGTGACTTCGTCGGGGCGGCCAACGGCACCTACGACGC
>JALZAK010000025.1 GCA_030948385.1 Actinomycetota bacterium
CTTGCTAGCGCCTCCTGAGCGAGTTCCGACGCGTCTGCCGGGTTGCCCGTCAGCAGCAGCGCGGCACGCGCCAGGGACGGCCACTGGGCACGCACGTAACCCTCGAGAGTCCCGGTGGGGGACTCCGCCGCGGAAACGTCGGCTGCGCGCGCCACGACCCCCTCTTCACTCGCCACCCTGCTGTGTACACGCTCCAGTCTGGCTGCCGGTTGCCCGGCTGCGGATCTAGAAGATCTCCAGGCAGTTCGGCTGGCGCAGGCCGGCGAACGCGATCGACGCGGTGGCCAGGGCGCCGGCGCGCCGCTCGCTGACCAGGCCGGCGGCGGCAAGGGTGGCCAGCGTGGTCCCGCCGAGGTAGGCCGCGCCGAGCGCGGTACTGCTCGTCGAGAGGTCGGCGGCGTCCTCGGTCCGGGTGCACGTGGCGCCGGTCGGGTCGCCGGCGAGCCGGTAGCGGCCGGCGTTCCACGGGCAGAACGAGTCGGTCACCTCCAGCACCAGGTCGACCGGCACGGCATAGGTCCGGGTGGCAAGAGCACGGTCGACATCGACGAGCCGGATCCAAAGCCCGTCCAGCATCGACTGCTGCACCGCCCGTGGGTTTGTGACCAGATGCGGCAGCGGCTCGTCGGGGGCGGCCCGGTCCCAGGTCACCTGCCCGACCAGGTCCAACCCGAGCAGGAACCTCCAGATGGACGCGTACCCGGCCGGCGTCGTCGCCACCATCTCCCGAACGCTGGCCTCACCCTGTGGCCCGCTGGATTCCCACTGGGACTTGACGTTGAAGACTGCGTACGCTTCGGGATTGCCACCCTCGTCGCGGTGCAGCGCGAAGCGCAGGCTGCTCGCACCCTTGCGCCAGCGTTCGGGGTCGAACAGCCGGTTGTTCCACCAACTGCCCGGCCGGTCCAGGTGGCCCACCCGGCTCACTCGCACGGCCTCGTACAACGACGTCAACGCCGGCAGGGCTTTCTCGCGAGAGCAGACCTCGACCCGCCCGCTGCCGAGGTCGACCTCGGGACGCACGTGTGCGGTCGCCGTGGAGATGGTGGCCCGGGCAGATCGTGAGGCCAGCCCGTAGCCGAAGCGGCCGTAGATCGCCGCCTCCGACGCCCACAGCGCCGCAACGGCCTCCCGGCCCTCGTCATGCAGCCCATGCAGTTGCCGGCGCATCATCGCGGTGAGCAGCCCCTGCCGGCGGTGCGTCGGAGCCACGGCCACCCAGCTGACCGCGGCCACCGGAATCGGCCCACCCGGCACCGTCATGTGCCGGCTGAAGATTGCTGCCGAGGACACCGGCTCGGCGCCGTCGAAGGCGGCGAGGCTGCGGTCGAATTCGAAGACCCCACGCTCCATCTCGCTCTCGTCCTCGTGCGTGTCCGAGAGGAAGACCGAGACAGTGAACTCAGCCAACCGGTTGTACTCGTCGGGGCTGATCGGTCGCAACGCAGTGCCGTCGGAGAGGGTGCCCATGTGAGGTGTCTACCGGGCTCGAGACCGCGGCACCAGCAGGTTTGCTGCCCGCAGCCGAGGACCGGGGCAAACCCGCCGAGCGCTGTCACTATGGTCTAGCCGATGCGTACGCGGTGGTGGTCCCGGCGCACCCGCGGGATGTTCACCGGCCCGCGGAGTGTGTTCTCGCTGCTGTGCCTGCTCTCGGTCGGGCTGGGGGTCCTCCGGGCGGTCGAGCCGCGTTGGTCGCCCCTCGGGTTGCAGGTTGGCCCGTTGGTTGCCGGCGGTTTGCTGCTGTCCCGGCATTACGTCCGCGGCCTGATCGCGGTGGTCGCCGTGGTCATCGCCGTCGCCGGCATGTCCGGCCGGCTGTACCGGTGGGACATCCCGGCGATCCTCGCTCCCCTGCTGGTGGCCGTCGTCGGCCATGAGCTGGCCCGCCGCCGGGACCGGCTGGGGCTGCCGGCGATGCGCTCCGACGAGATGCTGGTCGAGTTGCGCGACCGGCTCCGCGCGCAGGGCGAGATCCCGCTGCTCCCGCCCGGCTGGCAGGTCGAGGTGTCGCTGCGATCGGCGGGCGGGGCCGCCTTCGCCGGCGACTTCGTCACCTCCAGCCTGACCAATCACCGACCGGGCGCCGGCCGGTTGGAGCTGTCCCTGGTCGACGTGTCCGGCAAGGGGGTGGCCGCCGGCACCCGTGCGCTGCTGCTGTCCGGCGCACTCGGCGGCCTGATCGGCGCCGTGGAGCCGGAGCGCTTCCTGGTCGAGGCCAACCGCTACCTGCTGCGCCAGGATTGGCCGGAGGGTTTCGCCACGGCCGTGCACGTGACCCTCGACCTGGACACGGGCGAGTACGCACTCGAGTCCGCCGGCCACCCGCCGGCGGTGCACTTCGAGGCGGGCAGCGGGCAGTGGCGAGTGTCCGAAGTGCACGGTCCGCTGCTCGGTGTCTTCCCCGAGGTGTCGTTCGTGCGGGGGACCGGCGTGCTCGGCCAGGGCGACGCGCTGCTGATCTACACCGACGGGCTGGTCGAAGCGCCCGGGCGAGACATCGATGTCGGGCTGGACCGCCTGCTGGGCGCGGCCGAACGGCTGGTCCCCCGGGGCGGCTTCGGTGGCGGGGCCGAACGCCTGGTGGACGAGGTCGCCGGCGGCGCCCTCGACGACCGGGGGCTCGTCCTGGTCTGGCGCAGCTAGACCACCTGTGCGCCGGCCCCGGCCGCGGCCGGCGTCGGTCGATCCAGCGAGCCGAAGTGCGCGAGGGCCAGCGCGCCGGCGACGGCGACGAGGAAGCCGGCGACGCCGACCCAGACGTAGCCGTGGCGCGTGGTGTCGCCGAGCGCGAGCACCCCGACGAGCGCCGGCGCGACGGTCTCCGCCACCACCAGCGGGCCGGTGGCGCTGGTGACCCGGCCGCGCTGCAGGGCGGTGACGTAGCACAGGAAACCGATCGCGGCGGCCAGGAGCAGGGCGTAGGCCGCAGGGTCGCGCAGCAGCCGGGCCGGGTGCAAGTCGGTCAGGATCCGCACCACCACGCCGGTCACCCCGAAGGCCAGCCCGGCGACCGCCCCGAGCAGGGCGCTGGAGTATTCACCGGAGAGGCGACCGCCGATCAAACCGATGCCGAGCAGAGCGATGGTGGCGACGAGCACTGTGGTGTGGAAGGCCCGCCCGGCGTGCACCGGTGACTCGGTGCCCGCGCTGAGCACCAGCAGCAGCAGGCCCAGGCTGACCGCCCCGACCGCCGCCCACTCACGCCAGGACAGTCGCATCCGCAGCACCCTCGCGGCGACGACCGCGGTCACGGCCAGGTTGCCGGCCAGGATCGCCTCGACGACGAAGAGCGCGAGGTGGCGCAGTGCCAGCAGCGACAGCACGAAGCCCAACGCGTCCAGCGCGAGGCCGGCCAGGAAGGGCCACTGGCGCAGCACCCTTAGCAGGAGCCTGGGGTCGATCCCCTCGCTGCGCGCGGTGCGCGAGGCGGCCAGTGCCTGCAGCACTGTGGCGACGCCGTAGCAGACCGCCGCCAGGAGCGCGCCGATGATCCCGAGCATCGCCCCATCCTCGTCCAGGCGTGACGGTCCGGTTACGTCCCCCGCCGCGCCGGTCGCGAACGACCAAGTACGGGGGAGGATGGGGATGTGGACGATGGCAGGCCGGTCGGGCGGCGACTCGTCCTGGGCATGCTCGGGCTCGGGGCGGTCGGGGTGGTCTTCGGCCGCCGGCTGCTCGACGCCGAGCAGTCCCTGCTGGCCCCGGTGCAACTGCACGACCCCACCGGCCTTTCCGGGCTGGTGCCCGCCGGCGCCGGCTTCCGCTTCTACTCGGTAACCGGTGGCCAGCCGGAGCGATCCACCGCCGACTACCGGCTGCGGGTGTCCGGCCTGGTGGACCAGCCGGCCAGCCTGACCCTCGCCGACCTGCGCCGGCTGCCGCAGACCGCGTTGGTCCGCGACTTCCAGTGCGTCACCGGCTGGCGCGTGCCGCAGGTGCACTGGTCGGGCGTCCGGCTGACCGACCTGCTCGATCACGCCGGCGCGTCCAGGACCGCCGGCGCGATCAGGTTCACCTCGTTCGACGGCACATACACCGAGAGCCTGACGATGACCCAGGCCCGGCGCGACGACGTATTGGTGGCCACCCACATGCTGGGCAAGCCGGTGACCCGCGCACACGGCGGCCCGGTCCGGCTGTACGTCGCCCCGATGTACGGCTACAAGTCACTGAAGTGGCTGGGCGGCATCGAGGTGACCGATCGGGTCACCCCCGGGTATTGGGAAAACCGCGGCTACGACGTGGATGCCTGGGTGGGCCGGTCCAACGGGCGCAGCGATGACCCGACCGGCTGACCTGCTAGTGCGCTTCACCCGCGGCGAACGTTGGGTGCACCGGTGGACCGCGGCCCTGATGGGCGTCTGCCTGGCCACGGCCGCGATCCTCTACATAGGACAGCTGTCCGTGTTGGTCGGTCGCCGCGCCCTGGTCGAGGACGTGCACGTTGTCGCCGGCATCGCGCTTCCGGTGCCCATCCTGCTTGGCTGGCTCTCGGCCGCGTTTCGCGCCGATGCGCGCCGGCTGAATCGCTTCCGGCCGTCGGACTGGGCCTGGTTGCGCAGCAGAGGTTGGCGGGGCAGCAGCCTGCCGGTAGGCAAGTTCAACGCCGGGCAGAAGCTCAATGCCAGCTTCACCGCCGGCGCGATCCTGGTCCTGGTGGGCACCGGGTTGATCATGCGATTCGCCAACCACTGGCCACTGTCGTTGCGCACCGGCGCGACCTTCGTGCACGACTGGCTGACCTTCGCGGTCAGCGGCGTGCTGCTGGGCCACATCATGTTCGCGCTGCGCGATCCGCACGCCCGCGCGGGGATGCGGACCGGCGTGGTGCCGGCGTACTGGGCGGCCGACCAGCACTCGGAATGGGCGCAGGAGTACCCGGGCCAGGGCAGTTTGCCTAGCCAGAAATGAGCGCGCGGCTCCCGCGCGGGGTCAGCGCAAAGGCCACCAGATAGAGAACCCCGGCCAGGATGAGCAGCGCGCGGTAGCCGGTGATCAGAGCCAGGTACTCCAGCGTGCCGCCCAGCAAGGCCCCGAGCAGGTTGGCCCCGAACGCTGCCGTGGACTGGCTGGTCTGGGCCAGCCGCCTGGAGAAGATCAGGTTGGCGCAGAAGATCGGCGCGAAGGCCAGCGCGATGGCGGCGCCCAGTCGCAGCCACCACGGCAGCGGCAGCAGGCTCTCGGCCGGCACCGCCCAGCCGACGGCAAGTGTCGCGGCGAGCACGCCGTACAGCACCGCGGGTCGGGGTAACCGGACCCGCCGGCTCACCTCGACCGCCGCCAGCACGGCCACCAAGATGCCGGCGAACACCATGGCGTTCACGACCCAGGTGGTGCCGAACAGCAGTGCAAAACCCGCGACGTTCTTTGTCTCCAGCAAGAGGAAGGCTGCGCCCAGGAAGAACAGGTCGGTGTACGGCCGCATCTGCCGGAGTGGTCCGGCGACGACCCGCACGGCGGTCAGGGCTGCCAGCAGCACGAATGCGAGCACCACGAGGTAAAAGCCCGGGATGCCGGGACGGCGCAGGTAGGGGAACGGGTGATCGTCGGTGGCCAGCGCCGGCACCGGATGAGTCTGCGTGTGCCAGGTGGTCGCGCACTGCTGGTCGGCCGCGGTGCGCGCGACGACCAGCGCCGCCCGCAGGCTCGCGCCGCCGACCGTGTCGATGCAGGGCTCGTGCCCGAACACCGTGGTGAGCGTGCCGGCGTACCGGTCGATCAGCCAGCGCCACCGGTAGGTGTTGTACATGGCGAACGCGCCACCCGGGGTCAGGTGCGCTCGCGCGGTGCTGATCGCCTCGCGGGTGAACAGGTAGCTCTCCAGCCGCAGCGAACTGTTGCCCGACACCAGGGTTTGCGAGTCCGGCAGGGCAAAGATGATCAGGTCGTACTTCGTTTTCGTGCTCTGCATGAACGCCCGGCCGTCGTCGATGTGCATGTGTACCCGGGCGTCCTGGTAGGGGTGATTGGGATGGCGTTCCCGGCCGATCTGGGCGATCCGCGGGTCGATCTCCACCGCGTCGACGGACTTGGCGCCGTGCTGCAGGGCAACCGCGACGTCGTTGCCGTTGCCGGCGCCGATGACCATCACGTGATCCAGCGGGCCCGGCGCTCGCTGGTAGGGCGCCAGCCGCAGGCCAGGACTGGACTTCGTCTCGTCGAACATGTTCTGGTGCGGGATGCCGTTGACGAAGATGGCGACGAACGTCTTGTGGTCGTGGGTGACGATCTTGTAGTACGGCGACCAGGTGGTGTTGGGGATGAGCGACTCGATCCCGAGCATGCCGACCAGGAGGGCGAGTGCGGCCAGCGGCACCCGGCGGGTGCGCAGGCGGCCGCGGTGCAGCACCACGAAACCCGCAGCGGCCAGCGCCCCCCAGGCGACCGAGGGCGCGTGCAGGAACGACAGCGAGGTGAACGCCGCGATGCCGGCCAGGCTGCCGAGCAGATCGAGCCGGTACGCCCGGAGGGCGGCGAAGCGGCCGAACAGCCGGCCCACGCTCTCGCCCAGACCGCACATCACTGCGGCCACCGCCAGGAAGATCACCGGCAGGGTGAGCCACGCCGGCAGGCCGCTGGGGTGGACCCCTTTGAAGTACAGGATCTGCTCGCTGTCCTGGCTGACCCGCACCGGGAAGACCAGGACGAAGGCGACCAGCAGCGCGAGGGCGATCGGCCAGGTGGCCGACAGGTCGCGGGCCCGGCCGGCGCGCAGGAAGCCCAACCCGATGCCCAGGAAGGAACCCAGCAGGACGAAGTTGGAGAAGTAGCTCAGGTGCAGGATGTTCGAGCCGGTCCACCGGATCAGCGCCAGCTCGACGAACAGCATCAGGCCGCTGGCCAGGACGAGGCTGGCCGGCGAGGGTTCCTCGCGATCGGAGCCGGCGGGTTGCGGCAGCGGGCGGGGTGGCGCCGCGGCGGCCGTGCCGGGACCGGGGCTTGATGCTGGGCCGTCGGTCATCGGGCGCACGCTGCGCTGCGTCGTGGCATCCGAAGAACCTACCCAATGCCGCGAACGGGCGGCCTGGTCAGCGCCGGCGGCGCCCTTGCCGGCGGATGTCGCGCAGTGCGCCGGCCTGCCAGGCGCGCATGCTCCGGCCGTAGTGTCGCGGCATTGCCCGGCTGCCGCGCGGCTGCGGTGGGCGCCCGCGGGCCACGCGCAGCACCGTCACCACGATCAGCGCGATGAAAGCCACGCCAAGCGCCGCGGCGATGTCACGGGCGACGTTCATGCACCGAGTATGAATGGCCGGGCGTTTACAGGCCGTACACCCGAACCGCGTTGTCCGAGCCGATTCTTGCGGCGATCCGTTCGGCATCGGTTGCGGTCCAGTCGCCGGCCTCGACCCGCGCCGCCAGAAGCTCATCGAGTCCCCGCCGGAAACTCAGCGCGCCCAGGAAGTACAGCTCGGGGAGCCCGAATGCGTCGGAGGAGTAGAGCATCTTCGTGAACGGCGCCAGGTCCATCGCCTCGGCCAGGACGGCGCCGGCACGGGCCGGCCCGACGAAGTTCAGCGCCAACCCGACATCGAGATAGACGTGCGGGTAGACCGCGGCCAGGTAACTGGCCTCGCGGTGATAGGGGTAGCAGTGCAGCAACATGATCGGCACCCGGTCGGGGACCGCGCGGATGAACCCGGTGAGCAGGCCCGGGTTGACCTCGTGCAGGGTCAGGTCGCGGTCACCGAAACCGGTATGGAATTGGATCGGCAGCCCCAACTCGACAGCGCTCCACAGCGCCGCCCGGATGAGCACCGGGTCGGCCAGCCGCCATCCGCCGGCGGCTGGCCCGCGGTCGAGCCACGACCCAGCGGCCGCCTTCACCTCCTGGCGGGCCGGAGCGGCCGAGTCGAAGTCCAGCCCGATCCGGTAGGCCGCGACCGACTTCACCCCCACCGCGCCGGCGGCCGCAACCGTCTCCGCCAGGGCCAGGACGTAGCTCTCGGCGAACTCGCCGGCCTCGACTCCCCGCTCGGCGACCGACTCGGCGACTGTCTCCAGCCGGACGATCTCGCGGGTCGTGCCGCCGGCGGCCGCGGCCAGTTCGCTCAGGCTGAGCAACTCCGCACCGCGGAAACCGGTGTCCACCAGGAAGGTTGCGGTGCCCGCTGCCCGCAGCAGCCGGCGGGTCACCTCGGACGCGCCGAGCTCCGCCCGCCGGTGCACGTACTCCTCGGGAGTGGCATACGGGTCCAGGTCCAGCACCGGTGCGCAGTGCCGGCGCAGCGCCGCGCCCAGCGGAGTGTCGAAGTTGGACAGTCCAGCCGGCGCGGCGCCGCCCTCGGACATCAACGCCTCGAACGCCGACCGATCCAGCTCGCCACCTACGACGCTGTGGCAGTGGTGGTCGACGAGTCGCAGATCCTCCGTCGAGGGAGTCAATAGACCCAGCGCAGGGCGGCGACGACGTCCTCGGGGGCGGTGTCGCGGAAGCGCTCGGCCTCGCCCCGGCGGACGGCGAGCACCGCATCGGCCAGCGGCTTGCCCATCGCCTCGCGCAGGTGATAGCTGGCGGCCAGCTGCGCGGTCGCGTCGTCGAGGCTCTGTGGGAGCCGGCTGATCCCCTGGTCAGCCAGCTCATCCCCGGTGAACCGGGCCGGGTCCCCGGTGACCTCGGCGGGCAACGTGGCCTGCGTCTGGATTCCCTGCAGGCCGGCTGCGATCAACGTCCCGACGACGAGGTACGGGCTGGCCGCAAGGTCGAAGCACTTCACCTCGAGATTGGCCGCCTGCGCCTCGCTGCCGACCATGCCGGTGACGAACCGCAGCGCAGCCTCGCGGTTCTCCCGACCCCACGCGGCATACACCCCGGCCCAGTGCGAGGGGACCAGCCGCAGGTAGCTGGCGACGGTAGGGGCGCCGATGGCGCACAGAGCCGGCAGGTCGGCCAGAATGCCGCCGGCGAAAGCCTCGCCCTCGGCGGTGATCCCGTAGCGGCCCTCCCCGCCGGCGAAAGCGTTTTTGCGGTCCCGCCAGGCGGACAGGTGTACGTGGCCGCCGTTGCCGACCGAGCCCGCTACCACGGAGGGGGCGAAGGAGACCCGCAGACCGTGCCGGGCAGTGATCGCGCGGATGGTCTGCCGGACCAGCACGCTGCGGTCGGCCGCGGTGACCGGGTCGGTCGCGCCGACCGACACCTCGAACTGGCCGGCGGCGTACTCCGGGTGGAGTTGGTCGACCTCGGTGCCCTCCTGCTCCAGCGCCACCAGAATGTCGCGCGCGTAGTCGCTGAGTTCCACCAGCCGGGTCATCCCGTACGCCGGCCCGGTGCACGCCGGCACGAAGTCGTCGGTGTCCCCGGCACCGACGGCCCACTCGATCTCAAATGCCATCTGCAACGTCAGCCCGGCCTCGGCCGCACGCTCGGTCATGGTCCGCGCGAACGTCCGTTGGCAGGCCGCGTGTGGCTCGCCGTCCTGGGTGTAGCGGTCCACCGGCGCCCAGGCCCAGCCGGGCTGCCCGGCGAGTACGACGATCTGCTCCAAGTCGGGAAACAGCCGCAGGTCGCCGTCGGGTCCGCCGAATTCGCCGGTGCTCGTGATCGAGTCGTCGGCGAGGAAGGCGTCGAACACCGGGGACATGCCGACGCCCCACTCGGTGGCCCGGGCCAGCCGGCTCATGGGGATCGCCTTGATCCGGTTGATGCCCGCTGCGTCCAGATAGGACAGAACGAGGCCGTGCACGTCCTTGCGCTGCAGCTTTGTGGCGATCTCCTTGGCGCGGGTGACCTGCGCGGTGCGGTCCCTGGCCACCATCAGACCGACCGCTCGGCAGCGGGCGCGTCGAGCACCTCGCGGCCGAGACCCTCCTCGCGGGTCAGCCGGTCGCCGGCCCGGCGGGTGACCTGCGGCCTAGCAAAGACCAGGACGATAGCCACGACCAGCCACGCCAGGCAGACCACGGGGAACCACGCCCCCGCTCCGGTGGGATAGGGAATGACGTTGCGATAGACGGTGTAGCCGATGACCACCAGGGCGAGCGCCGGGATGACGATCTGCCACATCGGTACCGTGCTTCGGCCGGAGAAAAAGACCAAGCGCACCATGCCGATGGTCGCCAGCGCGTACGCCACCAGCAGGATGAGTGTGCCGATCACCCCTGACCAGGCGAAGACGTCGAAGGGCTTCGCGCCGAAGATGCCGGCGCACACCGCGATGATGACGTACATCGCCACGACCACGACGAGCGTCGCGACCACCGGAGTGCGCCGGCCCGGTGACACGCGGGCGGCCTCGCCGGGCAGCACGCCGTCGCGCGCCAGCGCGAACAGCAGCCGGGCGGCTGCCACCGTCGACGCCAGCGCACAGCCGAACGCGCTCACCGCGGTGCCAAGCGTGATCAGGTCGCCGACCCAGCCGGCGATGTAACTCGTTGCCAGGTCACCCAGCAGCGACTGGGAGCCCTGAAAGGCCTTGACGCCCTTGTCGTCGGCTCCGAAGCCCATCACCTCGACGGCGGTGACGAAGACGAAGTACAGGCCGCCGAAGATCGCCGTGCCCAGGATGGCCCGCGGGATGTCGCGGCGCGGCCGGCGGGCCTCCTCGCCGAGGGTCGCCGAGGCCTCGAAGCCGGCGAAGGAGAGGAACCCGAACACCACGCCGAGGAACAGCGCGGTGACCGGTGTGCCATGCGGCACGGTGAACACGCTGGCGGTGACCTTGTGCCCACCCGGAGCGCTGCCGCCGAGCAGCTTGGCCAGCACGATGACGCTGACAATCAGGATGAGCAGCACGGTGGTGCCCTCGACGGCGAGCAGCAGCCGGGTGCCGCCCTGGATCCGGGCAGCGGCAAGAGCGAAAACGGCCACCAGCGCCAGGGCCGCGATCAGGAAGGGCGCCCAGGTGGGGGGATGGTTCCAGATCCCGACCGCGTCCAGGAAGGCGGTCCCGAAGATGCCAGCCGCCATGGACGTCACGACCCCGTAAAAGATGTACGTGCCCATCAACGCCCAACCGGCCACCACGCCGGCGTGGGGGCCCAAGGTGGCACCGACGAAGCCGTAGACCGAACCGGCGTGGTTGTAGCGCTGGCAGAGCCGGACGAACGTGTAGGCGACCAGCAGCACGCCGACGGTGGCGAGCGCGAACGCCAGCGGAACCGCCCGGCCCACCGTGCCGGCCGTCCCCTGCGGGTTGATGTTGGCGGCCATCGAGGGCGCCATCAATGCCACCGAGATGCCGATGGCCTCCCAGATGTTGAGCTCCCGGCGCAGCTTCTGCGCTTCGCCGACCTCCGCAGGTGCACTCATCGCAGACTCCTCGCTCGCCCCTCGCAGGATCAAACAGGCGCCGCGCTGTGCCGGTCAAGGTCCCCGGAATAGCTGCCCGTGGACGCGGCGGCGTTCGCCCGGGCGCGGGCGAGTAGCGCCTGCTGGCCGGCGTCGACATGCGCCGGGTCGCCGTGCCAGTTCTCCAGCGCGGCCGAGACGAGGGCCCGGCCGAAGGAGAAGGTCAGGGCCCACGGGTGCCGGCCCATCGAGTTCATCGCCTGCAGATGCGCGGTGGCGTCGCCGTCGCTCTGGCCACCGGAGAGGAAGGCGATGCCGGGCACGGCGGCCGGCACGCTGCGGTACAGGCAGCGCAGTGTCGCCTCGGCCACAGCCTCCGCCGGCACCGCGCCGGCCGACTCTCCCGGCACGACCATGTTGGGTTTGAGCACCATGCCTTCGAGCAGCACGTCCTGGGCGGCGAGTTCGTCGAACACGGCCCGCAGCGTGCTCGTGGTGACCTGCTCGCAGCGGGCGAGATCGTGGTCGCCGGTCATCATCACCTCGGGCTCGACGATCGGGACCAGGCCGGCGGCCTGGCACAGCGCGGCGTAGCGGGCGAGCGCGTGCGCGTTGACGTGCACCGCCTTCGCTGACGGCAGGCCGTTGCCGATGGTGATCACCGCCCGCCACTTGGCGAACCGCGCGCCCATGCCGACGTACTCCTCGAGCCGTTCGGCCAGCCCGTCCAGGCCCTCGGTGACCTTCTCCCCGTCGGCGCCGGCCAGCGGCTTGGCGCCGGTGTCGACCTTGATGCCGGGGATGATGCCGGCCGCGGTGACCAGCTCGATAAACGGCCGGCCGTCGGCGGCCTGCTGCCGCACCGTCTCGTCGTACAAGATCACCCCGCTGATGCTGCTATCGAGGTCCGCGGCGGTTAGGAGCATCTCGCGGTAATTCCGGCGTACCTCCGGCGTTGCCTCGAGCCCGACCTTGTCCAGCCGGCTGTTCATCGTGGGGTTGCTCTCGTCGGCGGCGAGGATGCCGCGGCCCGGCTCGACCATCTCGCCGGCAGTGCGGGCCAAGGTGCTCACGGCTGGATCGCCGGTCAGGGAGTATGCGGTCATCGGACCCTCCACGGGACATCGGGCAGTCGATACGCCGTCAGCTTGTCACTGCGGTGAAGGAGTTCAATGGGGGCATGGCCGGTCAGCACGAGCACCACCCGTCGGTAGATCCGGCATGTGCCATGGCGCACGGTGAGCTGCCCCCGGACCCGGACGGGCGCACCCTAGTGGCGGTGTTTGCCTCGCCGGTGGCCGACCTGCTGCTGCACTTCGGTCTCGAAACCGGCTACCGCACTGTGCTGCTCGAGCCCGACCCGGCCCGCCGGCAACCGGCGGCGGCGAGCGGCCCGCATCGGCGAGTCGCATCGCCGGCCGAGGCCGACCTGGACGGGCAGGCCGACGTGGTGATCACCGACCATGATCGGGCCGAGCTGGGCGACGTGTTGTACGCGCTGCTCGCGCAGCCCGTCCGCTGGATCGGGGTGATGGGCAGCCCGCGGCACGTCGCGCCGCACGTCGCCGCCCTGCGGGAGCGCGGCGTGCCCGAGGCCCGGATCGCCCGGGTGCACCGGCCGATCGGCTTGAACATCGGCTCGAAGGCGCCGGCCGAGATCGCCGTGTCCACGCTGGCCGGCCTGATCGCCGACCGCAACGGTCGCCCGGGCGGCTTTACCTTTCCGCCGCCCTAGCGAGGCGCGAACAGCGGGCTGATCGCGCTGCGCAGCGCGGCCGGCACGTCCGCGATCGACGCGTGCACGCCCTGCTCGACGATCCGCCGGCCGCCCACCACTACATCCCGTACGTCGGCCGCGGTCGCCGCGAACACGGCAGTCTCCAGGGCCGTGCCGGCGTCCCCGCCGGCGGTCCGGACGCTGTCCAGCCCGACCGTGACGAAGTCGGCCAGCGCGCCGGCCTCGATCCGGCCGGCGTCCGGCCACCCCAGGCACGCGTGACCGCCGGCGGTTGCCGCCCGCAACAACTCGGCCGCCGGCCAGTGCCCGCGTACGCCACTGGCCAGCCGCTGGTGGAGTTCCAGCGCGCGGGCCTCGCCCAGCAGGTCGATGACTGCGTGGCTGTCGCTCCCCAGCGCCAGCGGCGCGCCGGCGCCGGCCAGGGCACCGGCCGGCCCGATGCCGTCGGCCAGGTCCTGCTCGGTGGTCGGGCACATGCAGATCGTCGTGCCGGTGCCGCCGAGCAGCGCCACGTCGCCGCTGGTCAGGTGAGTCGCGTGGACCGCAGTGGACCCGGCACCGAGTGCTCCATGTTCATCGAGCAGCGCTGCCGGCGTACAGCCGTAGAAAGCGGCGCAGGCCTCGTTCTCGGCCGGCTGCTCGGACAGGTGGACATGCAGCGGCGCGGCCCGCTCGGCCGCCCACGCGGCGACCGCGCCGATGTCGCCGGCCGGCACCGCGCGGACCGAGTGGACCGCGGCGCCGATCCGCGCGGTCCCGGTCTGACGCAGCCGGCCGG
>JALZAK010000042.1 GCA_030948385.1 Actinomycetota bacterium
TCGTCGGTCGGGCCCGGCGGATCCAGCGGTTCCTCTCACAGAACCTTTTCGTGGCCGAGCAGTTCACCGGCCAGGAGGGCTCCTTCGTCTCCCGCGAGGAGACGGTCGAGAGTTTCCGGAAGCTGGCTGACGGCGATTACGACCACCTGCCGGAGCAGGCGTTCTTCCTCTGCGGCGGGATCGAGGACGTCGAGGCCAACGCCAAGAAGCTGGGCGACCAGGGCTGACCCGCTGCGAGAGGGGTCTGGGTAGGGTGCGCGGATGACCGATCCCGGGGCCGGGCTCGACGCGGAGAGGTTCACCGCGCGCGTCCGGGCCGCCTACGGCGCCAACGGCCGGCTGGCCCCGCCGGCGCTGACCGGATGGGACATCTTCCCGTTCGAGGGCGAGTTGCTGGTCAAGCCGTTGGCCGACCCGGTGCTGCCGGAGCCGGCGCGGCAAGGTGAGGACCCGGCCGGGTGTGACTGCCGCGACCGGCCCGACGAGGACTACCTCTGGACCGACGCGCATTGGCGGTTGGGCACGCTGGCCGAGCCGGCCGGGGTGCCGGCGTACCTGCTGATGCCGCGCGAGCACTACGACCTGGCCGACCTTCCGGACTCGCTGGCCGCCGAGCTCGGGGTGCTCACTGTCCGGCTGGACCGGATCCTGTCCGCCGTCCCTGGGGTCGGGCGGGTGCACGTGAATAAATGGGGAGACGGCGGCGCGCACCTGCACGTGTGGTTCATTGCCCGGCCGGCCGGCGTGCTCCAGCTGCGGGGCTCCTGCCTGCCGGACTGGATGGATGTGCTGCCGCCGCTGCCACAGGACGAGTGGGACACCCTCGCCGGCCACCTCGCCCAAGCGCTGGCCGGGTATGGAGGCACCGCCCAGGTGGGCGATCCGGCTCCGCCGGCAGACCGGCCGGCGCCCGGCTAGACTTCTCGTCTCCCACGCCCGTCGAAGGAGCCGTTGGTGGCAGATCCTCTACACGTCGAGCTCGTCTCCGTTGAGCGGCCGCTGTGGTCTGGTGAGGCCACCATGGTGATCGCCCGGACGACGGAGGGGGAGCTGGGGGTCCTGCCCGGCCATGCGCCGCTGCTGGGTGAGTTAGCCGAAGGCTGGGTGGTCCGCATCCAGCAAGACGGCGGCGAGGAGATCGTCGCCGCCGTCCACGGCGGCTTCCTCTCGGTGACCGACGAGGGCGTCTCCATCCTGGCCGAGACGGCTGAGCTGGCCGAGGATGTCGACGTTGCACGGGCCCGGCAGGCACTCGAGGGCACCAGCGGCGCGGATCGCGACGACGACGACGCCCAAGCGGCGAGATCTCGCGCGATGGGGCGGCTGCGAGCCGCCGGCGAGTCGGTCTAGATCCGGGCCGGGGGGCCGGGGACATGCCGCTGTACGCCGATGTTGTGGCAGCGCTGCTCCTACCCGTCGGGCTGGTGGTTGCCTTTGCGCTGCGGCGGTGGCTGATCTCCCGCGGTGGTGGAACCGTGGAGCTGAGTCTTCGGCTGCGGGAGCGCACCCACGGGCGCGGCTGGCTGCTCGGGACGGGGCGATTCGTCGGCGACGAGTTGCAGTGGTTCCGGGTATTCAGCCTCTCTCCGCGGCCCCGCCGGGTGCTGTCCCGTCGCGACCTGTCGGTGCTGCGCCGGCGCACCCCTACCGGACCGGAGCGATTGTCGTTGCAGGCCGACATGATCGTGTTGGAGTGCACCAGTGCCCGCGGGCCGGTGCAGCTGGCGATGGGCGAGTCGGCGCTGACCGGATTCCGGTCCTGGCTGGAGTCCGCCGCGCCCGGGGCGGTTCTGGGCGACTGAGTAGGGGCTTCAGCCGCCGCCGGGCCCGCCCGGCTGCCAGAGAACATCCCCGCCGGGATTGACGACCCTGGCCAGGATGAACAGCAGGTCGGAGAGCCGGTTGAGGTAGCGCACCGGTGCGGCGTTCGTACGCTCCGGCTCGGCCTCGATCAACGCCCAGGTGTTGCGCTCCGCCCGGCGGGTGACGGTGCGAGCGACATGCAGCAACGCCGCGCCGGCAGTCCCGCCCGGCAGGACGAAGCTGGCCAGCGGCGTCAACGCCTCGTTGAACCGATCGCAGGCGCTCTCCAGCCGCTCGATCTGGGTCTCGGTGACCCGCAGTGGGGGATGGTCGGGCCGCTCGCGCACCGGCGTGCACAGGTCGGCGCCGACGTCGAACAGGTCGTTCTGCACCTGCCGCAGCACGCCGGCGACCTCGTCGGGCAAGTTGCCGAGGGCCAGGGCCACCCCGACCGCCGCGTTCGCCTCGTCGACGTCGGCGAACGCAGCGATGCGGGCAGCTGTCTTGGCGACCCGGCTCATATCGCCGAGCGCGGTGGTCCCGTCGTCTCCGGTCCGGGTGTAGATGCGGGTCAGGTGTACGGCCATGCCAGCGAGTCTATGGGCGACCGTACGATCCGTCGGGTGGAGCTCTTCCGGATCGGCGGCGGCGCCCGGCTGGCCGGCGATGTGCGGGTCACCGGGGCGAAGAACAGCGTTCTGAAGTTGATGGCCGCCGCCCTGCTGGCCGAGGGCCGGACCGTCCTCACGGGCACTCCGGAGATTCTGGACGTGGCCATCATGGGCGAGGTGCTGCGCCGGCTCGGCTGCGCCGTGGAGGTCGACGCCGGCACAGTCACCATCGACTGCCCCGACCGGCCCGGGTCGGAAGCCGACTATGACCTGGTCCGCCGGATGCGGGCCTCCATCTGCGTGCTGGGTCCGCTGCTGGCCCGCACCGGTGAGGCCAAGGTGGCGCTGCCTGGCGGGGACAACATCGGTTCCCGCGGCCTGGACATGCACGTATCCGGCCTGAATCGGTTGGGCGCTGAGGTCGGCACCGAACACGGGTATGTGCTCGCCCGGGCCGGGCGGCTCACCGGTGCGACGGTGTGGCTGGACTTTCCCAGCGTCGGTGCGACCGAACAGATCCTGATGGCCGCCGTGCTGGCCAAGGGCACCACTGTCATCGATAACGCTGCGCGCGAGCCCGAGATCGTCGACCTCTGCACGATGCTGACGGGGATGGGCGCACAGATCTCCGGCGGCGGCACATCGATGATCGAGATCGAGGGCGTCGACGGGTTGCATCCGGTGCAGCACCGTTCCCTGCCGGACCGGATCGTGGCCGGCACCTGGGCGATCGGCGCGGTGATGACCCGGGGAGATGTCACTGTTCGCGGCGCCAACTCCCGGCACCTGGAGATCACCCTGGACAAGCTGGTCACTGCCGGCGCCACGGTGGAGCCCCTCGCCGACGACCAGGGGTTCCGGGTCGCCATGGATCGCCGGCCCCGCGCGGTCGACGTCGTCACCCTGCCGTATCCCGGCTTCCCCACCGATCTGCTGCCGATGGCCATTGCGCTCGGTGCGGTGGCCGAGGGCGCGTCGATGGTCACCGAGAACGTGTTCGACAGCCGCTTCATGTTCGTCAACGAGTTGACCCGGCTCGGCGCGGACGTCCGTACGGACGGCCATCACGCGGTCGTCCGCGGCCGGGAGCGGCTCTCCGGCGCGCCGGTCCGGGCCACCGACATCCGGGCCGGCGCCGGCCTGGTGCTCGCCGCGCTGTGCGCCGACGGTCAGACCGAGGTCTCCGATGTCTCCCACGTCGACCGCGGCTATCCCGATTTCGTCGCGCACCTGCGCGCTCTGGGCGCGGATGTGGAGCGGGTCGAGGTCGCCGAGCCCGACTTCCCGCTGGAATTCTGACCGCGCACACCGTGGCGCCGTAGGGTCGGTCGGGCAGCGCGTCGAGAGGAGAGTTCTGTGGCCGGGAAACTGGGCGTGGTCGGTGCCGGCCTGATGGGTTCTGGGATCGCCCAGGTTGCCGCCCAGGCCGGCTGGGACGTCGCGATGCGCGATGTCGACGACGCCGCCCTGGGGCGCGGACTCGCGGCGGTGCGCGGATCCTACGACCGCTTCGTCGCCAAGGATCGGATGTCGGCGGCAGACGCCGAGGCCGCCATCGCCCGCATCACGCCCACCACCGAGCTCGACGCCCTCGCGGCAGCCGACATCGTTGTGGAGGCGGTGTTCGAATCGCTGGAGACCAAGCGCGAGGTCTTCACCGCCCTGGACAAGATCTGCCGGCCGGATGCCGTTCTGGCGACCAACACCAGCGCGATACCCATCACTGCGATCGCTGCCTGTACCGCCCGCCCGGAGTCCGTCGTCGGCACCCACTTCTTCTCACCGGTGCCGATGATGAAGCTTTGCGAGCTGGTACGCGGTCTCAAGACGACTGACGCGACGCTGGCCCGGGCCCGCGAGTTCGCGGAGAGCGCCGGCAAGACCTGCATCGTGGTCAACCGGGACGTCGCCGGCTTTGTGACCACCCGGCTGATCGCCGCGTTCGCCAATGAAGCCGCCCGGCTGGTGGAGAGCGGCGTGGCGAGCGCCGAGGACGTCGATGTCGCCTGCCAGCTGGGATTCGGCCACACCATGGGGCCCCTGCGCACGATGGATCTTGCCGGGCTGGACATCATGGTGCACGCCAGCCGCACGATTCACGCCGACACCGGCGACCCGAAGTTCTGCCCACCGGAGTTGCTGGCGCGGATGGTCAGCGCCGGCGATCTGGGCCGCAAGTCCGGCCGCGGGTTCTACGACTACGACGGCTAGTCAGCGCCGCGGCGAGGGCAGGATCCCGCGCTCGATGGCCACCGTCACGGCGGCGGTCCGGTCGTCCACGCCGAGCTTGCCGAAGATGCGCAGCAGGTGCGTCTTGACGGTCGCCTCCCCGATGTAGAGGGCACGGCCTACGTCGGAGTTCGTCCGTCCCTGCGCCACTTCGGCCAGGACCTCGACCTCGCGGGCCGTCAGGGGGCTGGCCGCCGGGGTCCGCAATCGGTGCACCAGCCGGGCGGCGACCGGGGGCGCCAGTACGGTCTCGCCGCGCGCGGCCGCCTGGATGGCGACGGCAAGCACGTCACGGGGAGTGTCCTTCAGCAGGTAGCCGGCGGCGCCGGCCTCGACCGCCCGCAGGATGTCGCTGTCCCGGTCGTACGTGGTCAGCACCAGAACCCGAACGTCAGGCTGCTCCGCGACGATGTGGCCGGTCGCCGTCGCGCCATCCATCCCCGGCATCTGCAGGTCCATCAGCACCACCTGCGGGCGCAGTTTCTTGACCATGGCGAGAGCCTCCGGACCGGAGGCCGCCTCCCCGACAACGTCGAGGGCGGGGTCGGTCAGCAGCATCGCGCGAAGTCCCGCGCGGACCACCGGGTGGTCGTCCACGATGATCAACCGGACGCTCACCGAAGTGATACCTCCAGCCGAGTGCCCCGGCCCGGTGCGCTGTCGACGCAGACGTCGCCGCCGGCCTGGCCCACCCGGGCTCGCATCCCGCGCAGCCCGAAGCCCTCGGCCTGCGCCGGCACGAACCCCCGACCATCGTCGTGCACCGCCACTGCCACCCCATCGTCCACATAGGACAGTCGGACCTCGACGCGGCCGGCCCCGGCGTGCCGGCGTACGTTGTTCAGCGCCTCCTGGACTACCCGCAGGGCGACGACCTCAGTACTGCCGTCCAGCCGCGTCGGGGTCCCGGCTATCTCGAAGCGCGTCTGCACGCCGGTCTCGTCGCGGAACCGTTCGGTCAGCCGATTCAGTGCCTCGGCGAGCGATGCCGAGCGCAGCGAGCTCGGGCCCGTTTCGGCGACCAGCGAGCGGGCCTCGGCCAGGTTTTCCCGGGCGGTGCGCTCGGCCAGGGCCAGGTGCCGGAGCACCAGCTCGTCGGACCTGCCGACCTCGGCCTCTGCGGCCTGGACCAGCATCACGAGGCTGGTGAAGCCTTGCGCCAGTGTGTCGTGAATTTCGCGCGCCAGCCGCTCGCGCTCGGCCGCCACGCCGGCCTCGTGGTGCGCTGTGGCGAGCTTCTCCCGGGTCGCCTCCAGCTGGTCGATCAGCCCGGCCCGGTCCCGGCTCTGCTCGATGATCTTGGTGATCCAGACGCCGATGAGCACGGCGAACGCCAGTGAGACGGCACCGCCGCCGAGCGCGGCCAGCGTCCCCGCACCGGTCCAGCCCGCCCGGGCAGCGTCGACAAGGGCCACGCCGATGGTCAACACGGCCACCGCCGGCAGCGTGTAGCGCAGCTCGTCGAGGTAGGCGAACAGTTGGGGGTAGACGATGAACAGCATCGCGGCCACCGGAGTGGCCGCGGCGAAGCCGGCCAGCACCAGCACGATGGTGCCGACGGCGGCCAGCAGGTCCCGGCGGCGACCGTAGGTATTTATCTGGCGCGCCCCGATCACCACGTACCAGCCCACCAGGGCGAGGATGCAGCCCGCCGCGACCAGCCGGCGGTTGGGCGGCGCATTGTCCGCGGCGAGCAGCACCAGGGTGAGGATGACCATGCCGGCGAAACAGCCGTGCCACCATCGCTGGTAGCGCACCCAGACGTGCTGCTCGCCGGCAGGGCTCATCCGTCCCGCCGGCCCTTCCAGCGGAAGGTACGCAGGCAGAGCACCAAACCTCCGACGCACCAGGCGAGCAGCACAAGTGCCATCTTGCCGTGCTCCCAGGAGTGAGCAGCCTCCTGCCCCGTGAACGTGTCCGGCAGGAACACTGACCGCAGCCCCTGGGTCATCCATTTCAGTGGGAACACCGCTGCCACCTGCTGCAGGCCGCGCGGCAGGGCGCTGAAGAGGAAGTACACCCCCGAGATGAACTGCAACAGGATGAACGGAGGGGTCACGACTGCGGCAGCAGCGCGCCCGCTTCGCGGAACGCTGCTCATCGCGATACCGAGCAAGGAGCACGCGACCATGGACAGGCCGAACACCCAGATCAGGGTGAGCCAACGGGCGCCCGAGGCCGGCAGGTGCAGACCGAAGAACGCGGTCCCGATCGCGAGGAGCAGGACGGTCTCGAAGGTGCCGGTCACCACGACCAGGACCACCTTGCCGATGAAGTACGCCGCTCGCGGCATCGGCGTGCCGGCGAGCCGCTTGAGCGTGCCGTCGTCACGCTCCTGGGCGATGCTGATGGCGAGACTCTGGAAGCTGGTCGACATGATCCCCGAGGCGATCATCCCCGAGATGAACACCTGCCGGAAGTCCACGCCGGTATTGCCGATCTTGCCGTGGAAGATCGACGCGAACAAGATCATCATCCCGACCGGGAAGCCGAGGCTGAACACCACGGCGTCGCGTTCGCGCAGGAACTGCCGGATCTCGATGTAGCCACGACGCAGGCCGACGCGCAGGGCGGATCGGCCGGCCAGCGCTCTGGCCGGTGCGGCTGTCGTGTCGGTGCGGGTCATCGGCTGCTTCCGATCATGGCGAGGTAGACCTCCTCGAGGGAGGGACGGTGCACGCTGAGTCCGGGTATCTCCCCGTCGAATCCGGCCGCGAGTTGCGCGACCAGCGCGGTCGGGGTGTCGGTTTGCTTCGTCTGGGCGCCGTCTGGCCCCATCCAGCTGACCGTGGCGGCCCCGCGGTCGCGGCCGCCGAGTGTCTGCGGTGGTCCCACCTCCATGATCCGGCCGGCATTGACCACCCCCACCCGGTCAGCCAGGGCCTCGGCTTCTTCCAGGTAGTGCGTGGTGAGCAAAATGGTGGTGTCCTCGTCGTTGAGTTGGTGGATGAGGGACCAGAATTGCCGGCGCGCCTCGGGGTCGAATCCCGTGGTGGGCTCGTCGAGGAACAGCAGTTCCGGGCGGCCGAGGATGCCCAGTGCGACATCGAGGCGGCGTCGCTGGCCGCCGGAGAGTTGGCGGATGCGGGCCCGGCGCTTCTCGGTCAGCCCGACCAGGTCGATCACCTCATCGGGTGAGCGGGCGTCCGGGTAGTAACAGGCGAAGTGCGTGACCATCTCCTGGACCGTCAGTTCGGCGGCGTCGTTGACGCTCTGCAGCACGATGCCGATCCGGGACCGCCAGGCGCGGGCGGGCCGGCCGGGATCCTCGCCGAGCACCTGCACCTCGCCGCTGTCCCGCCGCCGGTAGCCCTCCAGGATCTCGACCGTGGTCGTCTTGCCGGCGCCGTTGGGCCCGAGCAGGGCGAACACCTCCCCGCGGCGAACGTCGAGATCCAGGCCGTCCACAGCGGCCTGCTGCCCGTACCGCTTGTGCAGGCCCCGTACGTCGATTGCGATGTCGGCGTCCATAAGGAGAGTCTGCCGGGCACCCCCGGGGGCCGGCACGACCGGCCGGTGGCACCGGGGTCCACCGAATGGTGGACGCCCGGCTCACCTGTTCGGTCAGGAATGGTCGCTGGTCGGATGCAACCATCCGCCGCCCCATAGCGTCCTTATGACTAGAGGCGGTCGGGCAGCGGAGGCAAGCGATGGATGAGAGCGGTGCGCCGCTGATCCTCGCCGGCCGCCTGGACGTGTCCACGGTTGCCTCCTACCGGCGCACCCTGCACGCAGCTGTCGACCAAGGGACCGGGCCGGTGACTCTCGACCTGGCTGGGCTGGAACAGCTCGACGCGACCGGCCTGGCCATGCTGCTGGGGACCGCCCGCCGGGCCGAGGCGGCCGGACGCGCGTTGGTGCTGCGCAACGTGCCCCCTCGGGTGAGCAGGCTCCTGCGGCTGACCCGGCTGAACCGGGTGCTCCGGGAGGAACCGGCCGCAATGCAAACCGCCCGTTAGGCTGGCCCGCACCGACCCGAGGAGCGGTTGTGCCACAGCCGTCGACGCCCGGCCGGCGCGACGAGCCGTGGGTGATGCGTACGTACGCCGGGCACACCTCCGCTGCGGAATCGAACGCGCTGTACCGCCGGAATATCGACAAGGGCCAGACCGGGCTGTCGGTGGCCTTCGACCTGCCCACCCAGACCGGATACGACGCCGACCACGAGTTGGCCCGCGGCGAGGTGGGTCGGGTGGGCGTCCCGGTAGCGCACATCGGCGACATGCGGCGGCTGTTCGAGGGCATCCCGCTGGCCCGGACTAACACCTCGATGACGATCAACGCGACCGCGATGTGGCTGCTCGCCCTCTATCAGGTGGTGGCGCAAGAGCAAGGTGCCGACGTCTCGGACCTGGCCGGGACCACGCAGAACGACATTCTCAAGGAGTACCTGTCACGGGGCACCTACGCGTTCCCGCCGGCGCCCTCACTGCGGCTGACCACCGACACCATCGCGCACACGTTGTCAGCGATGCCGAAGTGGAACCCGGTCAACGTCTGCTCCTACCACCTGCAGGAGGCCGGCGCGACACCGGTCCAGGAGGTCGCCTTCGCGCTGTGCACGGCAATAGCCATCCTCGACGCCGTGCGCGATTCGGGGCAGGTGGCTGCTGCGCAGATGGGCGATGTGGTGGCCCGGATCTCCTTTTTCGTCAACGCGGGCGTGCGCTTCGTCGAGGAGATGTGCAAGGTGCGCGCCTTCGTACAGCTCTGGGACGAGCTCACGCTGGCGCGATACGGGGTGGGTGACCCCCGGCAGCGACGATTCCGGTACGGCGTTCAGGTCAATTCGCTGGGATTGACGCAGGCGCAGGCGGAGAACAACGTGCAGCGGATCGTGTTGGAGATGCTCGGCGTCACTTTGTCTCGAGATGCTCGGGCGCGGGCCGTTCAGTTGCCGGCCTGGAACGAGGCCCTCGGCCTGCCCCGCCCCTGGGATCAGCAGTGGTCGCTTCGATTCCAGCAAGTACTTGCCTTCGAGAGTGACTTGCTCGAGTACGACGACCTGTTCGCGGGTTCATCGGTTGTCGCCGGCAAGGTGGAGTCCATTGTGGAGGGTGCGCGTAGTGAAATGGCGAGGGTGCAGGAACTCGGCGGGTCGGTGGCCGCGGTGGAGAGCGGGTACCTGAAGACCGAGCTGGTCCGCTCGCTGGCCGAGCACCGCCGGCGGATCGAGACCGGGGAATCCGTTGTCGTCGGGGTGAACCGCTTCACGACGACCGAGCCCAGCCCGCTGGTGGCCGACCTCGACGCCGCGATCATGACCATCGACCCTGCCGCAGAGCGTGCCGCCGTGCAGGCGCTGGCGGAGTGGCGCTCGGCCCGAAATGCCGCCGCTGTGCGGGAGGCTCTGTCCGCGCTGACCGAGGCGGCCGCGACTGAAGACAATCTGATGGAGCCGAGCCTGCGCTGCGCGCGGGCCGGCGTCACGACGGGGGAGTGGGCCGGGGCGCTGCGTGAGGTGTTCGGGGAGTACCGCGCGCCGACCGGGGTTGCCGGCGCGGTCGTCGCCGGCGGCTCCGACTCCGGGCTGACGGCGGTCCAGGAGCGGGTGCGCGCCACCGAGGCCGACTTGGGACGGCGGCTGAAGTTCCTGGTCGGCAAGCCGGGGCTCGACGGGCACTCCAACGGTGCCGAGCAGGTCGCAGTACGCGCCCGGGACGCCGGCCTGGAGGTGGTCTACCAAGGCATCCGGCTCACGCCGGCACAGATCGTCGCCACCGCGGTTGAGGAGGACGTGCACGCCGTCGGGTTGTCGGTGCTGTCGGGTGCGCATCTAGGCGTGGTGCCGGAGGTGGTCGCCGGCCTGCGCGCCGCCGGTCTGACCGACGTGCCGGTCGTGGTCGGTGGCATCATTCCGCCGCGCGACGCCGAGGTCCTCCGACGTCACGGCGTTGCCGGAGTCTTCACCCCGGCGGACTTCGACCTGACCCGGGTGGTCGCCGCGGTGGTCGAGCTGATCCGGGCCGCCAACAACCTCTAGGCGTCCATCTCGCGCCACGAGGGGAACACCAGCGGGGACAGGGTGACGACCAAGTACGCAGTGCCGACGAGCAACAGGCTGCTGCGCAGGCCGAAGAGCCCGATCAAGTAGCCGGCGCCAAGAGCGCCGAACGGTATCGCTGCGAAGCTGCCGGCGGTCACGACGCCGAACACCCGGCCCTGCAAGGGTTCCGGGATCCGCTCGTACAGCACCGCGCCCAGGATGGGGTTGATGGCGCCGCAGGCGACGCCGGCGACGAACATCACGACGAGGATCACCGGCAGGCCGGGTTCGGCCGCAAGCGCAACAAACCGCGGTGCCCCCGCTAGCAGGAACGCGCCGGCGAAGATGGCACGTCGCGGCAGCCGTGGCCCGATCACGCCGTAGCCCAGCGTCCCGAGCAGGGCGCCGCCGCCGAAGACCCCGCTCATCAAGCCCAGGCCGATGGCGCTGCCCAGCACATGCTTGGCGAACACCGGGGCCAGCACCGAGCCGTAGGCGGCATCCAGCATGTTGGTGACCATCACCATCACAACGGTGGCCGCCAAGAGCCGATCGCGGCCCAGATACGCGACGCCCTCCCGCAGGTCGGCCAGCCACTGCCGGCGCTCCGAGCCGGCCCCGCCGGCATTCTCGGCCGGTGCGTCGGGCACGAGAAGCCGGACGAGCAGCGCGGAGATCAGGAAGGTGCCGGCGTCGACGAAGAGCACGTTTGCCGACCCGACCAGCGCGATCAGCACGCCGGCCAGCGGCGCCCCGAGCATGCGCGCGCCGCGGGACACCCCGTCGTAGGCACTGGTTGCCCGCTCCAGGGACGTAGCTGCCCGCCGGACCAGCGCGGGGACCAGCACCTCGCGAGCTGTGTCGCCGGGCGCGCGGACCAGAGCCGCGATGCTGACGAGCACCAACAGCAGCGGGAAGGGCAGGCCGACGGTCAGGTGCGCCAGCGGGATCGACGCGATGGCCGCGCCGCTGACCAGGTCGGATGCCACGCTGACTCGGCGCCGGCCCAGCCGGTCCACCGCCAAGCCGCCGAAGAGCGAGGACAGCACGAAGGCCACGCCCTCGCAGAAGGCGGTGATGCCGGTACGGGTGGGGCTGCCGGTCGTCTGCAGGACGAACCAGGGCACCGCAAGGAAGGTCATCGAGTTTCCCGTGATGGACACCGTGTTGGCGGCCAGCAGGGCAAGCAGAGGCCGCCGGTCGCGCTGGGCAGCAACTGTCATGGCGCGCCCGTCGGCGATGACGGATCCGCCGGTCGGCGGCGGGGGTAGCCGGCGAGCTGGAACTCGACCAGGGCGTCACCAGGCCGCGGCTCTCGCCGGAAGCTTTCGATCAGCCGTTCGAGTTGTTCGAGCAGATCGCGCGTCTCGGCGGCGGTGAGCGGCAATTCCCAGTTGGACAGCGTCCAGGAGTTGTTCCACTCCTCGCCCCAGCCCTCCCGCTCGGCCAGGAACGCGGCGGTGCGGTGGAAGTACATGGTGAGTACCTCGTGTAGGTACACGTCGAGGGCACCGCGGGTCTCCGGGTCGGACAGGTCCACCGTCTCGGTCAGCCGGGTGCGCTGCTGCGCCGCTTGCCACCACCGTTCCCGGGCGGTCCCGCGGCCCCGGACCTCCTCGATGAATCCGTACTCGGCCAGCTGCCGTAGGTGCCAGCTCGTCGTGCCGCTGCTCTCGCCGAGCCGGTTTCCCAGCTGCGTGGCGGTGGCCGGGCCATCGGTTCGGAGCAGGGTCAGCATCCGGATCCGCAGCGGGTGGGCCAGGCCGCGCAGGCTGCGCGCGTCGAGCACCCGCTCGGTGGGTTCGGGCTTGGTGCGTCTCTCCATGAGGCTGACCGTAGCGCTACAGAGGGATCTCTGCAAAGGGTTCTCTGCAATTCTCCAGACGTGCTGTCAGTCGCCTCCGGCGGGGTCGGCATCGAAGACTCGGCTGGCCAGGAAGTCGGCCGGCTCCAGGCTCTCCAACTGGGCTTTGGTCACGGTCGCGCCAGGCTGGCTGACGAGCCGGTTGGCGTGCCGCAGCCGGGCCCGCTCGATCGCATTGCGCACGCTGCGGGCGTTGGCGAACCGCGGCTGGCCCTTCCGGCGCTCCAGGTAGTCGCGAAACACCCGCTGGGTGTCCTCGGACATGGCGTATTGGTGTTCCGCGGCGATCAGGCCGCCGATCGCGGCGAGCTCGTCCACGGTGTAGTCGGGGAAGTCGATGTGGTGCGCGATCCGCGAGCTCATCCCGGGATTGGACCGGAAGAAGTCATCCATCCGGTCCTTGTAGCCGGCGAGGATGACCACGATGTCGTCCCGCTGGTTCTCCATGACTTGCAGCAGGATCTCGATGCTCTCCGCGCCGTAGTCGCGCTCGTTGTCCTCCTTGTAGAGGTAGTACGCCTCGTCGATGAACAGCACGCCGCCCATGGCGCGCTTGAGCACCTCTTTGGTCTTAGGCGCGGTGTGCCCGATGTACTGCCCGACGAGATCGTCGCGGGTCACCGAGACGAGGTGCCCGCGGCGCAGGTATCCCATCCCGTGCAGCAACTCCGCCATGCGCAGCGCGACGGTCGTCTTGCCGGTGCCGGGGCTGCCGGTGAAGCACATGTGCAGCGCCGGCCGGGCGGCGGTCAGACCGAAGCGGTCGCGCATCCGGTCGACCAGCAGCAGAGCTGCGATCTCCCGGATGCGGGTCTTCACCGGTACGAGGCCCACCAGCTCGGCGTCCAGGCGTTCCAGCACACTGTCCACATCGGACTCGCGGCGCATCTCATCGACGTGGAGCACGGCGTCGTCGGGCAGTGGCTGGTCTGGCTTCTCCGCCTCGGCTGCCGCGGCTACCTCCGCTGCGGCCTGATCGCCGGCCCGCCCTGGGCGCGGCAACTCGAACCCGCTCCCGCCCGGGCTACTCACGGCCGTAACGTTGGCCCTCGGGCTGGTTGGCGGCGTAGCTGCGCAGCGTGTAGCGGATCGTCCGGTCGTGGCCCTCCTGGCGTTCCAGGTGGAAGCCCGGCTCGTCCGCCGGCCGCTGGATCAGGAACGACAAGGCGGTGGTCTGCCGGCCCAACCGGGCGTCGAAGGCCGACACCCGGATGTAGTGCGACGGGTAGGCCTCCCGGCAGGCCGTCACTTCGGTCATCACCCCAGCCGCGTCCTCGACGTCGAACATCGGAAGCCCCCACATCTCCCAGTAGACGTTGCGTGGATGCGGGTCGTCGGTGAACTCCAGGCCGACCGCCCAGTTGTGGTCCAGGCAGTACTGCACCTGCGCGGTGATCTCCTCGTCGGTGAGCTCGGGAAGGTAGGAGAACGTCCCCTGGGTGATCTTCACGGCACTCCTATCCGGCGCTGCTGGTCGCGGTGGGTGTCACATCGGGGGCGTCGGTCGAGGTGTAGTCGAAGGTGATGTCACCCCAGGTGTCCATGGCCATGCTCAGCTCGGGGCAGCTCTTCGCAGCGTTCTTGAGGATGTCCTCGCCCTCCTTGAGCACATCTCTACCCTCGTTCCGTGCCTTGATCATCACCTCGGTGGCGACCCGGTTGGCCTTGGCGCCGGCACCCACCCCCATCGGGTGGCCGATCGTGCCCCCACCGAACTGCAGGATGACGTCCTCGCCGAGATAGTCGAGCAACTGGTGCATCTGGCCGGCGTGGATCCCGCCGGAGGCGACCGGCATCACTCCGGGCATCGACGCCCAGTCCTGGGTGAAGAAGATGCCGTTGGCCGGGTTCTCCTCCACGTGGTCCAGGCGCAGCGTGTCGTAGAAGCCGCGGGTGGTCGCCGGGTCGCCCTCGAGCTTGCCGACAACCGTGCCCGCGTGCACGTGGTCGACCCCGATCATCCGCACCCATTTGCAGATGACGCGGAAGCTCACCCCGTGCGTCTTCTGCCGGGTATAGGTGCCGTGGCCGGCGCGATGCAGGTGGAGCAGGACGCCGTTCTTGCGGGCCCAGTAGGACATCGACTGCATCGCCGTGTAGCCCACCGTCAGGTCCTGCATGACGACGACGCTGCCGAGCTCCTTGGCGAACTCCGCGCGCTCGTACATCTCCTCCATCGACCCGGCGGTGATGTTGAGGTAATGACCCTTGATTTCACCGGTGGCCGCCATCGCCTTGTACACGCCCTCCATCGCGTAGAGGTAGCGGTCCCGCCAGCGCATGAACGGCTGGCTGTTGATGTTCTCGTCGTCCTTGGTGAAGTCCAGCCCGCCGCGCAGTGCCTCGAAGACGACGCGGCCGTAGTTCCGCGCCGACAACCCCAGCTTGGGCTTGACGGTCGCGCCGAGCAGCGGCCGGCCGTACTTGTTGAGGTACTCACGCTCGGTCACGATGCCGTGCGGCGGACCCTGAAAGGTCTTGACGTACTGGGTAGGGATGCGCATGTCCTCGAGCCGCAACGCCTTGAGCGGCTTGAAGCCGAACACGTTGCCGATGATCGACGAGGTGAGGTTGGCGACCGATCCCTCCTCGAACAGATCGATGTCGTACGCGATCCGCGCGATGTACTGATCGGTGTCGCCCACCCGCTCGACGCTGTACGCCTTGGCCTGGTAGTGCTCGTGCGCGGTCAGCCGGTCGGTCCAGACAACCGTCCAGGTGGCCGTTGAGGACTCACCCGCAACGGCCGCGGCCGCCTCGATCGGGTCGACCCCCTCCTGCGGGGTGATCCGGAAGGCCGCCAGGATGTCGGTGTCCTTGGGTACGTAGTCGGCGTTGTAGTAGCCCATGCCGGCGTAGGACTGGACGCCGGCAGACCAGCGACCCTTCTCTTGCGTTTCCGCGGCCATCCGGTCACCTTCGTCCGATGGGGGCTGTCGGGGATGTATTCATGGTGGGCCGGAAAACGTGAGATGTCTATGCTGAAACTCTATATATGCTATGAGCGATAGCTTATGGATGCGAAGGGCCGCCCGGATGACTCCCCACCAACTCCGCACATTCCTGGCAGTCGCTGACGCCCGATCGGTCAGCGATGCGGCCGGGCAACTCGTGGTGAGTCAGTCGGCCGTCTCGGCCTCGATGGCCGGGCTACAGCGCGAGCTGGGCGTGCGGCTGTTGGAGCGGGACGGGCGCGGGGTGCGGCTGACCGAGGAGGGAACCGTGTACGCGGGATACGCCCGGCGCATTCTCGGGTTGCTCGACGAGGCGCTGATCGCGGCCCGCGACGGCGAGCACCCGGAGCGGGGCGAGGTCCGGCTGGCGGCCGTGCCGACCGCCGCGGAGCAGGTGGTGCCCACCTACCTGGCCACCTTCCGAGATCGCTTTCCGGATGCCCACGTCGGTCTCGAGGTGGGCTCGCGGGACGAGGTGTTCCGCCGGCTGCTCGCCCACGAGGTGGACCTGGCGGTGGCCGGCCGGCCGCCGGCATCCTCATCCCTGGTCAGCCGGGCGGTCGCGGACAACGAGCTCGTTCTGGTCGCCGCTCCGCGGCTGGTCCCCGGTGCCCGCGCCGGCGGATCCAGCCTGGACCGGCTGGGTGGGCTGCCCTGGCTGTTGCGCGAGCCGGGCTCGGGAACCCGCGAGACGATGCTGGGCTATCTCGCCGAACACGAGCTGGCGCCGGCACGGCTCACCCTGGGCGCGAACGGCGCGGTCATCGCCGGCGCGGTGGCCGGCCTGGGCGTCACGCTGGTGTCCCGCTCGGCGGTTTCCCGGGAGCTGGCGGCCGGCCAGCTGACGGTCCTGCGGGCCCCGGGAACGCCGCTGAACCGGCCCTGGCATGTGGTGACCCGGGCCGAGCTGCCGGCGCCGGCCGGGCTGTTCCTGGCCCATCTGGTGAAGGCGGCCGGGCCGGCCGGGGCGCCGCGATTTATCCGGCATCGGGCGGTGCGCCGAGCCGCCGGGGATCGGAGCGGATCGGGCGGCGAACCCATCGCGTAGCGTTGTCGGGATGCCGCACAAGGTGATGTCGATGGAGCGGGCTCGCCGTGACCACCCGACGATAAGGCCCTTCATGCTGGGGATTGCCGGCGACAGCGCCGCCGGGAAGACGACACTGGCCGGCGGGCTGGTCGAGGCTCTCGGCCGGGATCGCAGCACGTCGATCTGCACCGACGACTATCACCGCTACGACCGTGCGGAACGGCGCCAGGTGCCCTTCACGGCCCTGCACCCCGAGTGCAACTACGTCTCGATCATGGAGCAGCACCTGCAGCTCATCGCCACCGGCCAGCCGATCCTCAAGCCGGTGTACAACCACGAGACGGGGACGTTGGACCGGCCGACCCTGGTGGAACCCAAGGAGTTCGTGATCGTCGAGGGGCTACTTCCCTTGCACACCAAGCTGATGCGCTCCTGCTTCGACGTCACCGTCTACCTCGACCCGCCCGAGGCGGTGCGCACCAAGTGGAAGCTCTCCCGTGACACCGGTGCTCGCGGGTACAGCCGCGAGCAGGTTCTCGAAGAGCTGGAGCGCCGTGAGCCGGAGTCGGAGGAGTTCATTCGCTCGCAGCGGGCCGACGCCGACATCGTCGTGCAGTTCGCGCCGATCGCCGGTCGCGACGACCCGCCGGACACGCCACTGTCGGCCACTTTGTTGCTCCGCCCTACCGTGCCGCATCCGCCGCTGGTGCGCATCGTCGAGCACACGTCTGCCATTCATCTGAAGATGATGCGAGACGGCGACGAACGCCCGGTCGATGCGCTGCACGTGCACGGCTACGCACCCGAGGCGGACAGTTCCCGTGTCGAGCGGCTGATCTGGGAGGACATCGGGCTGGACCAGCCGGTCCCCACCGGCCTGGGCGCGATCGGTCCGGACCAGCGCAGCGCCCCGCTCGCCGTGACGCAGTTGATCCTGCTCCACCACCTGCTATCCGCTCAGCGCTGAGTAGGACGTGACCGCGGGTCCCGAGATCCGCGGGGTGCGCCTGCCGGCGGATGCGCAGGAGCTGTTGCGGATTGACGCCGGCTTCTCCTGCGATGTCGGCCTGCAGGTGCGGCGGGACGGCGATTCCTTCGTCCTCGCAGAACAGCCGCTCGAGCCCGCCGTGACCAAGCAGTTCCCGCTCGACGAGGCGCTGGCGCAGGCCGGAACCGGATGGGATTGCGGGTTCGTCGCGGCCCTGGGCGGCTCGCTCTGCGGTTTCGCGGCGACGGCGTACCACGACTGGAACCGGCGGTTGCAGCTGTGTCACCTCTACGTCGACCGCGGCGCCAGGCGGCGCGGGGTCGCCCGAGCGCTCGTCGAGGCGGTGCTGGTCCATGGCAGGCAGACTCCGGCAGCCCATCTCTGGCTGGAGACCAGCAACGTCAACCAGCCGGCGGTGTCGGCCTACCGCAAGCTCGGCTTCGAGATCTGTGGGCTGGACACGACGCTGTACGACGGCACGGGAGCGCGTGGCGAGGTGGCCCTGTACCTGAGCCGGCCGCTGGTCTAGAGGTCGTCGAGCCCGTATCCGCCGGCCTGTGCCGGTGGCGTCGGCTGGCCGGGTGTCGTCTGTCCGGGCGGCGCGCCGGCGCCGGCATCGAGCGGGCCGTTGCTCGCGACATGCGCGTCGATCGCCGCGAGCGCGGCAGACACTGCATCGGCCGAGCCGCCGCTGCGCTGCTGGGCGTAATAGGCGGCGCCGAGATCGTGCAGCAAGGAGTCGCCTTGTCGCTTGCTCTGCATCTCGCCGACCTTCGCCTGGCCTTGCGCCAGCCCCTGCTGGGCCTTCTGCTGGGCCTGCGCGGCGGCCTCTTTGGCCTTGTCCAAGAAACCCATCGCTACTCCAGACTGCCGGAGAGCAGCCCGCCAAGCGGGCCCCTCTTTTCGTCGCCGGCGCCCATGTTCTTCGCCAGCGCCTTGGCCAGGCCCTCGATGGTCATCGACTGAAGGATCACTTGGCCGTCACCTTCGAGGGTGGCCAGGTTCAGCCCCTCGCCGCCGAACATTGCCGTCATCGCGGTCTGCATGTTGAGCTGGCCGACCCGCTCGACGCCGTAGCGCACGGTGTCCTCGAACGCCACTACGCAGCCGGTATCGACCTGGATCTTGCCGCCGTACTTTGCCGGGTTGAGCTCGATGAAGTTGCCGGCGCCGGCGATCAGCACGGTGCCCAGCCCGGTGAACTTCTCCAGGACGAACCCCTCGCCGCCCTTCATCCCGGTGCGCAGCCCGGAGAATGCGATGTCGAAGTTGACCGATGCCTCGGCGGCGACGAAGGCGTCCTTCTCGGCGTACCACCCGCGGCTGCCGTCGAGCTCCAGGGCGCGCATCTCACCGGGCAGCACGCCGGCGAAGGACACCAGGCCGGTGCCTCCGTACGCGCTGTAGTACTGGAACGCCAAGCTCTCGCCGGCCAGCACCCGCTTGCCGACGTCGAGTGCCTTCTGCAGGAAGCCGCCGGCCGCCGCCGGCGCGCCGGCCTGGTTGCCGACCGGGCGGGTGAGCCGGGTCTCGACCCCGACGTTCGTGGTCTTCCACAGGAACTTGCCGGCCTCGCAGTACACCGTCTGGCCCTCGCCGAGCTGGCAGACCGCCATCTGCATCGCGTTGCCCACCAGCTTGTGTGCGAGCGTCATGCCCGCACGCTACCGCCCGGCGTACCGTGCTGCCATGAGCGAGGTGGGCAGCTGGTTTCCGGTCCCGGCCGAGGCCGACCTGCCCGAGGACCTGCAGAAGCTGTTCGCCAAGGCCAGGGAGAAGCTGGGCTTCGTCCCGAACGTCTTCCGGACCTACTCCTACCGGCCGGAGCGACTGCGGGCCTGGTTCACCCACTTCAAGGACCTGCACGTACCAACCGAGCACCTCGACGCTGCCGACCGGGAGATGATCGCCGTCGTCGTGTCGATGGCCAACGGGTGCTTGTACTGCCTCGTGGCACATGGCGCGGCGCTGCGGGAGGCCCTCGGCGACCCGGTGCTGGGCGACCGGATCACGCTCGACTGGCGGCGCGCAGACCTCGATCCGCGCCGCCGGGCCATCTGCGCGTACGCCGAGAAGCTGACCCGGTCGCCGCGTCAGCTCGGCCGCGAGGACGTGGCGGAGCTGCGCGCAACCGGCTTGAGCGACGAGGAGTGCTGGGACGTCGCCGAGGTGGCCGCGATGTACAACTTCACCAACCGGATGGCGATGGCTACCAACATGTTGCCCAACGAGGAGTACCACGCACTCGCCCGGTCGGGCTGATGCGACTGCTGATCGCCCGGTGCAGCGTGGACTACTTGGGCCGGCTCACGGCCCATCTGCCGATGGCGCCGCGACTGATCCTGGTCAAGGCCGACGGGTCGGTCGCCGTCCATGCCGACGACCGGGCGTACAAGCCGCTGAACTGGATGAGCCCGCCGTGCGCGATCCAGGTGGCCGACGGCGTCTGGCGGGTGACCAACCGCACCGGCGACCAGTTGGTGATCACCATCGACGAGGTACTGCACGATTCCGCGCACCAGCTGGGGGTGGACCCTGGCCTGCAGAAGGACGGGGTCGAGCTGCATTTGCAGGAATTGCTCGCCGAGCAGGTCGAGGCGGTGCTGGGCGCGGGCTGGCGGGTGCTGCGCCGGGAATGGCCCACCGACATCGGGCCGGTCGACCTGCTCTGCCGCGACCCGGCCGGGGCCGCGGTCGCCGTCGAGGTGAAGCGCCGGGCCGAGATCGACGGCGTCGAGCAGCTCAGCCGCTACCTGCAGCGGCTCGATCGCGACCCCCTGCTGCGCCCGGTGCGCGGGCTGCTCGCCGGTCAGGCGATCACGCCGCAGGCGCGGGTGCTGGCAGCCGACCGCGGGATCGACTGTGTGGTGCTGGACTACGACGGCATGCGCGGCCTGGCGCCGGTCAACCCGACGCTGTTCTAAGGGAGGCGCGAGATGGCCGAGGTGGTCGACCCGACCGCGGTGCGAGACGCACTCGTCGCCGCCGGGCAGCGCTATGCGGAGGTGCTGCGCCGGCCGGACGTTTCCGCCGGCATCTACCGGCTGGCCGCCGGCGAGGCAGACCCGCAGTCCCCGCATACCGAGGATGAGGTGTACGTCGTTCTCTCGGGCGCAGCCGTGCTGCGCAGCGGGAATGCCGACCTCCCGGTGCGGGCCGGCTCGGTGATGTTCGTACCGGCCGGCGAGGAGCATCGCTTCCACTCCATCACCGATGACTTGCTGGTGGTCGTCGTCTTCGGGCCGGCCGAGGGCAACCGCGGCTGAGCGCAGCGGCTGAGCGCTGGCGGTACCCTCCGCGCGATGTACGACTACGTGATCGTCGGCGCCGGCAGCGCCGGCTGCGTCCTGGCCGGCCGCCTGACCGAGGATCCCGAGACCAAGGTCCTGCTGCTGGAGGCCGGCGGCCGCGACGATGCCGACGAGGTGCACATCCCGCTGGCGTTCTCGCAGCTGTTCCGGACCCGCCACGACTGGGCCTATACGACCGTCGAGCAGAAGCACGCCCACGGCCGTTGCCTGTACTGGCCGCGGGGCAAGCTGCTCGGCGGCAGTTCGTCGATCAACGCCATGATCTACATCCGGGGCAACCCGCTGGACTACGACAGCTGGCGGGACGACTACGGCTGCGCCGGCTGGGGATACGCCGATCTGCTGCCCTACTTCCGCCGCTCCGAGGACCAGGCCCGGGGGGCGTCCGCGTTCCACGGCGTGGGCGGGCCGCTACGGGTCGAGGACCCCCGGCACCTGCACCGACTGTCCCGGTCGTTTCTCACCGCCGGCGCCGACTGGGGCCTGGCCCCGGTCGAGGACTTCAACGGTGCCGCGCAGGAGGGGATCGGCGCCTACCAGCTGACCATGCGGGCCGGCCGGCGCTGGTCGGCGGCGGATGCCTACCTGCATCCGGCGCTGGGCCGGCCGAACCTCACCCTGCACACCGACGCACTGGTGACCCGCATCGTGGTCGAGCACGGCAGGGCGGTGAGCGTGGCGTACCGCCGGCATGGCGAGGAGGTCTCCGCCCGCGCGGGAGCCGAGGTCCTGCTCGCCGGCGGTGCCGTGAACAGCCCCCAACTACTGATGCTGTCCGGGATAGGGCCCGCGGCGCACCTGGCCGAGCACGCGATCGAGGTGGCCGTGGACCTGCCCGGGGTCGGCGCCAACCTGCAGGACCATCCGATCGTGCCGGTGCTGTGGTTCACCCGCGGCATCGACCGCGACCTCAACGACTACGGGCTGCGCGACCTGCTCCGGTGGCGCCTGACCCATCGGGGCATGCTGACGTCCAACGTCGCCGAGGCCGGCGCGTTCTTCCGCAGCCGGGCCGGCCTGCCGGCGCCGGACCTGCAGCTCCACGTCGCGCCGGCCGCCTTCCTCGACCACGGGCTCTCCGAGCCACTCGGCCACGGATTCACCATGGGGCCAACCCTGATCTCGGTGGCCAGCCGGGGCAGCCTGCGGCTGCGCTCGGCCGACCCCCGGTGGCAACCGGCGATCGACCCGGCCTATCTCAGTGAGTCGGCCGACGTCGATGCGTTGGTGGCCGGCATAGAGGCCGCGCGGGGAATTGCCGCCCTGCCGGCGCTGGCCCGGCACCTGTCCCGCGAGCACCTTCCCGGTCCGGACTGCTCGAGTGCCGATGCGTTGCGCGACTACGTACGCGGCAACGTCGAGACGCTGTACCACCCGGTGTCCACCTGCGCGATGGGCACCGGCGAGCTGGCCGTGGTCGACCCGCAGTTGCGGGTGTACGGCGTCGACGGGCTGCGGGTGGTCGACGCGTCGGTGATGCCGGCGGCGCCCCGCGGCAACACCAATGCACCCACTATCGCGCTGACCGAGCGGGCCGCCGACCTGATCCGCGACCGGCCGCCGCTCTCGCCGGAGCCTGCGGGTCGCCAGTACCGCTAGCCGCGGCCGTGCAGCAACCTGACGAGGGTGGCCAACCGGGCCTCGTCACGGGCCGTGCGCTCGAAGGTGACCGACCGGATCAGCGGCCGGTGCCGCTGGCGGGTGATCGACTTGGCTCGAGCGAACTCCCGCAGCCCGTCGGCACCGTGGATCCGGCCGAAACCTGACTCGCCCACCCCGCCGAACGGCAGCGGGCCGATGCCGGCGAAAGCGGCGACGGAGTTCACCGAGGCCATCCCCGAGCGCACCCGCCGGGCCA
>JALZAK010000051.1 GCA_030948385.1 Actinomycetota bacterium
CGCCGGGGGTGATCAGCACGACGCCGGGCCCGACCTCGGCACGCACCGCGGCCACCTCCTGCGGCGAGCAGATCAGCGCCCGGGCGCCGGCGCCGACCGCCAGGGCACCCAACCGGCGCGCCGCCTCCACCGAGGGGCCGGCCAGCCCGATCTGGGCAATGTCGCGTTCGGACAGTGACGTGAGGACGGTCACGCCCGCGATCATGCAGTCCGGCAGCGCCTCGGCGGCGGCGGTGACCGCCGCGACGCCGGCGCCGGCATGCACGGTGAGATAGTCCGGCCGCAGCTGGGCAACGGCTCGGGCCGCGCCTGCGACGGTGTTCGGGATATCGTGCAACTTCAGGTCCAAGAACAGCCGTACGTCGATGTCACCGCGGGTCTGCTCGACAGCGGCAGAACCGTAGCGGTAGAAGAGTTCCAGGCCGACCTTGACGGTCGATACGTATGGCGCGACCGCACGGGCCCAGCCCGCCGCGGTGGGCAGATCGGCCGTGTCGAGGGCCACCGCGATGGGCGCGGGCAGGCTCATCGGCCGCCTTGCGCATCGGACGCAGCGTCGGGGTCGGGGTCGGGGTCTTCTTCGGCCGGCGCGGGCTGGTCGTGCGCCGCATCGCCGGTCCGGTGGGCGTAGCCGACCGCGTCGCGGAAGTTGCGCACACCGCGCTCGGCGAGGGCGGTCTGCAGTTCGCGCAGCACCCGGACCGGTGCGCCCGGATCACCGAAGACCGCCGTGCCGACCGACACCGCGGAGGCGCCGGCCAGGACGAACTCCAGGGCGTCCAAGCCGGTCCGGATGCCGCCCATCCCCAAGATGGGCACGTCCGGCATGGCTTGGTGGACCTGCCACACGCAGCGCACCGCCACCGGTCGGATGGCCGGCCCGGACAGCCCACCGGTCACGCCGGCCAGCACCGGGCGCATCGTGCCGGTGTCGATCACCATCCCCAGCAAGGTGTTGACCAGGGACAGCCCGTCGGCGCCGGCGTCCACCACAGCCGCGGCAACCCTCACGATGTCGCTGACGTCCGGAGACAGCTTTGCGAACACCGGCACCGAGGGAGCGGCATGCCGGCGGATAGCCCGGATCACCGAGGCCGCGGCGCGGGCATCCGCGGCGAAGACCTGACCCCGGTCGCTGACGTTCGGGCAGGAGATGTTGACCTCGATCATCGCCAGGCCCGGTGCCCCGGTCAGCCGGCGGGTGAGTTCGGCGTACTCGTCAAGAGTCGATCCCGCGATGCTGACGACGGTCCTGATCCCGCGGGCGGCGAGCCACGGCAGGTCGTCGTCGAGAAAAGCATCGATGCCCGGCCCCTGCAGGCCGATGGAGTTCAGCATCCCGCTCGGCGTCTCGGCCATCCGCGGCGTCGGGCGACCCGAACGAGGCCGGAGCATCACCGACTTGGTCACCACAGCGCCGAGCGCCCGAGGGTCGAAGAACTGCGCGAGCTCCCGGCCGCTGGCCGCGCAACCGGACGCGGTGAACACCGGGTTCGGCGGGCTGAATGAGCCCAGCGACGTGGACATGTCGACGTCCGGCAGCGGCGGTTGGGCAGGTGCCGGACGCAGCGTGACGTCGGAGGTCACCAGCCACCTCCGACCGGCTCGGGCGCGCCGAACGTGTCCGCCGGCACCGTGCCGATGTCGTCGAAGCGCACCTGCTCGGCGAGGAACACCGGGCCGTCGACGCACGAGCGCACCATCCGGGTCACCCCGTCATCCCCGGTGATCGGCAGCACGCAGGTCATGCACACACCGATCCCGCAGGCCATCGACTCCTCGACTGCGACCTGGCACGGCAGCCCGTAGGCGCCGGCGATGTCCGCAACGGCGCGCAGCATCGGCATCGGCCCGCACGCGTACACCACGCCGGCGCCGCTGCGCTCGATCACATCCGGCAGCACGTCGGACACCCGGCCGGCGGCGCCGGCTGTGGCGTCCTCGGTGGTCACCGTGAGCGCGGCCATCCGCTTGGCCTCGAGCACACCGAAGAGCCGATCCGCGCTGCCGGCGCCGATCACGAAGTCGACCTGGCAGCGCCGGCTCCGCAGCGCCTCGGCAAGTGTGAACAGCGGCGCGCTGCCGTACCCCCCGCCGACCAGCACGGCCGGAACCGGATTGGCCGGGAAACGAAACGGTCGGCCGAGCGGTCCGACCACGTCGACCGGGTCGTGCTGGCGGAGCCGGGCCAGCCACTCGGTGCCCTTGCCCCGGACGGCGAACACGACGTCAACGGTCCCGCCATAGACGCCGCGCTCGGCGGTCTGGTGGATGGCGAATGCCCGTCGCAGCACCATGGCGGTGTGCCGACCGCCGACGGCCAGGGCGATGAACTGCCCCGGCTTGGCCCGCTCGGCGATGCCCGGGGCGACCAGGGAGAGCTGCCAGTACGCGCCACTGCGCCGCAGCGACAACACCTCCCCCTGGACCTGGACGGCGGCCATCAGCCGGCCCGCTCCCGGCGCTCGCGCAGCGCCTCGTGCAACTCCTGCAGTGGCCGCACCCCCACCTCGTCGCGGATCAACGCCTCGATCCCCTGCACACACGCCGCCGCCCCCTGCACCGTGGTGATGCAGGGGATGTCACGCGACACCGCGGCCGTCCGGATCTCGTAGCCGTCGATCCGGGGACCGGAGTTCCCCCACGGGGTGTTGACCACCAGGTCGACCTGGCCGTCGAGGATCAACTCCACGATGTTGCCCGGCCCCTCGGAGTGCTTCTTGACGACGGTTGCATCGACGCCGTTGCGCCGCAGCACCGCGGCCGTCCCGTCGGTCGCCAGCACCTCGAAGCCAAGATCGGCCAACCGCTTGACCGGGAAGATCATCGCCCGCTTGTCGCGATTGGCGACACTGACGAACACCCGTCCCTTCACCGGCAGCGGACCGTACGCAGCGGCCTGAGACTTGGCGAATGCCTTGCCGAACACGGTGTCGATGCCCATCACCTCGCCGGTGGATTTCATCTCCGGGCCGAGAAGGCTGTCCACACCGTGCCCCTCAGCGGTGCGGAAACGCTTGAAAGGCAGCACCGCCTCCTTGACCGCGATGGGCGCGTCGAGCGGCATCGTGCCGCCATCACCGGTGGCCGGCAGCAATCCCTCCGTACGTAGTTGCGCGATCGTGGCGCCGAGCATCACCCGGGCCGCGGCCTTGGCGAGCGGGACCGCGGTGGCCTTGGACACGAACGGCACCGTCCGTGAGGCGCGCGGGTTGGCCTCGAGGACGTACAGCACGTCGTCCTTGAGCGCGTACTGCACGTTGAGCAAGCCGACGACGCCGACCCCGCGCGCGATCGCCTCGGTGGAGCGGCGCACCGCGGCCAGGTCGGTGCTCCCGAGAGTGATCGGCGGTAGTGCGCAGGAGGAGTCGCCGGAATGGATGCCGGCCTCCTCGATGTGCTCCATCACGCCGCCGAGGTAGACCTCGGTGCCGTCGCAGAGCGCGTCGACGTCGATTTCGATGGCGTCGTCGAGGAAACGGTCGACCAGCACCGGGTGCTCGGGGGTGACCTCGGTGGCCCGGCCGATATAGGAGGCCAGGTGCTCATCGTCGTAGACGATCTCCATCCCGCGGCCGCCCAGGACATAGGAGGGCCGGACCAGCACCGGATAGCCGACCTCATCGGCCACCGCCTTGGCTTCGGCGTACGACGTCGCCACGCCGTGCCGCGGCGCCGGCAGGCCGGCCGCGGCGAGCACCCGGCCGAAGGCGCCGCGCTCCTCGGCCAGGTGGATCGCCTCCGGAGTGGTGCCCACGATCGGCACGCCGGCGTCCTTGAGTCGCTGGGCCAGCCGCAGCGGTGTTTGCCCGCCGAGTTGGACCACCACGCCGGCAACGGTTCCGGATTCGCGCTCGGCGTGCACGACCTCCAGCACGTCCTCGAAGGTCAGCGGCTCGAAGTAGAGCCGGTCGGAGGTGTCGTAGTCGGTGGACACCGTCTCGGGGTTGCAGTTGACCATCACGGTCTCGAACCCCGCCGCGCGCAGCGCCATCGCCGCGTGCACGCAGGAGTAGTCGAACTCGATCCCCTGGCCGATCCGGTTGGGGCCTGACCCCAGGATGATCACCTTGGGCCGGTCCCGCTGAGGAGCCACCTCGGTCTCGCCGGCGCTGCCGTCGATCTGCGCCGCCTCGTAGCAGGAGTAGTGATACGGCGTGCGCGCCGCGAACTCCGCCGCACAGGTGTCGACCGTCTTGAATACCGGCCGGATCCCCAGCCGGTGTCGCAGGGCGCGAACGCCGTCCTCGCCGGCCAACTCCGGCCGCAATGCGGCCAGCTGCCGGTCGGAGCAGCCGGCGCGTTTGGCCTGCCGCAGCAGCGGGCCATCCAGCACCGGGGCACCTTCGATCCGGGCCCGTAGCTCCACCAGGGCGAGCACCTGGTCGACGAACCAGGGGTCGATCCCACTGGCCTGCGCCACCTGCGACACCGTGGCGCCGGCCCGGAGCGCCGCCTCCACGGTGTAGAGCCGCCCGTCATGCGGGCTGGTCACCGCCCTCAGTAGGGCATCGACCGTCTCACCCTCCGGTCGAGGAACAGTCCAGTAGCCGGCCGCCGGCGTTTCCGCCGAGCGCAGCGCCTTTTGCAGCGCCTCCCCGAACGACCGGCCAAGGGCCATCGCCTCACCTACCGACTTCATCGTCGTGGTGAGCTCTGGGTCGGCACCGGGAAACTTCTCGAAGGCGAACCGGGGCACCTTGACAGCGACGTAGTCCAGCGCCGGCTCGAAACACGCCGGCGTCGTCCGGTCGGGTCCGCTCGTGATGTCGTTGGGGATCTCATCGAGGGTGTAGCCGAGCGCGAGCTTGGCGGCGATCTTGGCGATCGGGAAGCCGGTCGCCTTGCTGGCCAGCGCGGATGACCGCGACACCCGGGGGTTCATCTCGATCACGACCAACCGGCCGGTGCCCGGATGCACAGCGAACTGGATGTTGCAGCCGCCGGTGTCGACGCCGACCTCGCGCAGCACCGCGATCGCCAGATCACGCATCGCCTGGTACTCGCGATCGGTCAGCGTCATCGCCGGCGCCACGGTCACGCTGTCGCCGGTGTGCACGCCCATCGGATCGATGTTCTCGATCGAGCAGACGACCACGACGTTGTCCTTGCGGTCGCGCATCAGCTCGAGCTCGTACTCCTTCCAGCCCAGCACGCTCTCCTCGACCAGCACCTCCCCGCTCGGGCTGGCGGCCAGGCCGGCGGCCGCCATCCGGCGCAGCTGCGCCTCGTTGCGGGCCAGCCCGGAGCCGGCGCCGCCCATCGTGTACGACGGGCGCAGCACCAGCGGGTATCCCAGGGTGCCCGCCGCGGCGACCGCCTCGCCCACCGCGTGGCACACCACACTGCGTGGCACGTCGCCGCCGACGCTGCGAACCACCTCCTTGAACGCCTGCCGGTCCTCGCCCCGCTTGATCGCGGTGATGTCGGCACCGATCAGCTCGACGCCGTACTCGTCGAGGATGCCGCGCTCGTGCAGCGCCACGGCGATGTTGAGCGCGGTCTGACCGCCCAGCGTCGCCAGCAGCGCATCCGGCCGCTCGCGAGCGATAACCTGCGTCACGAACTCCGGGCTGATCGGCTCGATATATGTGGC
The DNA here is from genome assembly GCA_030948385.1 of Actinomycetota bacterium. Classification (GTDB taxonomy): domain Bacteria; phylum Actinomycetota; class Actinomycetes; order Mycobacteriales; family QHCA01; genus QHCA01. The sequence goes on from JALZAK010000051.1 coordinate 5,597, forward strand.
GTCGGCGAACTCCGGGTCGGTCATGATGGTGGCCGGATTGCTGTTGATCAAGCTGACCCGCAGCCCCTCCTCGCGGAGCACCCGGCAGGCCTGTGTCCCGGAGTAGTCGAACTCGCACGCCTGCCCGATGACGATCGGGCCTGACCCGATCACCAGCACCGAGTGGATGTCGGAGCGCCTAGGCACCGGCCATCACCTCGACGAAACGAGCGAACAGATGGTCGGCGTCGTGCGGCCCGGCAGCGGCCTCCGGGTGGTACTGCACGGAGAACGCCGGCCGGTCAAGGCAGCGCAGTCCCTCCACCACCCCGTCGTTCAGGCACACATGGCTGACCTCCACCCGGCCGTAGGCCGTCTCGGTCACGCCCTCGAGCGGCGCCTGGACGGCGAAGCCGTGGTTGTGTGCAGTGACTGCGACGCGTCCGGTGGCCCGGTCCTGCACAGGTTGGTTGATGCCGCGGTGGCCGTAGCGCAGCTTGTAGGTCGCGAACCCGAGAGCGCGCCCGAGTATCTGATGGCCGAAGCAGATGCCGAAGGTCGGGATCCGGTGGCGCAGCATCGTCTCCGCCAGGGCGACCGCAGGGCCGGCCGTCGCCGGGTCGCCGGGGCCGTTGCTGAAGAAGACGCCATCCGCGCCGACGTCGAGCAACTCGCCCGCCGAGATCGTCGACGGGACCACCTGCACCTCCAGGCCGTGTTCTGCCATGCGTCTCGGCGTTCTCCGCTTGATCCCGAGGTCCACGGCCGCGACCCGGAACTTCACCGCCCCGATGGCAGGAACCACGTACGGCTCGCCGGTGGTCACCTCGCCGCAGAGGTCGGCGCCCACCATGCTCGGCTGGGCCCGCACGCGCTGCAGCAGGGTCGAGGGGTCGCTGTCTACTGTGGACACCCCGACCCTCATGGCACCGCGTTCGCGCAGGTGGCGGGTCAGCGCACGGGTGTCCACTCCGCTGATGCCCACCACGCCGTGGGCCGTCAGTTCCTCGTCCAGTGATCTGGTTGCCCGCCAGGAAGAGGCCGCGCGGGCCGGCTCGCGGACCACATAGCCGGCGACCCAGATCCGGTCCGATTCCGCGTCCTCGACGTTGACCCCGGTGTTGCCGATGTGCGGGCTTGTCTGCACCACCACCTGCCGGTGGTAGGAGGGGTCGGTCAGCGTTTCCTGGTAGCCGGTCATCCCGGTCGCGAACACGGCCTCCCCGAACGCCTCGCCGGCGGCTCCGTAGGCGTTCCCGGCGAACGCACGGGCGTCCTCCAGCACCAGGAGTGCCGACCTCCCGCTCATGCCTGTGCCTTCCCGCCGTCGAGGACGGTCGGGCGGCCACGCAGGAAGGTCGCGACGACCCGGCCGGCGAATTCGCGGCCGGCGTAGGGGTTGTTGCGGCTGCGGCTGGCCGACTGGGCCGGATCGACCGTCCAGCGAGCCGCCGGGTCGACGAGGGTGAGATTCGCCGGCTCGCCGATCGCCACCCGCCGGCCATGCGCAGCGAGTCCGCCTATCCCGGCCGGCCGGCGCGACATCCGGTCCGCGATCCCGGCCCAGTCCAGTAGGCCGGTGGCCACCATCGCCTCGGCCACCACGGCGAGTGCGGTTTCCAAGCCGAGCATGCCGGGCTTGGCCGCACCCCACTCGGTTTCCTTGTCCTCCAGCGCGTGCGGGGCGTGGTCGGTGGCAACGGCGTCGATCGTCCCGTCGGCCAGCCCGCGCCGCAGCGCGTCGACATCCTCGGCGGTGCGCAGCGGCGGGTTGACCTTGTAGACGGGGTCGTAGGTCGTCGCCAGATCGTCGGTCAGCAGCAGGTGATGCGGGGTCACCTCGGCGGTGACCCGCCAGCCTTTGCCCTTGGCCCAGCGCAGGATCTCAACGGATCCCGCAGTGGACACATGACACACATGCAGTCGCGACCCCACGTGGCCGGCCAGCAGGACGTCGCGGGCGATGACCGCCTCCTCCGCGGCCGCCGGCCAGCCGGCCAGGCCGAGTCGGGCGGACAGGATGCCCTCGTTCATCTGGGCGCCCTCGGTGAGCCGGGGTTCCTCTGAATGCTGTGCGATGACGCCGCCGAAGGCCTTGACGTACTCCAGTGCGCGCCGCATCAGGGCCGGGTCGGCGACGCAGTTCCCGTCGTCGGAGAACATCCGAACTCTGGCCGCCGAGTCGGCCATCGCGCCCAGCTCGGCCAGATGCTGCCCGGCCAACCCGACGGTCACGGCGCCGACCGGCTGCACGTCGCACAACGCAGCCTCCCGGCCCAGCCGCCACACCTGCTCGACAACGCCGGCAGTGTCGGCGACCGGCTCGGTATTGGCCATCGCGTGCACGGCGGTGAATCCACCCAGCGCGGCGGCCCGGCTGCCGGTCTCGATCGTCTCGGCATCCTCGCGGCCCGGCTCGCGCAGGTGTGTGTGCAGGTCCACCAGCCCGGGCAACAGGATCAGGCCGCCGGCGTCGATCACTTCAGCGCCGGCTGCGCCGACGCCGCGGCCCATGTCGGCGATCCGCCCATCGCGCAGCATCACGTCGGTGGGGTCGCCGCCCTCCGGCTGGGCGCCGGTCAGCACGTACACGCCGCTCATGCCGGCTCCCCGCCGCCGAGCAGCAGGTAGAGCACGGCCATCCGCACGCTGACGCCGTTGCTGACCTGCTCCACGATCGTCGAGCGGACCGAGTCGGCCACTTCCGCTGCGATCTCCATCCCGCGGTTCATCGGACCCGGATGCATCACGATGGCCTCGTCGGCCAGCCGGGACACCCGCTCGCGATCCAGGCCGTAGCGCCGGCTGTACTCACGCTGGGTGGGAAAGAACGACGCGTTCATCCTTTCGCGCTGAACTCGCAGCATCATCACCGCATCCGCTTTGGGCAGCACGGCGTCGAGGTCGTAGGACACGGCCGCCGGCCACGCCTCGACGCCCACCGGTAGCAGGGTCGGCGGGGCGACGAGAGTGACCTCGGCGCCGAGCGTGTGCAGCAGCAGAACGTTGGACCGGGCCACCCGGCTGTGCAGAACGTCACCGACGATGACCACCCGCAGACCCTCCAGGCGACCGGTGCGCCGGCGCATCGTGAAGGCATCCAGCAGCGCCTGGGTCGGATGCTCGTGGGTGCCGTCGCCGGCATTGACGACGCTGCCGCGGATCCAGCCGGCCAGCCGGTGCGGCGCGCCGGACATGGCGTGCCGGATCACCACGGCGTCGGAGCCCATCGCCTCCAGCGTCAGCGCGGTGTCCTTGAGGCTCTCGCCCTTGGACACGCTCGACCCCTTGGCCGAGAAGTTGATCACATCGGCGGAAAGCCGCTTCGCCGCGACCTCGAAGGACGTCCGGGTGCGAGTGGAGTCTTCGAAAAACAGGTTCACCACGGTACGGCCGCGTAGCGTCGGCAGCTTCTTGACCTCGCGCCCGGCCAGCGCCCGGTCCATCTGGTCGGCGGTGTCCAGGATGCTCGTCGCCTCGTCGCGGCTCAGGTCTGCCGCCGAGAGGAGGTGCCGGGTCACCGTGATCCCCCGGCCGGGTCGAGCTCGACGCAGTCTCTACCGTCCACTTCGGACAATCGCACCCGGACAGACTCGGCCAGTGAGGTCGGGATGTTCTTGCCGACGTAGTCGGCCCGGATCGGTAGCTCCCGGTGGCCACGGTCGACGAGTACGGCAAGCTGCACGGCACGGGGCCGGCCGAGATCACCGAGCGCGTCCAGGGCGGCCCGGACGGTCCGGCCGGAGAACAGCACGTCATCGACGAGGACGACCAGCCGGCCATCCACGCCGACCGCCGGCAGGTCGGTCTCCTCCAAAGCCCGGACTCCGTGCATCCGCAGGTCGTCGCGGTACAGGGTGACGTCCAGCGACCCGACCGGAATGTCGACATTTTCGAAGGCGCGGATCCGCTCGGCCAGCCGGCGGGCCAGGTGCGCGCCCCGGGTCGGGATGCCGAGCACGACCACGTCGCGGGCCCCGCCGGTCTTCTCCAGGATCTGGTGGGCGATCCGGTCGATGATGCGGGCCACGTCGGCCGCGGCGAGAATGGGTCGCCGGGCACCCTCGTTGGGGGCAGTCGCCACCAAGTGAGACCTCCTTCCCCGCCTCACCGGACGGGTCTTAAAGGATGTCGATCGGGTGAACCGTAGCAGCGTTTGCCCGTTCGGCTTGACCGACTCACCTTCCGTCCGTACCGTCACGCACGGTAACGGCGGGGGGGCGGTTTTCGACTCCTCGTACACCAAGGTCGCGGAGCCCCTCATGACGGAGTACGGGAACTCGCTAGGCGCGCGCCTGCGCTCGATCCGCCAGCAGCAGGGGCTGTCGTTGCAGGGCGTGGAGGAGAAGTCCAAGGGCCGGTGGAAGGCGGTCGTGGTGGGCTCCTACGAGCGCGGGGACCGGGCGGTGACCGTCGCCCGGCTGGCCCAGCTGGCCGAGTTCTACGACGTGCCGATCGTGGAACTGCTGCCCGAGGAGACCCCCGCGGGGGGCATCGGGGCCACCAGCAAGGTGGTACTCGACCTGGAGGCGCTCTCGCGGCTACCCGCCGAGGACGTCGCGCCACTGGTCCGCTACGCCAAGGCGATTCAGCGCCAGCGCGGCGACTACAACGGCCGGGTCCTGTCCATCCGGCAGGACGACCTGCGGGCCCTCGCGGTCGTGTACGACCTGTCTCCGACCGGCCTACTGGACCGGCTCGCCGGCTGGGGCGTTGCCTCCGCATTTCCGGACGCCGGCTAGCGCACAGGCGCTAAGGAGCCAACGACCCCTTGAGTTGCAGCACCCGGGCGAGCAGGCCGTTGACGAACCCGGCGGAATCGTCGGTGGACAACCGCTTGACCAACTCAACTGCCTCGTCGATGGCGACCGCGTCGGGAACATCGGGCTCGTAGAGCAACTCGTAAATCCCGATCCGCAGCACGTTGCGGTCCACCACGGGCATCCGGTTCAACGTCCACCCCTGCGAGTAGGTCACCAGAAGTTCGTCGATCCGGGCCCGGTGCGCCACCACTCCGTCGATCAGCCGGACCGCGTACGCGGGGACCGGTGGGTGGCCTTGCGCGACCCGCTCTGCGGCCGTGTCGACCGCGGAGGTGCCGCGAAGGTCGGCTTCGTACAGGACGTCGAGCGCCCGCTTACGTGCCTTGCTGCGGGCGCCCACGCCTAGCTATTGACCCGGCCGAGATACCGGCCGTCGCGGGTGTCGACCTTGACCTTCTCGCCGGTGGACAGGAACAGCGGGACCTGGATCTGCGCGCCGGTTTCGAGCGTGGCCGGCTTGGTGCCGCCGGTGGAGCGATCACCCTGTACACCGGGGTCGGTGTGGGAGACCACCAACTCGACGCTGGCCGGCAACTCGACGTAGAGCGGCAGCCCGTCGTGCACCGCGACGTTGGCCGTGGTGTTTTCCAGCAGGTAGTCCGCAGCCGGGCCAACGGTCGCCCGCGGCACGTGCATCTGGTCGTAGGTCTCGGCGTCCATGAACACGTAGTCCGAGCCCTCCTTGTACAGGTAGGACATCTCGCGCTTGTCCACGGACGCGACGTCGACCTTGAGTCCGGCGTTGAAGGTGCGGTCGACCACCTTGCCGGTCAGGACGTTCTTCAGGGTGGTACGAACGAAGGCACCCCCCTTGCCCGGCTTGACGTGCTGGAACTCCACCACGGTCCACAACTGGCCGTCGAGGTTGAGCACGATGCCGTTCTTCAGGTCGTTCGTCGTCGCCACGTACGCGGGTCTCCTTGCAGATCTACAGGACGCGCAGTTCCTTGGTCGTTCTGGTGAGAAGCTCGGGTGCGCCGGCGCGGACCACGAGGGTGTCCTCGATCCGCACGCCGCCGCGACCCTCGAGGTAGATTCCGGGCTCCACGGTGACGGGCACGCCGGCGACGAGTCTACCGGGGCCACCCGGTGCGAGCAGCGGGGCCTCGTGGATCTGCAGGCCCACTCCGTGGCCGAGCCCGTGGCTGAACGCCTCGCCGTATCCGGCGGCCGTGATCCGGTCGCGGGCGGCGGTGTCGACGTCGGCGCACTCCGCGCCGGCGGCCAGCGCCTCCCGGCCGAGCCGCTGCGCGTCGGCCACCAATTCGTACACCTCGCGCTGCCACCCGGCCGGCTCGCCGATCACGAAGGTGCGGGTCATGTCCGAGTGATAACCGCCCCAGGTCGCGCCGAAGTCCAGCTTGACCAGGTCCCCGCGTTGCACCGCGCGGCCGGCCGGCTCGTGGTGCGGGATCGCCGAGTGCGGCCCGGCGGCCACGATCGTGGGAAACGACACCGACTCGGCGCCGTGCTCGAGCATCCGCGCGTCGAGGTCACGGGCGATCTCGCGCTCGGTGCGGCTCGGCCGGATGCCGCCCGCTTCGAGCAGGCCGGCCAGAGCCCGGTCGGCACAAGCGCAAGCCTCACGCAACAGGTCGATCTCCTGCTCGTCCTTGACCAGGCGTAGGCCTTCGACCGCTTCGGCCAGGCTCACCAACTCCACCGCGCCGGCAGCCTGCGCCAGGTCGCCGGCGCCGTCCACGGTCACCTCGTGCGTCTCGATCGCCAGCCGCCCGATGCCCGCGCCGGCAACCCGGCCGGCGAGGGCGGTCGCCACCCGACGCTCGATCAGCCGCTCGAGGTCGGGTGTCTGCTGTGCCGACTGGGTGATGTAGCGGCCGTCGGTGGCCAGCACGTCGGTGCCGTCGGCACCGACGAGCAGCGCGGCGTTGGACCCGGTGAATCCGGTCAGATAGCGCACGTTGACCAGTCGGGTGACCAGCGCAGCCGGCGCGTCGAGATCGCTGAGCCGGGCTCGCAACCGATCTCGCCGGGCCCGATGCGCGGTGACCATCTCGGCCATCAGGGAGCCTCCAAACGGTCGATCGCCTGCAGGGCCAGCCGGTAGGAGTCAATGCCGAACCCGCTGATCACCCCATGGACCACTGGGGAGACCACACTGTTGCGTCGGAACTCCTCCCGTGCGGCGATGTTGGACAGGTGCGCCTCGACGACCGGCCCGTCCACCATGGCGATCGCGTCGCGGACGGCGTAGGAGTAGTGCGTGAACGCGGCGGGGTTGATCACCACGGCGGCGCCGGCATCGGCCGCCGCATGCAACCAGCCCACCAGGGTGGCCTCGTCGTCGGTCTGCCGGACCAGGACCTGCTGTCCCAGCTCGCTGGCGGTCCGCTCGCACAGGGCGACCAGGTCCGCATAGCTGGCCGCGCCGTACACCGCCGGCTCCCGGCCGCCGAGCCGGCCCAGGTTGGGGCCGTTGAGCACGTGCACGGTCCTCATGTCACTCCTCGGTGCCGGTCGGGCGGCCGACCGCCGCGTAGGCGTCGGCGAGCAGGTCGGGATCGGGGTCGTCCAGGATGCCCGGTCGGGCGAGGCCGTCCAGCACGACGAAGCGCAACCGGTCCCCGCGGGCCTTCTTGTCCACCCGCATCGCCTGGTGCAGCTGGGGCCACGCGCCCGCATGGTAGGTGGTCGGCAGGCCGAGGCGGCGCAGTATCGCGCCGTGCCGGCCGGCGATGGCCGAGTCGAGCCGGCCGGCCCGCCGGGCCAGCTCGGCGGCGAAGACCAGCCCCACCGACACCGCGTCGCCGTGCCGCCACCGGTAGCACTCGCCCTGTTCGATCGCATGGGCGAGCGTGTGCCCGTAGTTGAGCACCTCTCGGGGCCCGGCTTCGCGCAGGTCCCGGCCGACCACGCCGGCCTTGACCCGTACCGACCGCTCGACCAAGTCGCGCAGCATCGGGCTGTCGAAGGCCGCAGCCGCCCCAGGGTCGCCCTCGATCAGATCAAGGATCGCCGGGTCGCCGATGAAGCCGCACTTGACGACCTCGGCCAGGCCGGCCACCAGATCTGCCCGGGGCAGCGTGCGCAGGACCGGCAGGTCGCACAACACGCCGGCCGGCGGATGGAACGCGCCGATGAGGTTCTTGCCGGCGGCGGTATTGAGGCCGGTCTTGCCACCGATCGCCGCGTCGACCATGCCGACCAGGGTGGTGGGCAGATGGACCACCCGGACCCCCCGCAGCCAGGCCGCGGCGACGAAGCCGGCCAGGTCTGTCACCGCTCCACCGCCGACGCCGACAACCGCGTCGCTGCGGGTGAAGCCGGAGCGGCCGAGCTCTTCCCAGCACCTGCCGGCGACCGGCAGGGACTTCGCGGCCTCGCCGTCGGGCACCGGCAACTCGTGCACGGCATGTCCGGCCGAGCGCAGCGCCGAGCACACCGCCTGCGCCCGGGCCGCGACCGGGGCCGAATGGATCACCGCGACCCGGTGCGCGCCGGCCAGCAGAGGGGATAACTCGCCGAGCAGGTCGGCACCGATGACGACGTCGTACGGTTGCTCACCGGCGACCGCAATGCTGGTCGGATTCACCCGATGACCGCGACAACTGCATCGGCCACCTGATCGGGGGTGTGCCCGTCGGTGTGCACCGTGTACGTGGCGACCTGCTCGTAGAGCGGCCGGCGCTCGGCCAGGAGAGTCTGCAGCATCGCCCGCGGGTTCAGCGCCAGCACCGGTCGGCCGCGTCCAAGTCCGACCCGCTGGGTGGCGGCGGGCAGGCTGACATCGAGGAAGACCACCGGGCGGTGCAGCAACTGCTCGCAGGTGCCGGCGGACAACACGGCACCGCCCCCGACCGCCAGCACCCCGACGTGTTCTTCGAGCGCACGGGAGACCGCCTCGGACTCCAACGCGCGGAACGCCGGCTCGCCCTCGTCGAAGAAGATGTGCGGGATGTCCTTGCCGGCCGCCGTAGCGATGTCGTCGTCGGTGTCGCGGAAGGGCACCCCGAGCCGCTCGGCAACGAGCGCACCGACCGTCGTTTTGCCGGCGCCCGGCGGCCCGACCAGAACCAATCGCGGCCCGGTCAACGGACCACCAGGGCATCGAGATAGGTGGCGACGTTGCGCTGCGTCTCGGCCAGCGAGTCGCCGCCGAACTTCTCCAGCAGCGCGTCGGCGAGTACGAGGGCGACCATAGCCTCGGCCACCACCCCCGCCGCCGGCACCGCGCAGACATCCGAGCGCTGAGCGATGGCTTTGGCCGCCTCGCCGGTCGTGGTGTCCACTGTGGACAGTGGCCGGGAGAGGGTGGAGATCGGCTTCATGGCGGCGCGTACCCGCAGGATCTCCCCCGTTGTCATCCCGCCCTCTATCCCGCCGGCGCGGTGGGTCAGCCGGCGCACGCCGGCACCGGTCGCCGCCATCTCGTCGTGCGCCTGCGAGCCGCGCCGGCGAGCGGTGGCGAAACCGTCTCCGACCTCCACGCCCTTGATGGCCTGGATTCCCATCAGGGCGCCGGCCAGCCGCGAGTCGATCCGCCGATCCCAGTGCACATGGCTGCCCAGGCCGGGCGGCAGGCCATGCGCGACCACCTCGACCACACCGCCGAGGGTGTCCGCGTCGGCCTTGGCGGCGTCGATCTCGGCGATCATCGCCGCACCTGCCGCCGGATCGAAACAGCGCACCGGGCTGGCGTCGACCGCATCCCGGTCGGCCGGCGTCGGGATGTGGTCGGCCGGCGCATCGGCCGACCCGATGGCAACCACATGCGACACGACTTCGGCGCCGGCAGCGCTGCGGAGTAATGCCTGGGCCACGGTGCCCAGCGCCACCCGGGCAGCCGTCTCCCGGGCGCTGGCCCGCTCCAGGATCGGGCGGGCGTCGGCGAATCCGTACTTCTGCATGCCGGCCAGATCGGCGTGGCCCGGCCGGGGCCGGGTCAGCGGCGCGTTGCGGGCCAGCGCGTCGAGTTCGGCCTGGTCGACGGGGTCGCTGGCCATCACGCGGTCCCACTTCGGCCACTCGGTGTTGCCGACCTGCACGGCGACCGGGCTGCCCAGCGTCAGCCCGTGGCGGACGCCGCCCAGGATCGCGACGGCGTCTTGCTCGAAGCCCATGCGCGCGCCGCGCCCGTACCCGCCGCGCCGGCGCTCCAACTGGCGGCCGATGTCGGCGGTAGTGACCGGCACACCGGCGGGCATGCCCTCCAGAACGGCGACCAGCGCCGGCCCGTGCGACTCCCCTGCCGTCAGCCAGCGCAGCATGCGCCCGAGTCTGTCACGCCGGGCCGTCGCGACCCGGCGGCGCCAAGCTCAGCCCACGGCCGCATGCAGGTATGCCTGGGCCAGCGGACCGCCGGCGAGAATCGCGACCAGCGCGCCGGCCAGCATGTACGGGCCGAAGGGTACCGAGGACTTCAACCCTCCGCGGCGGGCCGCGATCAGCAACAGCCCGCCTCCCGCGCCGAACAGGAAGCCGAGGAACGCACCCACGACCAGCGGCCCCCACCCGAGGTAGCCGAGATAACAGCCGAGCACACCGGCGAGCATGACGTCGCCGAATCCCATCCCGCGCGGGTTGATCAGGTGCAGCAGGGCGTAGAAACCGAACAGCCCAAGCATCCCGGCCGCCATCGGCGCCAGCCGTGCAGGCTCGCCGCGAATCGCGACGGCCAATCCCAGCAGCACCAGCGCCACCGGGTACGACGGCGCAGTGAGCGCGAACGGCAACCGCTTGTGCTCCACGTCGATCACCGCGAGAGCAAGCCCGGCCGCCGCCAGGTAGAGGAACGCCGGCAGGGCCGCGTCGAAGCCGAAGTGCCAGGCCAGCAGCGCGAAAAGCGCCGCGGTCGCGACCTCTATCGCGGGGTAGCGCGGGCCGGTCCGACCGCCGCGCCCCGCGCCCGACGACACCCGCCGGAACACCGGCTCATCCCGGGGCACCTGCCGGATGACCACCCTGAGCAGCCGACCGATGGCCAAGCCGAGCAGGGCGGCCAGCACGACCAGGGCCGGGAGCACCAGCACATGCTGCCGCACGGTCAGCCGCTCGGAAGGGCAGCCCGCATCGCGGCCAGCGGTGCCTCGCGCCCGGTCATCAGGCGGACCTGGCGGGCGGCCTGGTGCAGCAGCAGCTCCCGGCCGCCGACGACGCGGGCACCGGCCTGCACCGCGGCCCGGGCCAGCGGGGTCGGCCACGGCCGGTAGAGCACATCGATCACGGTGGTCCCGGCCCGCCAGGGATGCGTGACCAGCAGATCGGCCGCTCCCCGAGGCACGGTGGACACGACCAGCGTGGCGGTCACTGGCACGGCCGGCCAGCGGGCCAGCCGGACAGAGACGCCGAGGCGGTCGGCCGCCGCCAGCAATTCCCTTGCTCGAGTCCGCTCCCGGACCACGACGGTCACCGCGCCCGTCCCAGACTGGCGCAGGGCACCGACCGCGGCCGCAGCGGTGCCGCCGGCGCCGAGGACCACCGGATCGGAGAGGTCCGCGCCGGACAGGACGTCGGTGATGCCGCCAACGTCGGTGTTGTCGGCGTGCCGGCCGGCGCCGGACAGCAGCACGGTGTTGGCTGCGCCGACGGCGACGGCCAGATCCGAGGTGGTGTCCACATGGGACAGCACCGCCCGTTTGAGCGGCATGGTCAGCGACAGGCCGACCCACTCCGCGTCCAGGCCGGCCAGGAATCCGGGCAGCGTCGCCTCGTCACACTCCACCGCGTCGTAGGCCCAGCCCGACAGACCCAGGGCCGTGTACGCGGCACGGTGCAGCGCCGGCGACAGCGAGTGTGCGATCGGGCAACCGAGGACGGCGGCTCGGGGCATCGGGCTAGATCAGGCCCTCGTGTTGCGACTTGGCCTTTTGCCGGACGAACGCGTTGTAGTCGTTGGTGAAGAACTGGTGGCCGGCCTTGTCCATTAGCACGTAGTACAACCAGTTGCCGGCGGCCGGTGCCAGCACCGCCTCGATCGCGGCCTGCCCGGGCGAGGCGATCGGGGTCGGCGGTAGCCCGACCCGCTTGCGGGTGTTGTACGGGGTCATCCGGGCCAGATCCACGACGGAGAGGGCGCCGCTTGTGCGACCCAGCCCGTACAGCACGCTGGCGTCCACGCCGAGCGGAACCCCGGCATGCAGCCGGTTGAGGATGACGCGGGCGATCTTGGGGTTCTCCGCGGGTATCCGCCCTTCCCGCTCCACCATCGAAGCCAGGATGACGACTTGGTATGCGGTCAGGTGCTGGGCACCGGCCCGGGCCTCTAGCCCGGTGGACGCGGCCACCGCCTTGAACTTGGTCACCATCGCCTGCAGGACGGCGGTGGCCGACGTACCAGGTTCGATGTCGTAGGTGGCGGGATAGAGGAAGCCCTCCAACCGGCCGCCGGCGTAGGACGGCAGCCCGAGGCTGGCCGGCTTCTCCGCAGCGGCTTTCAGCTGGGCCGGATCGATGCCGGTGGCCTGGGCGATCCGGGCCAGCGACGCCTTCACGGTCAGCCCCTCCGGCAGAGTGACCCGGGACCGGACCCGCGCGGCCGGATCGAGCAGCAAGGCCAGGGCTAGGCTGGCCTTCATCTGCTTGTGCAGGCGGTAGGTGCCCGGTTGCAGCGCGAGCGACCGGGCGTCGCCTCGAGCCGCGGAGATAAACGCCTTCGTGCTCTTGACCACGCCCCTCCTCAGCAGCGTCCGGGCGACATCGCTGGCCGTGTCCCCCGGCTTGACCACCACCAGCACCGAGCCCACGCCCGCGCCGGCAAAGTCCGGGGTGCCGGTGAGGCCGGCCAGCAGGCGCGAGCCGCCGTACCATGCCCCGCCGGCCAGCGTCCCGAGCAGCGCCAGCACCACCAGCAGCGCCGCGAGCCCGCGGGCCGGGGAGGATTCCTTGGGCCGGTGCCGGTGCCGGTGCCGGCCCGGATTGCCGTCGTCGGCGGTGTCGCGCAGGATCCCGAGGTCGCTATGCGTCACCAGCCTTGCGCCCCCTTCGGCCACCGTCGGTGTCCAGCCACGACTGCAGGATCACCACCGCGGCAGCCTGATCGACGACCGCCCGCTGGCGCCGCGCCGGGACGCCCTGACGGGTCAGGCTACGGGAGGCGAGAACGGTCGTGAACCTTTCATCGCAAAAACAGACCGGAACGGGGCGCAGCCGGGCCGCCAGGTCGGCGGCGAAACCTCGGGCGGCGGCCTCTGCCGGCCCGGGCCGGCCGGACAGCGATTGCGGCAGGCCCACCACGACTTCCACGACGCCGTGCTCGCTGACCAGCGCGGCGAGAGCGTCCACCGAGCCCGCTCGGGGCAGCGTGACGAGCGGAGAGGCCAGCTGCCCGGTCCGGTCACTGATCGCCACCCCGACCCGGACCGAGCCCACGTCGACCCCGAGCCGCACCCCGGGATCGGCGGTCCTCACTGGGACCCGGTCACCCGCGCAGCCACGTGATGATCGACCAGCTGCAGGGCCTCGCTCACCCGGGCGGGATCAGATCCGCCGCCCTGGGCTAGATCGTCGCTGCCGCCGCCGGCGCCGCCGATGACCGGCGCGACAGCGCGGAGCAGCTCCTGAGCCGAGAGCCGCCACTTACGGGCGGCCGGGTTGACCGCGATCACCAGCGCGACCCGGCCGGCCGCCGCCCCCGCCACGGCCACCACCGCCGGCCGATCCGGCTCCATCCGGGCACGCACATCCAGCGCCAGCTTGCGCAGGTCGCCGGCGCCGCCGTTCGGCACCTCGGCGGTCGCGACAGCCACGCCGAAGACATCTCGGGCGCCGGCTGCCAACTCGGCGGCGCCGGCCAGGATCGCGTCGCCCCGGAGCTTTTCCAGCTCCTTCTCAGCGTCACGCAGCCGCGACACGATGCCGTGTACGCGGTCGGGCACCTCCTGTGCGGGCACCTTGAAGGTCTCGGCCAGCTGGGATACCAGGACGTGCTCGCGGGCGAGGAAGCGGAAGGCGTCCATGCCCACCAGGGCCTCGACCCGCCGCACCCCCGACCCGATGGAGGCCTCCGAGAGCAGCTTCACCACACCGAGCTGCCCGGACCGGGCCGCGTGGGTGCCACCGCACAGCTCGCGCGCGTACTCCCCCACCTCCACGACCCGGACCCGGTCGCCGTACTTCTCCCCGAACAATGCCATCGCCCCGATCCGGCGGGCCTCCTCAGGCGAGGTGACGAACGCGCGCACCGGCAGGTCGTCGAGCAGGACGGAGTTGACCTCGTCCTCGACGTCGGCCAGCACAGTGGACGGCACTGCAGCCGGCGTATTGAAGTCGAAGCGCAGCCGGCCGGGGGCGTTGAGGGAGCCAGCCTGCGTCGCCGTATCACCCAGGGCGCCGCGGATCGCCCGATGCACCAGGTGGGTAGCGGTGTGCGCGCGGGAGATCGACCGACGCCGCTCGACGTCGACGCTGGCCTGCGCGCGATCTCCGGCCCGGATCTCACCGCGGAGCACCCGGCCGCGGTGCACTGTGAGGCCGGCGGCCGGTGATTGCACGTCGAGCACGTCGAACTCGCCGGCACCGACGGTGATCCGGCCGAGGTCGGGCAACTGCCCGCCGGCCTCGGCGTAGAAGGGGGTCGCGTCCAGCACGATCTCGACCTCATCGCCCTCGCCGGCGCCGGTCAGCGCGCCGCCGGCGCCGATCAGACCGACAACCGTCGCCTCTCGCTCGACCTCCGCGTAGCCGGTGAAGACCGATGCGCCAGCGGCCTCGAGCACCTCGCGGTAGACCGACAGGTCGGTGCCGCCGGCCTTTCGGGCCCGGGCGTCCTGCTTGGCCCGGGAGCGCTGCTGGCCCATCAGCCGGCGGAAGTCCGCCTCGTCCACCGTCAGGCCCTGTTCGGCGGCCATCTCCAAGGTGAGGTCGATCGGGAAGCCGTAGGTGTCGTGCAACGCGAACGCCCGGTCACCGGGCAGCGTCGCGCCGCCGGCCGATCGCACCTGCGCGGCGGCGCCCTCGAAGATGGCGGTACCGGCCCGCAAGGTTGCCCGGAACGCCTCTTCCTCGGCGTAGGCGTAGGAGGAGATCCGGTCGAAGTCCGAGGCCACCTCCGGATACGAGCCGGTCATGCAGTCCCGCGACACCGGTAGCAACTCCGGCAGCGCGGGATCCTCGTAACCCAGCAGGCGCATCGCCCGGACCGCGCGGCGCAGCAGCCGGCGCAGCACGTACCCGCGACCCTCGTTGGACGGGGTCACCCCGTCGGCGATCAGCATCAGGCCGGTACGCACATGGTCGGCAACCACCCGCAGCCGGACATCGTCCTCGCGGCCGGCGCCGTACCGCCGGCCGGAGAGCTCGCTCGCCCGGGTGAGGACCGGATAGACCTCATCGATCTCGTAGAGGTTGCCCACTCCTTGCAGCTGGGTGGCGACCCGCTCCAAGCCCATCCCGGTATCGATGTTCTTGGCCGGCAGGTCCCGCACGATGGGGTAGTCCTTGCCCTCGCCTTCGCCCCGCTCGTACTGCATGAACACGAGATTCCACAGCTCGACGTAGCGGTCACCGCCGACGGCCGGGCCGCCGTCCGGGCCGTGCTCCGGACCCCGGTCGATGAAGATCTCCGAGTCCGGGCCGCACGGGCCGGGGATGCCCATATCCCAGTAGTTGTCCTCCTTGCCCAGTCGCTGGACGCGCTCGGCCGGAAACCCGACCTGGCCGGTCCAGGCGTCGTAGGCCTCGTCGTCGTCGAGATACACCGACACCCACAGCCGGTCGGCATCAAAGCCGTAGCCGCCGTCGGCCGGCGCTGTCGTGAACAGGTCCCAGGCGTGCCGGATGGCGCCTTCCTTGAAGTAATCGCCGAAGGAGAAGTTGCCGCACATCTGGAAGAAGGATCCATACCGGCTGTACTTGCCGACGTCTTCGATGTCGACCGTGCGTACGCACTTCTGCACGCTGACCGCGCGCGGGTACGGCGGGGCCTGCTCACCGAGCAGGTACGGCTTGAACGGGACCATGCCGGCGTTGACCAGCAGCAGGGTCGGATCGGTTGCGATCAGGCTGGCGCTGGGGACGACCCGGTGGTCCCGGGCAACGAAGTGGTCGAGGAACCGCCGGCGAATCTCGGCCGTCCTCACCCCGGTTCCCTGGGCGGCATCGCACCGAGATCGGTGCCGTCGTCGGTCAGGGCCGCCATCAATTCCTGCTCCCGCTCGGCCATCGCCGTGCGGACGTCGGTGACGAACTCGCGAATCGAATCGGCCATATCCGCGGCACTCTGCGAGACCGACTCGGCCAGACCGGCCGGCGTGAGGGCCCGCGCAGTCCGGGTCAGCTTGCGCATCACGAGGATCCCGACGGTGGCACCGAGGGCGGCCCAGAAAAGCCGGCGCATCTACCCGCTCCGACGCCGGCGGCGGCCACCGCGCCGCTCGGCCTTCATCTCCGCAGTGACCCGCCGGGACACCTCGCCACGGCGCCGACCGGCCGCCGCCTTCCGTACCCCGTAGGTGAAAGCGGCCACCTTGACCACCGGGCTGCCGAGAGTGGCGGCGAACAGTGAGGTCAAGGCGGCGACGTTGGTGGTAACCGCCTGCGCGTTGGCGGTGATCGCGTCGACCCGCTCCAGCTGGCTGTTGACCTGGCGCACCGTCACATCGAGGCTGCCGATCATCGGCAGGGTCCGCTCGTTCAGGCCGGCGACCAGCTTGGTGGTCTCGTCCACCGTCCGACCCAGTTTCACGAGAGGTACGGCCAGCACCAGGACGAGCAGCACGAAGGCGCCGGCCGCCACCAGACCGGCGATCTCACCAGCGGACACAAGTCACGCTCCCTCAAGCATCGGTGGGCGGGTCGGTGCCGACCTTATCGCGGCGACCGCCACCACCCCTTCTTCCCGGTCTTCCCGGCGATCAAGGACAGATGGTCGCGTTCCAAGATCGACTAGCGACCATCCGTCC
>JALZAK010000063.1 GCA_030948385.1 Actinomycetota bacterium
CGCTGGTGATCGGGGCAACCTTCCAGGTGAACTGGCGGATCCTGGTGCCGGGGGGCAACACGATCGCCGCCAACATCGCAAACCGGTTCGCCGAGTCGGCCAGCCTGGGGCGGTCCGCCCTGATTGCCAGCGGACTGGTGCTCTTCGCGATCACCCTCGCGGTCAACCTGCTGGCCCGCGCCATCATCTACCGGGGCGGCGCGGTCGAGCGGAGTGCCGCCACATGACGCTGACGATGGTGCGAAACGCAGCGCCGCTGCGGGTGCGCCGGCTGGCGGTGTGGCAGGTCCTGGGCTGCGTCGCCGGCGCGCTTGCGGTCACCGCAATGGTGTTCTGGCTCACCCCGCTCGGTGGCCGCATCGGGTTCTTCCTGGTCGGCACGGGAGCGGCCGCAGTCACCGTGACCGCCGCGAGTTGGGTCACCGAGGGCCGGCGGCGCGCCGTCAACCGGATGGTCACGGTCGGCGCGACCGTGTCGTTCCTGCTGGCGTTGCTGCCACTGGTTGCGGTGCTCGGCTACACCGTGAGCCGCGGGCTCAAGCGGCTGTCCCTCAACTTCCTCACCCACTCCATGGCCGGGATCGGCCCGCTCGATGCCGGTGGCGGCGTCTATCACGCCATCCTGGGCACCGTCGAGCAGGTCGGCCTGGCCAGCGTGGTGGCGGTGCCGCTGGGTCTGCTCGTGGCCATCTACGTCACGGAGTACGGCCGCGGCCGGCTGGCGACAACACTGCGCTTCTTCGTCGACGTGATGACCGGCGTTCCATCGATCGTCGCCGGCCTGTTCGTGTTCGCCTTCTGGGTGCTGGCCCTACGCCGCGGGTTCTCCGGCTGGGCCGCCGCGCTTGCCCTGTCGATCCTGATGCTCCCGGTAGTTGTCCGTACGGCAGAGGAGATGATCCGGCTGGTGCCCGACACGCTGCGCGAGGCCAGCTACGCGCTCGGGGTACCGAAGTGGCGCACGATCACCTCTATCGTGCTCCCCACGGCGTTGACCGGGATCACCACGGGCGTCCTGCTGGCGGTCGCCCGGGTGACCGGGGAGACGGCCCCGCTGCTGCTCACCGCGTTCGGCAACGACTACATCCACGCAAATCCCTTCAACGGTGCGCAGAACGCGCTCCCGCTCTACGTCTTCCAGCAGACCGGGTCGGCCTTCAACGTCGCCGTTGACCGGGCCTGGGCAGCGGCCCTTACGCTGATCGCGATAGTCGTCATCCTCTATGCCGTCGCTCGGCTGCTGACCCGCCGCAACACTCTGGCCCGAAGGTAGGACGGACCGCATGGCCAAGCGCGTGGAGCTGATCGAGCTCTCCTGTTTCTACGGAGCTTTCAAGGCGGTCGAGGACGTCTCGCTGGTGATCGAGCCGAAGACGGTGACCGCACTGATCGGGCCGTCCGGTTGTGGCAAGTCGACGCTGCTCCGCTCGATCAACCGGATGCACGAGGTCGTGCCGGGTGCTCGGGTCGAGGGCCGGATCCTGCTCGACGACGCCGACATCTACGCCGCCGACATCGACCCGGTGGCCGTCCGCCGAACCATCGGAATGGTCTTCCAGCGGCCGAATCCCTTTCCCACGATGTCGATCTTCGACAACGTCGCGGCCGGCCTGCGTCTCAATGGGGTACGCAACAAGTCCGAGCTGGAAGGCGCGGTCGAGCGGTCCCTGCGCGCGGCCAACCTCTGGACAGAGGTCAAGGACCGGCTCGGCAAGCCGGGCGCGGGCCTGTCCGGCGGCCAGCAGCAGCGCCTGTGCATCGCCCGCGCGATCGCGGTCGAGCCGGAGGTGCTGCTGATGGACGAGCCGTGCAGCTCCCTCGACCCGATCTCCACCCTGGCCATCGAGGATCTGATGAGTGAGTTGAAGGACAGCTACACCATCGTCATCGTCACCCACAACATGCAGCAGGCGGCCCGGGTCAGCGCCACGACCGCCTTCTTCACGCTGCGCGGTCCCGGACAACCGGGCTATCTGGTCGAGGCCGATGCGACCACCAAGATCTTCACCAACCCGGCCGAGCAGCGCACCGAGGACTACATCACCGGCCGCTTCGGCTAATGGCCGCAGTGGACTGCCCTGGGGGGCTCCGCCCGCATCCCCAGACCGGACACACCATGACGTTGCGTGAATGTGACCTCACGACTGGCTACCGCGTGTCATGATCTTCCCGTTGCGGCCGGCGCCTCTCGGGTGCCCCGCCGCACACGACGCAGAACCGGGGCGGGGGCCCGACCGGAGGGGCCGCATGGTGGAGTGCACCGCGTCGGGGGGGCTAGCTCAAGCCTGCCGCGATGTGCTCCCCAAGTTGCGCTCCCAGGTCGGCCTGCGCACCTGGCTGGTGACGGTGCGCGACGGGCCGGACGAGATCCTGCTGCACCACTACGGCGCCGACGAGTTGGCAGTCGACGGGTTGCGCTGGAGTTGGGCGGACTCCCCGGTCGCCTCGATCCTGGCCGGCGCCGCCCCAGCCGTCGCGCCACGGGTGACCAGCATCCCGGCCCTCCGCCGATCGCCGATCGTCGCCGCGCTGAGGCCTCGGTCCCTGATCGCCGCCGGGCTGGAAGCCGGGGACGAGGTCCTGGGCGGGCTATACGGCCTGGACAGCGAGGTGGCCCCGAGGGGCCTCGCGGCGGCTCGCCCGCTCATCCAGTCGTACGGGATTTTGCTTGCCGCGGTGTACGCGGCCGACGCCGCCCGCCGGCGGCCCCGCGCGGGAGCACTGACAGATCCGCTCACCGGAGCCTTGAACGACGCCGGCTGGCAGCAACTACTCACCGCGGAGGAAGAGCGCTGCAGGCGCTATGCCGGTTCCAGCGGTGTCATCGTGGTCGACATCGATGACCTGCGGCGGGTCAACGCCGGCTTGGGCCAGTCGGCCGGTGAGGACATGATCTGCCGGACCGCCCGGGTGCTGTCCCAGGGCAGCCGGGCCAGCGACACGGTCGCGCGCTGCGGCCGCGACGAGTTCGCCATCCTGGCGGTCGAGGCCGACCGGGAGGCCCTGGCAGCGCACGTCCGGCGACTGCGCGTGCTCCTGCACGGAGCGCGCGTGCGCGCCTCGGTCGGGTGGGGAGTCCGGCCCGCGGCGGGCGGGCTGCCCGCTGCCTGGCTGGCGGCTCGGGAGCAGATGTACCGCGCCAAGCAGGCCCGCCGAGCCTCGCTCCTGCAATCGCGTGGGGTGAGGCCGCTGGTCGGCGTGCCCCGCGACCCGGCTGCCGCGCCGGCCCCGGTATCCCGGCAGCGTCAGGCGCCGGCCTAGCGCTGACCATTCGGGGGTCCGACTGGCCTTTCCGGCCTTTTCGTGCGTCAATTATAACGAAACGATAAATCCCTGTCGGGCCGGCGCCCTTCTCGGCGGCCCCCGTTTCCGGAGGTGCCATGAATTCCCGTTCCCTGCTGGCTGCCGCTACCGCGGCTGCCACGTTCAGCCTGATCGCCGCCGGCTCGGTCACCGCCGCGTCCGGTGCGACCAGCGTCAATGGCCATCACAACAAGCGCGTCTGCGCGGCCAAGCCGGCCGGATACGCGTCCTGCCAGGCCCGCGTGGTCACCGACGCCAAGCTGCGACCGCTGGCCACCACCAGCTACTCCAGCGGCTATTCGCCGGCGCAACTGAAGTCGGCGTACTCCCTGCCGGCGAGCGCAACCACCACGACGATCGCAATTGTCGACGCGTACGCCAACCCGAACGCGGTCGCCGACCTCGCCAAGTACCGGACCCAATTCGGCCTTGGCACCGCCGTACTCACCCAGATGAACCAGAACGGCGGGTCGATCACCACGGTTGGCGGCGACACCGGTTGGGGCCAGGAAGAGATGCTCGACCTGGAAATGGCATCGGCCATCTGCCCCACCTGCAAACTCCTCTACGTGGGCGGCAGCTCGACATCTTTTGCCGATCTCGGCACCGCAGTCGACCGCGCCGCCCTTCAGCCCGGGGTCAGCGTGATCTCCAACTCCTACGGCGGCAGTGAATCGGCGAGCGAGACCAGCTACGCCGGCCACTACAACCACCCGGGCATCGCGATCACCGTCAGCTCCGGTGACAGCGGCTACGGCGCTCAGTCACCGGCAGTCTTCAACACCGTCACCGCGGTGGGGGGGACCACCCTGACACTCAATGGCAATGGCACGCGCGCGAGCGAGACGGTGTGGAGCGGCGCCGGCAGTGGCTGCTCCGCGTACATCAGCAAGCCCAGCTGGCAGCACGACGCCGGCTGCACGAAGCGCACCGAGGCCGATGTGGCCGCAGTGGCCGACCCGGCCACCGGCGTAGCGGTTTACGACAGCTACGGCAGCACCGGCGGGGCGAACTGGTTCGTCTTCGGCGGGACCAGCGTCGCGGCGCCGATCATCGGTGGCGTCTACGCGCTCTCGGGCAACACGGCCGGCGTTCCGGCTGCGCTCGCGTACGCGGCGCCGGCGGGCTCGCTCTACGACGTGACCAGCGGCAGCAACGGCCGCTGCAGGCGAGGCGCCAAGTACCTGTGCACCGGCGTCGTGGGCTATGACGGTCCGACCGGCAACGGCACACCGAACGGCACGGCAGCCTTCTAACCAACTGCCGAGCACGTCCTGGAGGGGCGCCCTGCGACTGGGGTGCCCCTCCAGCACGTTTCCGCCTAGTGGCGGCGGGCACCGGACTATTAGCAGCCACGCCGAGGAGGTTTGCCGCATGCCCACTCGTAAGGAACTTCCGTCGACCCTGAAGCGCTCGCCGAAAAAGGCGCAGGAGACCTGGATCAAGACCCACGACTCGGCCGTGGAAACCTACGGCGAGGGCGGGCGTGCGCACATGACCGCGTTCGCGTCGGTCAAGCGCGGCTTCGAGAAGGTCGGAGATCACTGGGAGCCCAAGGAGGAGAAGGGGCCCTCCGACGAGCGGGCAGCCAGGGGCGGCAAGACGTCCCGGCGTGGCGGCCGGTCCGCCGGCGGGGTCGACGCCAACGCCAGCAAGGCGCATCTGGTCGGCTTGGCCAAGCGACTCGACATCCGGGGCCGGACCCGGATGAGCAAGGAGGAGCTGGTCGAGGCGATCGATCGGGCCAACCAGCGCGAGACCGCCCGGTCCAACCGCCGGCGCGCCGCCTCGAAGCGGTCGGGCTGACCCGCGATGGCGATCGGCATCCCCGGCCCCGACCTCGCCGAAGCTGACCTGCTGCGCGAGTTGGCCCACCTGCATCAGACCCGGAACGACACGTTCCTGCACGCCGGCGCGGATGCTCTGGTGACACACACGGCGCGCACCGTCGAGCTCGAGGACGAGTACCTGCGCCGGCATCCGGAGCGTGATGTGGACCCAAAGCGGCTGCGCTCCGGCGCCCGCGAAAAGACGTCGAGCGACCGCCAGTCCTCCGACGACAATGTGTAGCCGGTCCGGACCATATCTACTACTCAGCCCCCCGGCACTTCGAGCAGCCCTCGACGCTGGTCACCGAGGACATGGTGGCCGAGTCGATCCTGTGCGGGAACGACGTCGAGGCCTATGGCGAGCGGTTCCAGTCCTATGTGGACGCCGGCTTCGACGAGGTCTGCCCGAGGTGGGCTAGCCAACGGCTCACAGGTAGAGGCCGGTGGCCCCTTCCTCCACCCGGGGCGAGGCAACCGCGTGCACGTCGCGCTCGCGAAGCAAGACGTACTCGGTGCCGTGCAACTCGATCTCGGCCTTGTCCTCGGGATCGAAGAGCACCCGGTCGCCGGCCGCGATCGAGCGTGCGTGGCTGCCGACCGCCACCGCAACGGCCCAGGCCAGGCGCCGGCCAACCTGTGCGGTCGCGGGGATCACGATGCCGCCGGTCGACCTGCGCTCACCGTCCGGGCCTTCGAGGCGGACCAGCACTCGGTCGTGCAAGAGCTTGATCGGCAGGCTGCCTTCTGGAACCGGAATGCCCGACACGTGCGGAGACGCTACCCGTGGGGTAGGAAGGCCGCGGAAGGCGAGGAGGTGGCCCGGCCGGTGGCGGTGTACGGCGAGAGCGTGGCTCCGCTCGCCTTCACCAGCAAGGGCACCGGGCAGCCGGTCCTGCTGCTGCATGGCCAGCCCGGTACGAGCACGGTCTGGTTCCGGCTCCAGCCGCTGCTCGCCGACGCCGGCTTTCGGGCGGTGGCGGTGGATCGCCCCGGGTACGGGCAGACGGGTGGGGACCCGGCCGGATTTGCCGGCAACGCCGAGCGCGCCTTCGCCCTGCTGGACTATCTCGAGCTTCCCCTGGTCACGATCGTGGGTCATTCGTGGGCGGGGGCGGTGGCGATCCAGATGGCGCTGACACAGCCGGATCGGGTCCGTGGCCTGGTGCTGCAGGGCTCGGTCGGCGGGGGCGGGTCGGTGACCCTGACCGATCGCGCGCTGGCCCTCCCGGTGTTGGGACCGGCGGCCTTCGCTGCCGGCCTGCGGGTGGCGGCGGTCGGCCTGCGGTGGGATCGCATCCGGCACCGGATGGCCCCCGAGCTCCGCGACCTGCCCCGACATCGATTGACCGCCATGGCCTCCTCCTGGTCCCAGGGCAGCACCGCGCGGGCAGTCGCATCGGAGCAACGCTCGCTGGTCGGAGAACTACCGGCGATCCAGGCTCGACTGTCCGAGATGGACACTCCTACCGTGGTGCTGGTAGGCCGCGACGATCGGCTGGTCGCGCCGGCTGCACAGCGGGATCTATGCGACAGGCTGCCGCACGGTGAGGTGGTCGAAGTCGCCGGCGGCCATTTCCTGGGCACTGAGAATCCCGATGCCGTCCTGGCCGCGGTGGCAACGGTCAGCGTCTCGGGCTGAAGACCGGACCGGCTCGCTCAGTCGACGGATTGCTGAGCGTACGTGCGCACGTACTGCAGCAGGTCCGCGCCGGCGAGCGCCGCGAACGTGGCCGCGACGAGTCGGGTGACCCGCGGCGCAAAGACGAGCCCGGACGCCAGGCCGGTCGCGAGCCACTGGCTGAGACAGAAGGGGCAGGTGAGCAACTCACCGATCGCGTGGCGAACTCCGTGACCGCGGACCTCCTCGGCCAGTTCGGCATCGCCGGCAACCCCCTCGTAGGAGGTGAATGGTGCCCGCAGGGGGCTGGTGACCGGGTCCTTGGTGAGCAGGCGGGACATCTTGTGCGTCGCGCCGGCGATGAGCACCACTTCCCACGGGGTCACCCGTTCGGGCAACCTGCGCCCCGTCAGCTTGGCTGCGGCAGTGAGCGCGGCGACCGTGCCGGCGTAGACGCCCATGACCGCCAGGTAGCCGCCGAGCGGCCGGTCCTGCCCGCGGGAGTACGCCTGCTGCTCGTCGGCGGCCACCTCGCGCAACCGCTCCAGGGGGCTGTCCATGCGCCCCTGGCTACCCGCTGGCGACGGGTCGCAACCGCCGG
>JALZAK010000071.1 GCA_030948385.1 Actinomycetota bacterium
GCGCGGGCACTGGCCGCGCGAGCGGCAGTGGCCTTCCGAGCCGCCGCAGCCGCCAGCTCTTGAGCGGCCTGCGCGTTCTCCCGGCGATCCTGCAACGCGAACGTCATCTGCTGTGGCGAGGCCAGGATCGTCGACGATGCCAGCACCGCTGCTCGCGGTGAGACGTGCGAGGCCGGGTTGGTCGCGACCAGGACGCCGGCAGTGCCGAGGCCGGCGAGGGCAAGTGTCGCCCCCGCAACGTAAATGCGGTTCAAGTGTGTGGGTCCTTCCGTCTGGGGCGATGTGTCGGGGGCCGCATCTGGGGCGGCCCGCACGGGTGGCGCATCGGTTCTGCGCCGGGTGCCTCGGGCGTACAGGGCATCTCGACACTTGCCGACGGACCGGCCCCTTGTCACCTCAGCCGAGCCAATCGTGGGCTATGCCACAGCCAAATCGGACGTCAGCGGACAGACCGCCACCCGGTCAGAGCGGCAGGTCCTCCAGCATCTCGGTCACCAGCGCGGCGATCGGCGACCGCTCGGAACGGGTGAGCGTCACGTGCGCGAACAGCGGATGGCCCTTGAGGGCCTCGATGACCGCGGCCACCCCATCGTGCCGCCCGACCCGCAGATTGTCCCGCTGCGCGACGTCGTGGGTGAGCACCACCCGGGAACCTTGACCCAGCCGGGACAAGACGGTCAGCAGGACGCCCCGCTCGAGGGACTGGGCCTCGTCGACGATCACGAATGCGTCGTGCAGCGAACGGCCGCGGATGTGGGTCAGTGGGAGTACTTCGAGCAGGCCGCGACCGAGCACCTCGTCGACCACGTCGCGGGCCAGAAGGGCACCCAGAGTGTCGAAGACGGCCTGGGCCCAGGGCGCCATCTTCTCGCCCTCGCTGCCGGGCAGATAGCCGAGATCCTGGCCCCCGACGGAGTACAGCGGGCGGAAGACGACCACTCGCTGCTGCAGCCGGCGCTCCAGCACGGACTCCAGGCCGGCGCACAGCGCCAGGGCCGACTTGCCGGTGCCGGCGCGACCGCCCAACGACACGATGCCGACATCGGGGTCCAGTAACAGGTCCAGGGCGACGCGCTGCTCGGCCGACCGCCCGTGCAGGCCGAAGGCGTCCCGGTCACCGCGGACGAGCCGCACCGACTTGTCCGGGGTGACCCGGCCGAGGGCTGAACCCCGGCCGGAGAGCAGCACCAGTCCGGTGTGACAGGGCAGTTCGGCGGCAGCGGCGAGCTCGATCCGGTCGCCGCCGTACAGCGCGGTCATCTCGGGGTCGGTGAGCTCCAGCTCGCACATGCCGGTCCAGCCGCTGTCCGGCACCAGCTCGGCGCGGTACTCGTCGGCGGCCAGCCCGACCGCTGCGGCCTTGACCCGCAGCGGCAGGTCCTTGCTGACCAGGACGACATCGCGGCCGTCCCGGGCGAGATTGAGCGCGACGGTGAGGATGCGGCTGTCGTTGTCGTCGCACCGGAAACCCGCCGGCAGGATCGAGGGGTCGCTGTGGTTGAGCTCCACCCGCACTGTGCCGTCCGAGTCGCCGACCGGCACCGGCTGGTCGAGCCGGCCGTAGCGGACCCGCAGCTCGTCGAGCATGCGCAGCGACTGCCGGGCGAACCACCCCAGTTCGGGATGGTGGCGCTTTGCCTCCAACTCCCCCACGACCACCAGCGGGACGACTACCTCGTGCTCGGCGAAACGGCGCAGCGCCGCCGGATCGGAGAGCAGGACAGAGGTGTCGAGGACGTACGTCCGGCGCACGGTCACGAGCCGAACCGTACGACCGCGTCCGTGACCGAGGGGGCCGACACGCACGAGGCGCCGGGCCGGATTGACCAGGGTCAGGAGCCGAAGCGGCGGTTACGCGCGGCGTAGTCCCGCAGCGCCCGGAGGAAGTCGACCCGGCGAAAGTCCGGCCAGTACGCGTCGCAAAAATAGAACTCCGAGTGGGCGCTCTGCCAGAGCAGGAAGCCGCCCAGCCGCTGCTCTCCGGAGGTCCGGATCACCAGGTCGGGATCGGGTTGGCCCTTGGTGTAGAGGTGCTCGGCGATGTGCTCCATGTCCAGGACGTCGGCCAGCTCCTCGATCGAGGTGCCGCGACCGGCGTGTTCTTGCAGCAGCGAACGGACCGCATCGGCGATCTCGCGCCGGCCGCCGTACCCGACCGCGATGTTGACGTGCATGCCACCGACGGCGGCCGTGGCCTCGCCGGCCTCCTTGAGCAGCCGTGCGGTGCGATCCGGTAGCAGATCCAGAGCACCAACCGGGTGCACGCGATAGCGGCCGGTGCCGGCCAGTCGCGCCACCAGCCCTTCGATGATCCCGAACAGCGCTTCCAACTCCACCTTCGAGCGGGACAGGTTGTCGGTGGACAACAGCCACAGGGTGACCAGTTCGACATCGAGGTCCTCGCACCAGGCGAGCAGCTCCAGCACCTTGTCGGCGCCGGCCTGGTGGCCGCCGGCCTGGGTCTCCCCGCTGGCCCGGGCCCAGCGCCGGTTGCCGTCCAGGATCACCCCGACGTGCCGGGGAAGCGGCCGGCCTCGCAGCTCACGCAGCAGCCGCCGCTCGTACCAGGGGTAGACGAGGTCGCGCAGGCCCACGGCCGCAGGGTAGCGCCGCTGCTCCCGGCCGGGCTCGCCGATCAGCAGACCGACTTGACGATCGCCTCGTCCAGCCCGGCGAAGGTGGCCAGGTACTTGCTCCGCTCGTCCTTGAGTTGCTCCACCTTCGCGTCGTACTCCTTGATGCGGTCCTGGCGCTCGTAGAGCCGGCGCGGCTGCAGGATCTCGGCGTCGTCGATGCCCGGCACGGAGGTGGCCACCTCGTAGCCGAAGTCGGGGTCGGGCTCCCAGGCGATCGTGCCGGTGGCAATGCCCTGCACGAACGCGGATGAGTGCGGGATCTTCACCTTCTTGCTGCGCTCGTCACCCTCCGGGCCGCCCACGCGGCCGGTGTTGAGGACGAACACCTGCATCGGGTGGCCGTCCATCAACTCCAGGAATCGGTTTCCCATGTCGGCCATCGCCCGCGGGAAGAACGGGTTGGTGCCGGGCACCCGAAGCGCCTTGCCCTCCTCGTCCTTGCCGCCGGCGCTGGTGCCCTGCGTCTCACCCAGCATGAAGTACGCGGCCGCCTGCGCCCGGTCGAGCCGGGCGACGCCGGGCACGATGTTCTCGTTGCGGTTGAGGATCAGCAGGAACTCGGCCGGCTCCAAACTGGACGGGTCGGCCGGATCGACATAGGTGAACGGCCAGGTGGTCCGGCCGTTCTTGGTGTAGCTGGTGTCGAAGAAGTCGACCTTGCCGCCGGGGTCGACCGAGACGTTCTCCAGGTAGGCGTCAGGCTGGGTGGTCGCGCGATAGATGGCCGGCTCGTCGACCGGGTCAAGTCCGAACGTCTTGGCGAAGCAACCGTCCTCGGTGGTGTAGACCCGACCGCCGGGCATCAGCGCGACGAAGTCGTCCTGCACCGGCTGGCTGCCCAGCTGCTTGGTGAAGGTCGTGGTGGTCTTGCCGGTGCCGGACAGGCCGACGATGAGCATCGTCTTCTGCACGCCCTCGACCGGGATCACCTTGCAACCGGCGTGCAGCGCGAGGCCGCCGCGGCCGAAGATGATTTCGTTCCACATCCGCAGGCCGCCCTTTTTCGACTCCCCGAAGTAGTCGGAGTTAAGGACGCGGGTGACCCGGCCGGTGAGGTCCACGGCGATCAGCCGGTCGTTCGGGTAGCCCGGCGCCGGCAGGTTGGGTGTGTAGACGACGGTGACGTCGGGCTCGCTGTCGTCGCCGTCCTCCAGCGCGTAGTACAGCTGCTGTTGCATGCCGGCGACGTTGGCGTTGGCCGACTCGATGACCAGCCGGGCCCGGGTGCGGAACTTCGGGTCCGAGCCGATGTAACCGTCGACGACGACCATCTCCTGGTCGCCGATGTAGGCGTCCTGCAGCCGGGCGATGCGGTCGTACTCCTCGCGGGTGATCGTCTGCTTGGTCTCGTTGGTGGAGTCGTCGACGAGGAAGGTGGAGGACTTGCTCCGCGCGTCCACCCGGGCCTTGACGTTGAGATTGCCGAATTCGGTCACCATGGCGTTGGGCATCCGCGCGGCCAGCTCGCGCAGCCGCTGCGCGGACGGGTTCCACTCGACGTTCCTGGCCCTGACCTGGTATGCCACGACGACTCCGCTCTGCCCGGGGTGCTCGACGATACCGTCCCGTCCCGGCAGATGGGACGCAGAGTGGGGCCCTCAGGGCTTGACGAGGACCTTCAGGGCGTTGCGCGCGTCCATCGCCTGGTAGCCGGCGGAGACCTCTTCGAGGCCGACCGTGAGGTCGAAGACCGTGCTGGCGTCCAGGGTGCCGTTGACGACGTCGGTCAGCAGGGCCGGCAGGTAGGCGCGGGCCGGCGCAATGCCGCCACGGACGCCGATGTTGCGGCCGAACAGCTGCCCCACGTCGATACCATCGACGGCATGCGGGACGCCGACGTACCCAACCGTCCCCCCGTCGCGAACGATCGCGAAGGCCGTGTCGAAGGCGCCCTGCGCACCCACGCACTCCAGCACCGCGTCCACTCCGCCGGTCAGCGCCATCACCTCCTCGATCGCCTCCTCGCCCCGGCCGCTGACGACGTCGGTGGCCCCGAAATCCCAGCCGAGTTGCAGCCGCTTGGCGTGATGGCCCAGGATCAACACCCGGGCGGCGCCGAGTCGACGGGATGCCATCACCGCGCACAGGCCGACCGCGCCGTCTCCGATGACCGCCACCCGCGAACCGCCGCGGACCCCGGCCGCCACCGCCGCGTGGTGACCGGTGGACATGACATCGGCGAGCGGCAGCACCCGGTCCTCAGCGCCGTGCAGCGACTTGGGGACGATCACCAGCGTGCCGTCTGCGTACGGCACTCGGACCGCCTCGCCCTGGCCGCCGTCAGAACCGGGCTCGCCCCAGAAGCCGCCGTCCTCGCACGAGGTCTGTAGCCCGCCGCGGCAGTAGTCACAGACGCCGTCGGACCACACGAACGGGGAAACGACCACATCGCCGGGCTTTACCGTGCTGACGTCGGAGCCGACGTCCTCGACCACCCCGACGAACTCGTGGCCGATCCGCTGGCCGGGCACCCGGGTGCCGTAGCCGCGGTACGCCCACAGGTCACTGCCGCAGATGCCCGCGTGGGTCACCCGGACCACCGCGTCGGTGGGCAGGTCCACGGACGGGTCGGGCACCGTCTGCACCCGCACGTTGCCCGGGCCCTCGAATACCGCGGCACGCATGTCGGTGTTCCTCTCGCTGGGCCGCCAAGCCTAGTCCGGCCGCTGGCGGGCCACCGAGGGCTAGGGCTTGGTGCCGCCGAGCGCGGCCGCCAGCGCAGCGGCGTCGGTGACCGGTGCGTGACAGACGAAGCCGCGGCAGACGTAGGCGGCCGGGCGGCCGCCTACCAGCGGGCGCGAAGCGAGCAGAGGCACCCCGGCCCGGTCCGGATCACCGGCGAGCACGACGGCGCCCGGCGAGGTCCCCATCCGGGCGGCCCGCTCCAACTCGGCCGATTCGCCGACAACGGCCACCTGCAGCGGGCCGGCGACCAGTGCCTCGCCGACAGCCGCAGCCCAGCCGGCGAAGCGCGGGTGCCGCGCGGCGATCGCGCTGACCCGGCCGAGAGCGGCCGTGGCGGCGCCGAGATGCCGTTCCGATCCGGCCAGCGCGCCGTAGCCGACCAGGGCGCCGGCCACCGCGCTAGCGCCGGAGGGGGTTGCATTGTCGGTCGGGTCCTGCGGCCGGCGGACCAACGCCTCGGCGTCGTCCGCGGTGTCGTAGAACCCACCGCTGCCGTCGCCGAAGTGCTCGAGAACGGTCTCGAGCAGGCCGCCGGCCGACTCCAGCCAGCGTGGGTCAGCGGTCACCTGGTGCAGCGCGAGCAGACCCTCGGCGACGTCGCCGTAGTCCTCCAGCACGCCGGCATGGGGGCCGACCCGGCCGGCGCGGGAGGTGCGGCGCACCCGGCCGTCGATCAGGTGACGGTCGAGCAGCAGGTTGGCAGCCGCGATCGCAGCGTCCACATAGGACGGTCGGTCCAGCAGAGCGCCGGCCTCGGCGAGCGCGGTGATGGCCAGGCCGTTCCAGGCCGCCACCACCTTGTCGTCACGGGCCGGTTGCAGGCGCCGGCCGCGGGCGTCGTACAGGCTGGCCCGCACTCGCTCCCAACGCGACAGATCCGTCGGGTCAGCCAGCAACTGCAGGGTGGACGCGCCGGCCTCGAAAGTGCCGGCCGGCGTCACCTCGAGCAGCCTCGCCGCCCAGGCGCCGTCCTCGTCTGCGAGGGAGGCGCGCAACTGATCGGGGGTCCAGACGTAGGTCAGCCCCTCGACCCCGTCGGTGTCGGCGTCGAGCGCTGAGGCGAAGCCGCCCTCGTCCGTACGCAGGTCGCGGAGCAGGAACTCGATCGTCTCCTCGGCCACCCGGCGGGCCAGGGAGGAGCCGGTGGATCGCCACAGGTGCAGGTAGACCCGGGCCAGCAGCGCGTTGTCGTAGAGCATCTTCTCGAAGTGCGGCACCACCCAGCCGGCGTCCACCGAATACCGGGCGAACCCGCCGGCCAGCTGGTCGTAGATCCCGCCCCGCGCCATCCGCTCGCAGCTGAGCTCGACCATGGCGAGCGACTCGGCGTTGCCGGTCCGGGCGTGGTGGCGCAGCAGGAACTCCAGCACCATCGACGCCGGGAACTTCGGTGCGCCGCCGAACCCGCCGGCAACCCGGTCGTAGTCGGCGCGCAGCCCGGTGGCCGCGGCATCGAGGATGTCGGCGGTGAGCGGCGACGCCACCTGCGGGCCGGGGCCGGTGGACAGGGCGGCCACTACCGCGTTGCCGCGCTCCAACACCATGGACCGCTGGTCCCGCCAAGCAGCGGACAGCCCGGTCACCAGCTGGGTGAACTGCTCGCGTGGGAAGTAGGTCCCGCAGAAGAACGGTTCGGCGTCCGGAGTGAGGAACGCCGTCATCGGCCAGCCACCCTGCCCGGTCATCGCGTGGGTGGCTTCCATGTACACGGCGTCGACATCGGGGCGCTCCTCCCGGTCGACCTTCACCGGCACGGTGTGCTCGTTGACCACCGCGGCGGTCGCCGGATCCTCGAAGGACTCGTGCGCCATGACGTGACACCAGTGGCAGGCCGCGTAGCCGACGGACAGCAGGACTGGGATATCACGGCGCCGTGCCTCGGCAAATGCTTCCGGCCCCCAAGGCCACCAATCTACCGGATTATCGGCATGTTGAAGCAAGTACGGGCTGGTTGACGCCGCAAGGCGGTTTGCCATTCCATCACTCCATCACGCCAGCAGGGCAAGACCAAGGGCTACGAAATCCGGACTCGCGGCGAGTGCGCGACCGTCCGCTGTCTGCAGGCTCGGCGCTCACGGTGCCGAGTCGCGACGCTCCGGGTCGGGATCGGCATCGGCCGCGCCGCCGTCTGGATGGAAAGTGACATCGATTGCTTGGAAGCCCTTTGCGCGTTGCGCCTCCGCTTGTCCGGTGTACGCGCGCCGATCACCGCGGGTCAGTTCAACGTTGTCGGTGAAGGGCGTGAGCAGTGCTCGCGGGTAAAGGTGCTTGACGCGGACCACGTTGACCTCGATGCAGATGACCACGACGACGGAAGTGAGATAGAGGAACGCGAGCAGGCCGAGTACCAGACCGAACACACTGTTAGTGGTGCTCGAGCTGTCGACTACGCGGCCGACGTAAATGGCACCGAAGGTCTGGAGCAATTGCCACGCCACCGCGGCGGCGACAGCTCCGGGCGCTACCTCGCGCACCGTCAGCACGCATGCACTGGCGGTGCGAAAGACGAATACGAACGCGACCGCACTGATCAGGACAGAGGCGAGGACCACGGCTGCGGTCAGCACACCTCCGAACGAGCCCACGCTGCTGGCCGTCAGCGCCGAGAGGATGGTCGTGCCGAGCAGACCCGCTCCCGCAGTCGCCAGCAACAGCAAGCTCCGGCCGCGTGCCCGAAATGGATTGGGGCGGTCGTTGCGAGGCACCGCCCATGCGGTATTCGCCGCGTATTGAGTCGCCTGCGCAACTCCCAGACCTCCGTAGAGAGAGCCGACGAGTCCGACGATGATGCCCAGAGCCCCGCCGCCCAGGGCGGTTGGGTGCCCGACAACCTCGCCAACCAGCGGGAACTGACTCACCGTCGATGACTCGATGCGGTGCTGCAGCGCCGGATTGTGGGCCAGCACCAGTCCGAGGACCGTGGTCAGCAGCAACAGCAGCGGCAGAACAGCCACGAACGCGTAGTACGCGATGACCGCCGCCAGGTAAGGACCGGAGTCATCGAAGTATTTGTAGATCACCGCGATCGGAAAGCCCACCGCCCCGTTGCGACGCTGCACTCGATCGACCCGGCGTACGAAGGCCACATCAGGAGTGTCCTCCTTCACGAAGGTCGCTCAGCGCAAGATAGCCAGCAGACTGATCTGCGCCGCGGAGCCCCGCGGCGTCGCGCAGACGAGGGCGATCACGTAGAACAGCACCGACAAGGCGGCCAGCAGCGGTAGCACGGGCCCGCCGGGCACGTGGAACGGGCGCTCGCGCTCTGGGACCTGCTTGCGCAGCGCGGAAAGCACCAGCGGGGACGTGCCACCGTAGCGCCTACGCTCTGGTAGAGACATAGCCTGAGCGGCAGGGCGGGTCGATGCTCGCTCCGCATGCTACAAGACGATCCGCGTCCGCGCGTTCCCATCGTGGAGTAGATGAAATGTCAGAGGCGATCGCGTTCGGCGAGACGGTGCTGTTGACGGCCGCGGTGGGGATGGCGGCGCTGTTGTCCAATCGGGTGACGGAGCGGATTCGTGTTCCGGCGCCGTTGCTGGTGCTGGTGGCGGCGGCGGTCGCGGTGAAAGTGTTTCCCAATTTGCATGCGCCGTCGGAGCGGACGGTAGAGCGGCTGGTGACCGTCGCGCTGGTGTGCATCTTGTTCGACGGCGGACTGCATATCGGCCGGAACCGGCTACGCGCCGCGGCCGCCCCGGTCGCCTTGGTCGGGGTGCTCGGCACATTCCTGACCGTCGCCGGCGCCGGGGTGTTCATTCATCTGGCGTTCGGGATCAGCTGGTATCTGGCATTGGTCGTGGCCACCGCGGTCGCTCCGACCGACCCGGCGGTGGTGTTTTCGGTGCTCGGCAAGCGCGAAGTGTCCGGGCGCAGCGGCACCATCCTGGAGGGCGAGTCCGGCGCGAACGACCCGGTGGGTATTGCCCTCATGATCAGCCTGCTCGCCGCGGGGGAGCTCAGCGGCAGCGCACTGGGCGATGTCGCGGGCCAGTTCCTGCTGCAGATGGGTGTCGGCGGCGCGGTCGGTCTGTTAGGCGGCCGCGCGTTGCAGTGGTTCGTCGCGGCGGTGCCGCTACCGAGCGAAGCGCTCTATCCGCTGCGCACCACGGCCGGAGCCTTCATCATCTTCGGCGTGGCCACAGTGGCGCACGGATCCGGTTTCTTGGCGGTCTTCGTCGCCGGCATCCTGCTCGGCGACGCTCGCGCCCCCTACAAGGCGGAGACGAAGCGGTTCCAGGCGGCGCTGGCCAGCCTGGGCGAGATCCTGGCCTTCGTCGTTCTGGGCCTCACCGTCGATTTGGGCGAGCTCACGCATCTGGATGTGTGGCTGCCCGGTGTACTGACCGGCCTCGTGGTGGCGGCAGTGGTGCGACCGATTGCCGTGGGCCTGTGTCTGGTCCCGTCGCGACTGCAATCCAACGAGCGCAACTTCGTCCTGTTCGCCGGGCTCAAGGGGGCGGTACCGATCCTGCTGGGCAACCTGATCCTGGCCGCCCACGTCGCGCACGCCGAGCGGCTCTACGGGATCGTCGTGGTCGTGGTCGTGGTCTCGGTGGCGATTCAGGGGACGCTGGTGCCGGCGGTCGCGCACCGGCTTCGCCTGCCGATGCGCACCGTCGAGCCGGAACCGTGGGCGCTCGGCGTCCGGCTGCGGGAGGAACCGGAGGGTGTTCATCGGTTCACCGTCGCCGCCGGCTCGCCGGCCGATGGAACCAGGATCGGCGACCTCACCGAGCTGCCGGAAGATGCCTGGATCAGCCTCGCCGTGCGTGACAATCGCCTGATGCCCATCAGCGGCACCACCGAACTGCGCCATGGAGACGAGCTGACCATCCTCGCCGACCGCGACCTGCACGATCGTGTGGCCACGTTGTTCGCCGAGCCCACCGCCTGAGCGCACAATGGTGCCGCGCTGTCACGCCCGCGGCACCTGTCGCAGGACCGGCGTACTTCTAGGCGCCGGCGTGGACGACGACCGCGTAGGACCCCATCCCGATCAGCCGACCGCCGCCGACAGCGCCGCTGGCCAGGGTCAACGCGATGAGCGCGCCGGTGTCCGGATCGAACTCGACATCGCTCACCGCGCCGAGATCCGCCCCGGCCGTGTCGAGGACCCGCTTACCCAGCAGACGTTGATCTTTGCCGGACAACGCGGCGACCGCGCCGTTGGCGTCGATGAGCGCCTCAGCGCCGGCTACGGTGACGGCGTCGGCACCGAACGCGCTGATGGATGGCCACAGCACGGTGTCGCCGTGCGGGGTATTCTTCACGGTGAGCGCGACAATGCTGCGCGACTGTGGGTCGATCACGAAATCCGCCACCTGCCCCACGGACTCGGCGGTGCTGGTGCTCACTACATTGCGCCCGGACGCCTCGGAGAACAGCATCAGCGCGTCCCTTGCAGTTGTTGGCGGAACGCCAGCACGGCGGCGCCGAAGCCAGCCAGATCATGGGCGACGAAGCCTGTCGCGCTGGCCGGCACCATCAGGTGATCCCCCGACACGGCCAGCGTGTCGGGCAGCGGCAGGAAGACCCTGGTCCCCTTCGTGCCGAGGGCTTCGGCGGCCTCGACCTCGTAGCCGACGACGTCGCACTGGCCGCGCCCGCCCTCCGTGACCTCGAGAACGACATCCACGACCACGCCCAGCTCGGCCCCGGCGTCGGTGAGTACTTGCGAGCCCAGCACATCTCCGCCCGAGCCGCCCGTCGCGGCGGAACGATCCAGCACGCTCGCCACCGGCTCCAGCACCTCCTCGTCGCGGATCATCACCGCATCCGGGCCCAGCGCCATCACCGACGACCACGCCAAACCCTGCTTCAGCGGCCCCGAGAACAGACCCCGACCGGCCAGGGTGAACCCGACCACCGCGCCGCCACCAGCGGAATACACGATGTCCTTGATCTGCGCGACATCTTCTCCGCCGAGCGTGACCACCGGACGTTTCATCACCTCAGACGTACGCATCAACAGGCTCATCGCTCGCTCCCCCGGCCGCGGGTACGTGGAGACTGCGCCGGGTCCACAATGACCCCGCCGCGGCGACGGCGGACCTGGATCATCAAGTACCCCCCGACCAAGACGACAACCACGACCGCGATCAGGGCCAACCACACCCACCATCTCATGGCGCCCATCCATCGACTCTGGGAGCCCGAAGGTGGGTGGTCGGAGAGAGTCGTCGCTATCGACCACGGTCAGCCGACGCCGACCGTGAGTCCAGAGTACCCCTCGAACCCGACCGAGAACCGGGTCTGGGCGACCACGGTCTGTCCAGGCCACGTGAGCAAATCCTTCCTGGCCATTTCGCAGACCGGGCTGGCGCGATTGACTGGTCGCATGTCTCGAACGACGAACGGCGAGGAACCCCGCTGTGCCCGGGCACGCAGCCCGGCTCCGGCCGGACGGACGACGCGGTACGCCAGGTGAGAAGCGGAGTGCTCAACGCTGTCCGTGACACCGTGCGCGCGCAGCTGTGGCCCCTTCCGGTCCTCGGCGTCGCGGTGGCCCTGGTGCTCGGCGTGGTGCTGCCGCAGGTGGACAGGCATGCCGACGCCGACTTGCCATCGTGGCTCGACTCGGTCTTCTTCTCCGGAGACCCCGGGGCGGCCCGGACCGTGCTGGATGCGATTTCCAGCTCGCTGATCACAGTGACGTCGCTGACGTTCTCGCTCACCGTCGTGACGTTGCAGCTCGCGGGTAGCCAGTTTTCTCCGCGATTGCTGCGAACCTTCACCAGCGACGTGTTCGTGCAAGGCACGCTGGCGCTGTTCCTAGCGACGTTCACGTTCTCCCTCACCGTGCTCCGCAGCGTGCGCAGCCAAGGCGCCGCCCAAGCCGTGTTCGTCCCGCGCATCTCGGTGACCGCTTCCTTCCTGCTGGCGATCGCCAGCGTCATCGGGCTCGTCGTGTTCCTGGCCCACCTCGCTCGCCAGATCCGGGTCGAGACGATCCTGCGTGACGTCCATGCTGACGCGACCGCGACCATCGAGACTGTTCTCGCGCCTCGCAGCGAGGCCCAGGTCCCTACGGACCCTGCGCCGACTCCCCCGGCGTACGCCAGCATGCTGTTGGCACAGTCGTCGGGTTTCCTCGTCGGAGTCGACGAGGACGAGTTACGTGCCTGCGCCGCCGAGCATGACATCCTCTGCGTCCTCGACGCCCGGCCGGGCGCCTCGGTTGTTGCCGGAACGCCGATCGGGTCCGTCTGGTCCCCAGCAGGCCCGCTGGGACCAGACGATGCCGAGCAATTGCGTCGGCGCATCGGCAAGGGAATGCACGTCAGCTTCGAGCGCACGGCGGCACAGGACGTCGGCTACGGGCTGCGGCAACTCGCCGATGTCGCCAACAAGGCACTGTCCCCAGGGATCAACGACCCGACCACCGCGGTCCACGCCCTCGGCCATGTCTCTGCCGTGCTGTGCGAACTGGCCGGCCGTGACCTCGGCCCGGCATTGCTTCGTGACGACAGCGGCCGACCCCGCGTCGTGTTGCGGCGCCCGGACCTGGCCGATCTCGTTGATCTGGCCATCACCCAGCCCCGCCGGTACGGCAGCTCGGACCCCCAGGTCATGATGCGGCTGTTCCAACTCCTCGAAGAGCTGGCCTGGCACGTGGCGACGCCGGATCAACGACGCGTCGTTGCTGCTCAGCTCGAGCGGCTCGATGCCACCGTGAGCAGCGCGGACTTCGACGAGACCGAGGTCGAGCAGCTTCAGCGTGCCCACGCACGCGTCATGGGTGCGCTCGCCCAGGCATGAATTTCGACCCGGGCCTGGCTCGAGGTTTAGCTGACCTTCTCCTTCCACTGGTTCACCGACGGCGACTTCGGGATCGAGCGCTCGCTGGCGACTTCCACCTGGCACGGCCGCGGCATTCGACTCCTGGTCTCGCCATCGTCGGAGCAACGCCTCCGGTGACAACTCCCACCAGTCGACCGGGTTGTCCACGGGCATTCCCTCACAGCGCCTGCAACCGGGCCAGGCACTCCGGGTCGACGCCGGCCGGCGCGCTCTGCGCCAAGTGGCGCGCCTCCGGGATTCGCCCCTGGTCGAGCAGCCAGGCGACACCGCGGGAGTCCTGGGCCCGCCGCTGGAGCTGTTCGGCGGTGAGTGCCGGCGCGGGCCGGTCCGGGCGGAGCGCGGCGATGTTGCCGATGGCGAACCACCCGGCCAGGATCGCCGGGTAGATCCAGCCGCCGAGCAGGGCCAGGCCGCCGGCGATCGCCGCGACCGCGACGGAGACCGCCGCGGCGAGGCGGTACTGCCGCTGCGGTGGGCCGGGAAGCAGGGCAGCGAGCACGTTGCCGCCGTCCAGCGGCAGGATGGGCAGCAGGTTGAGCAACCCCCAGCCCAGGGTCACGAAGACGCCGGCCTCCACCGCGTAGGCGGCCAGTGTGCCGTTGCCGGCGCCGATCCCGCCGCCGGCGCCCAGGCCGGCCTGCCGGCGCAGCAGCAAGAGGAGGCAGCCCAGGACCACGCCGGTGGCCGGTCCGGCGATGCTGATCACCACGCTGCGCGCCCGAGACAGCCCGCCGGGCGGATTCTCGAAGGTGGTGACGCCGCCGAATCCGTACAGCTCGATGCTGGGATGCGCCCCGGCATAGCGGGCCGCCACCGCGTGTCCCAGCTCGTGCACCAGCACGGCGACCGCGGCGACGGCGATCCACACGACGAGATACGAAACACCGCGGGACAGCGCGCCGTATCCTAGGAACGCCAATACGACCAGGAACGACACGTCGATGCCGACCGGAAACCCGAGCAGCCGCACCCGCAGCGCCGTCCGGCGGCGGGGCGCGGAGGGCAGCGACAGCGTCA
Source organism: Actinomycetota bacterium (assembly GCA_030948385.1). Lineage (GTDB taxonomy): Bacteria > Actinomycetota > Actinomycetes > Mycobacteriales > QHCA01 > QHCA01. Next base: position 14,139 of record JALZAK010000071.1, read on the forward strand.
CATAGCCATCGTGTCACGTGCGCGACCGAGCCTTGGGTCAAGATCAGCGGCCGGTGAGGATGACGAGTTGCTGGGTAGATCTGGTCATCGCGACATAGCGGTCGACAGCGCCTTCGATGCCCGTGCCGAACGCCTCCGGATCGACAAGAACGACGAGGTCGAATTCGAGCCCCTTCGCCAGTTCCGGGGTCAACGACCGGACGCGCGACGTCCCCCGGAACGTGGGGTCGCCGACGACAACCGCGATCCCCTCGGCATGCGATTCGAGCCAGGTGTCGAGGATCGGATCGAGTTCGGAAGTCGGTCCGTATACGACGGGGACGTCGCTGCTGCGGATGGAGATCGGCACGTCGGCATCCGGGAGCACGGCCCGGATGACCGGCTCGGCCTCCGCCATGACCGGTTCCGGCGTCCGGTAGTTGATGCGCAGAGCGGCCAGCCTGATCCGGGCGAGCCCGATCCGCTCGAGCCGTTCTCGCCACGACTCCGGAAACCCGTGCCTGGCCTGGGCCCGGTCCCCCACGATAGTGAAGCTTCGGGCCGGGCAGCGGATCAGCAGCATCTGCCACTCCGCGTCGGTCAGTTCCTGAGCCTCGTCCACGACAATGTGCGCGAACGGGCCGGCGAGCAGGTCCGGGTCGGTGCGCAGCAGTGCGGTTTCGTTGACGAGCACACTTTGCAGATCCTCCCCGCGCAGCATCGACATCACGAGCATTTCGGAGTCGTCTGCGGCGATCAGGTCGTCGACGACCGCGGCCATGTGTTCCCGCTCGGTTGCGACGGCGGCCTCCCGCCGGCGTCGCTCACGTGCCATCTCGGGGTTCCCGAGCCGCTGGCGTGCTGCGTCCAGCAGCGGCAGGTCGGACACCGTCCAGGCCTGGGGGTCCGAGCGTTGCAGCGCAGCCACGTCGTCGGGGCTGAGCCACGGTGCGCACGTGCGCAAGTAGGCGGGCACCGACCACAGGTCTGCCACGAGGTCGGCCGCTTCAAGCAGCGGCCATGCACGGCTAAGGGCAGTCATCAGCTCGTGGTTGCGAAGCAGCGAGGTACGGAGCAGGTCATCCGGTGCGACGTCGTCGTGCTTGTCGATCAGGATCGTGAGCAGCTCGGCCCAGACCTGATCACGCGCCTCGTTGTGCGGAACACCCGGCTCCGCTGCATCAAAGGCCTCCGCCCAATCGTCGGCACTCAGCCAGATGTCGGACCAGTCGGTGGAAACTGTCATCCCTTTGGTGGGTGGCTCCTCGTAGAACCCGACGGCCCTCTCGATCGCCTTCACCAGATCTGCGGAGGACTTCAGCCGGGCCACGGTCGGGTCGGTTTCGACCCCTGCTGCAGATCCCTCGGCGACGAGGTCCCGCAGGGTGCAGGTCTGCACGCCTTCCTCTCCGAGGCTGGGTAGGACGTCGGCGACATAGGCCAGGTAGGGGTGGTGCGGACCGACGAACAGCACGGCGCCCCGGCGGTGCCCGAGGCGAGGGTCGGAGTAGAGGAGGTAGGCGGAGCGGTGCAGTGCCACAACGGTCTTGCCCGTGCCCGGACCGCCGTGGACAACGAGAGCGCCGCGCGAACCCGCACGGATGATCGCGTCCTGATCGGCCTGGATGGTGCCGAGCACATCGCGCATCCGCGGCGACCTGGTACTGCCCAGGCTGGCAATGATGGCGGACTGGTCGTCGAGCGCGGCATGCCCGTCGTACCCGTCCGAGGTGAACACCTCGTCCCAGTAGTTACTGACCCGACCGCCGGTCCAGCGATACCTGCGCCGGCTCGCCAGACCCATCGGGTTGGCGTGCGTCGCTGCGAAGAACGGCTCAGCCGCAGGAGAGCGCCAGTCGAGCAGCAGCCGGCGACCTGCGTTGTCTGTCAGGCCGAGTCGCCCGATGTATACGGGATCGGCGTTGCCTGCCCCGACGATGTGTCCCAGGCACAGGTCCAAACCGAAGCGACGCAGGACACGCAGGCGAGCCGTCAGGCGGTGGATCTCCATGTCCCGGTCCATCGCCTCCTGGCCTATGCCGCCGGGCCCCGTGCGCTCGGCGGCCAGGCGGCCGGACAGATCGGCGATCGACTGCTCAAGGCTCTCCGCGATGGCCGCGAAGTGCCGCTCGTCGCCGGCGATCAGCCTCGGGTCGGCCTTGCGCCCGAGTCGGTGGGGAAGGGCAAATGCGCTCGTGGTCGGTGCTCCTCGGTGCGCAGGTTCTGACCTGGGCGGCGATTCTGCGGCACGACCCGGGTCTTGCCGCAAGCCCCTCAGTGCGCTATACGTTGAAAGTGGAGAGACGTCGGTGCTCTCCTTGACCGGTGCCTGACGATCTCGCCGCCGGTCCCCGGCTGGTCATCGCCGGCGACGAGCTACACGAGCGGTTCTCCCGGTCGTCCGGGCCGGGTGGCCAGTCGGTGAACACCAGTGACAGCCGGGTTGAACTGTCCTTCGACCTCAGCCGGTCACGATCGCTGCCCGCGTGGCTGCGCGAGCGGATGCGGGAGCGCCTGTCCGGCCGCCTGGTCGGTGGCGTACTCACGGTTGTGGCGGCCGAACACCGCTCGCAGCTGGCCAACCGGAACGCGGCGCGCCGGCGAATGGCCGACCTGCTGGCGGCGGCGGCAGCGCCCCCGGCGCCGGCCCGCCACCCGACCCGGCCGACCCGGTGGGCCCGCGAGAACCGGTTGTCGGAGAAGCGCCGGCGCGGCGAGATCAAGCGCGGCCGCTCGGGCGGCTACGGCGACGAGTGAGGGCCGGCCGGTGGGTCGGCCGGCGGGTCGTCCCCGGCCGGGGGCGGCTCCTCGGGCTCGAAACTGGCCGGCACCCGCCGCAGGTGCTTGCTCATCGAACGGACCAGCAGCAGCGTGGCGACGGCAAGTGCCACGATGATGAACAGGCCCAGCGGCCCAGCCTGGGCCGGCTGTTCCTTGATCGCCCATTCACCGGCGATCGCGATCACGCCCGGCCGCCGGCGGCGACGCGCTCCCGGATGCCGGCAAACAGGTCGTCCTCGGGGATCGCGGTGTCCACCAGCGCTCGAGCCAGCTGGAAATCCTCCGTCGGCCAGGCCGACTTCTGCAACTCCAGCGGCACCGCGAACCACCGGCCGGTCGGGTCGACCTGGGTAGCGTGCGCGACCAGCGCCTGGTCGCGTACCGCGAAGTAGTCCGCGCAGGGCACCCGGGTCGTCAGCCGATCGGCGTCCTCAGCCTGGTCGACCCAATTCTCCAGCCATTCCGCGTACGGGGACTCCAGCGCCATGGCCTGCATCGCTGTATGCAGCGCGACCATCCGCGGCTTGTGCCAGGTCAGGTTGTAGTACAGCTTCAGCGGCTGCCAGGGCGCACCCTCACCGGGGAACGCGTCGGGGTCGCCGGCTGCGTCGAACGCAGCCACGCAGATCTCATGGCAGCGGATGTGATCCGGGTGCGGATAGCCACCCTTCTCGTCGTACGTGGTCATCACGTGCGGCCGCTGCTCGCGGATCTCGCGCACCAGCCGGCGGACCCCCTCGTCCAGCGGCTCGAGCGCGAAGCAACCCGCCGGCAGCGGCGGCAGCGGATCGCCTTCGGGCAATCCGGAGTCGACGAACCCGAGCCAGTGCTGGCGTACGCCGAGGATCTGCCGGGCGTGCTCCATCTCGGCCCGGCGGATCGCGCTGATGTCGGCCAGGACGTCCGGGCGGTCCATCGCCGGGTTCAGGATCGAGCCACGCTCACCGCCGGTGCAGGTCACCACCAGGACGTCGATGCCTTCGCGTACGTAGCGCGCCATCATGGCCGCGCCCTTGCTCGACTCGTCGTCGGGGTGCGCGTGGACCGCCATAAGCCGCAACTGCTCTGCCACCTGAGGCACTCCTCGTCACCGCGTCGCCCGGCCGGGCTGCGACGATTGTCGCGCACGTACGGATCCCGACATCGGAGAGCCAACGACAGTGAGCGCGCCCAGCTTCCCGGCCGGGCGGTACGGCCGGCGCCGCAGCCGCCGTAGGTGGCCGCGGTGGGCGACCGCGCTGCTGGTCGGGACCGTGATCGCCGGTACGGCGGCGCTCGCCGTGGCCGCGTACCGCAACCAGACCGGCGACGTGCAGTCGTCGGTGCGCGGCTATGTCGTCAGCCCGGCAAGCGTGCGGATCACCTTCGAGGTGCGCCGGCCGCCGCGGCGCGCCGTGGTCTGCCTGCTGCGCGCGCGGAACGTCAACGGGCAGGAGGTGGGCCGGGCCCAGGTGCGGCTGCCGCCCGGCCCGCGCTCGGTCACTCGGACGTACCGGCTGCCCACCCGGGGCCGTGCGGTCACCGGCGAGGTGTACGGCTGCACGGTGTTAGCGTGAGGTTCCCCGGATTGTTGAAGGAGCACCGCGTGCCCGCTACAGACTCTGAGGCACCGGTCACCTGGCTGACCCAGGAGGCGTACGACCGGCTGAAGACCGAGCTCGACGAGCTGATCGCGAGCCGGCCGGCCGTGGCGCAGGAGATCAACGCCCGCCGCGAGGAGGGCGACCTCCGGGAGAACGGCGGATACCACGCCGCCAAGGAGGACCAGGGCCGGCAGGAAGCCCGCATCCGCCAGCTCGAGCAGCTGCTGCGTGACGCCAAGGTCGGCCAGCCGCCCACACAGGGCAGTACGGCCGGCCCCGGCATGGTCGTCAGCGCGCTTTTCGACGGCGACGAGGAGGCCGAGACGTTCCTCATCGGCTCCCGCGAGATCGGCGCGACGACGCAGTTGCAGGTGTACTCCCCGGAGTCGGCCATGGGTGCGGCAATCACCGGTAAGGCGGTCGGCGACTCGGTCACGTATTCGGCGCCCAACGGCCGGCGGATCACCGTGGACATCGTCGACGTCACGCCGTTCACCGGGTAGTTCTCACCGGGAGACCCGGCGGTACTTGGTCACCGCCAGCGGCACGCAGACGGCCAGTACCGCGAGGGACCACACCGCCGACTGCCATGCCGACCCGCCGACGGCGGTGCCGTTGAAAAGCGCCCGCAACGCGTTGACGGTCACCGTGACGGGTTGGTGCTCGGCGAACGCGCGCAGCCAGCCCGGCATCGACGCGGTGGGTACGAACGCCGACGAGGCGAAGGTGAGCGGGAACAGCCAAATGAAGCCGCCGGACTGCGCCGCCTCGACCGTCTTCACCGACATACCTACCAGGGCGGCGAGCCAGGAAAAGGAGAAGCCGAAGAACAGCAGAAGGGCCACCCCGGCGAGTGCCGGCGCGACGCCGCCCTGGAAGCGGAAGCCGATGGCGAACCCCACGGCAAGCATGACGGCCAGCGAGAAGGCGCTGCGGACGGCGTCGGACATGGATCGGCCGACCAGCACCGACGAACGGGTCATCGGCAGAGAGCGGAACCGGTCGATGATGCCCTTCTGCAGATCCTCGGCCATCCCGATGCCGGTCGCCGCCACCGACCCGAAGGCGACTGTCTGGACGAAGATGCCGGGCATCAGGAACTGCTTGTAGTCCATTCCCGGCACCCGGATCGCGCCGCCGAAGACGTAGGCGAACAGCAGGATGAACAAGATGGGCTGCAGGGTCAGGAAGAACAGCAGGTCCGGTGTACGCGGGATGCGGCGGAGATTGCGCATCGTCATCACCCACGCGTCGGAAAACCACCAGCCGAGCGCCGTCATCGGCTGCCCTCGAGCGCCGGCTCGTCCTCGGTGCCGCGCCCGGTCAGCGCGAGGAAGACGTCGTCGAGGGTCGGCCGCCGGATGGCGAGATCGACAACGGCGATCCCGGCCGCGTCCAGCGACCGCACGACGTCGGGAAGCAGTGCCGCACCCCGCCGCACCGGCAGCGTCAGCCGCCGGGTCACGGGATCTCGAGCGGGCTCCCCGTCGCCGTACGGGGCCACCGCGGAGCACGCATCGTCGAGACGGCCGGCGTCGGCAACAGTGACCTCGAGGCGTTCGCCGCCCACCTGGGTCTTGAGCTCGTCGGAGGTCCCGCCGGCGATGACCTGACCGCGGTCGATCACCGCGATGGTCGTCGCCAGCGCATCGGCCTCGTCGAGATACTGCGTGGTCAGCAGCATCGTCGTGCCCTCTCGGACCAGGTCGGAGATGACCTGCCACATGCCCAGGCGGCCCCGCGGATCCAGACCGGTGGTCGGCTCGTCGAGGAACAGCACGCGAGGTCGCGCCGTGAGGCTGGCGGCGACGTCCAAGCGCCGGCGCATGCCGCCCGAGTACGTCTTTACGGTGCGGTTTGCCGCTTCGGTGAGGTCGAAGCGCTCGAGCAACTCTGTGGCCCGGCGCCGCGCGGCGGGCGGCCGTAGCCGGAAGAGCCGGCCGACCATCTCCAGGTTCTCCCGCCCGGTCAGGTACTCATCGACGGCGGCGTACTGACCGGTCAAGCCGATCAGTGTCCGCACCGTCGCCGGGTCGCGTGCCACGTCCACGCCGAACACCTCGGCCCGACCGGAGTCGGCTCGCAGCAGCGTGGCCAGAATGCGAACCGCGGTCGTCTTGCCGGCGCCGTTGGGACCGAGCACGCCGAGAATTGTCCCTTCCCGGACCGTCAGGCTGAGCCCATCGAGTGCCGTGGTCTTGCCGAAGCGCTTGACCAGCGCCTCGACCAGGATCGCGTCGCTCATCCGAGGACGACGGAGTAGCCGGCGCTGCGCAACGCGGCGAGCACGGCAGCACTGTGGTCGGCACCCTGCGTCTCCACCGACAGGGCGAGCTCCACCTCACCAAGATGCAGCTTGGGACCGGTCCGCTGATGCTCGACATCGACGACGTTGGCCCCGGTATCGGCGAGCAGCCGTAACAGGGCAGCCAGTGATCCGGGACTGTCCCGGATGCGCAGCCGGATTCCCAGGTAGCGGCCGGCCGCTGCCATGCCGTGCTGAATGACGCGCAGCAGCAGGATCGGGTCCATGTTTCCGCCGGAGAGGACGGCGACCACCGGCGGCTCGAATCGGTCCGGCTGGTCGAGGATGGCCGCCACGCCGGCAGCTCCCGCCGGCTCGACGACGAGCTTGGCGCGCTCGATCAACATCAGCTGGGCGCGTGAGATGGACTCTTCGGACACGGTCAGGATCTCGTCCACCAGCGCGCTGACATGGGCGTACGTCACCGGCCCCGGGCAGCCAACGGCGATCCCGTCGGCCATAGTCGCCATGCTGGCGAGCGGCACCGGATGGCCGGCCGCCAGCGAGGCCGGCCAGGCGGCCGCCCCCTCCGCCTGTACGCCGACGACGCGGACCCGCGGACTGAGTGCCTTGGCCGCGACGGCGATGCCGGAGATCAGGCCGCCCCCGCCGGTGCAGACCAGGATGGTCCGCACGTCCGGCACCTGCTCGAGCACCTCGAGCCCGACCGTGCCCTGTCCGGCGATCACATCGCGGTGGTCGAAGGGATGGATCAGGATCGAGCCGGTGCGCTCGGCGTAATCACAAGCCACCGTGAGCGCCGCGTCGACCGTGTCGCCGACCAGGTGCACGTCCGCGCCATAGGCCCTGGTGGCCGCAACCTTGGGCAGCGGCGCCAAGACGGGCATGAACACGGTGGCCTCGGTGCCGAGCAGTTCCGCAGCGAGGGCAACACCCTGGGCATGGTTGCCGGCGCTGGCGGCAACGACGCCGCGCCGGCGCTCCTCGTCGGTGAGCCGGGCGATCCGGACGTACGCGCCGCGGATCTTGAACGATCCCGATCGCTGCAGGTTCTCGCATTTGAGTGAGGCGGGCCCGCCCACCAGCGCCCGCAACGGTCGGGACCCTTCCATCGGGGTCACCCGGATGACGCCGGACAGCAGTTCGCGGGCGGCCCGCACCTCGGCCAGGTCGACCAGTCCCGCCGCGACCGCCATGCCGGCGATCCTGCCACCCGGCTCGTCTCGGCCGCGCCGGCTCGGCCTCAGTCCCCACCCCAATAGGTGTCTTGGGCGGCGACCAGCGCCGCCGCACCCACGACGCCGGCATGTGGGCCGAGCTGCGCGGGAACGACGGCCAGTCGCCGCGCGTAGGTCATCGTCACCCGGCGGGCGAGCTCCTCGCCGAGCGGCTCGAACAGCAGCCGACCGGCGCCGGCAACACCGCCGCCGACTGCGACGGCGTCCAGATCGAGGAGGTTGGCGACGCCGGCCAACGCCACACCGAGCGCCCGCCCGGCCCGGGCGAACGCCGCGATGGCGACCGGGTCGCCGGCAGCACCGTCCAGCGCCAGTTGCGCGGCGGTGTGGTCCTTCGTGGGCGAGACCCAACCGTGCTCGGCCGCCCAACGGCTGATCGCCGGGCCTCGGGCCACCGCTTCGAGGCAGCCTCGCGAACCACATTCGCAGGCCGGGCCGGAGGGCTCGACCACAACGTGGCCGATGTGGCCGGCGTTTCCCGTCGGTCCGTCGTAGACCCGCCCATCGACGAGGAGCCCGCCACCGACCCCGGTGGAAACCACCACGCCGAGGGCCGCGCCGGCGCCGCGCAGCGCGCCTCGCCAATGCTCACCGACGGCGAAACAGACAGCGTCGTTGTGGACCCGGACCGGGCGACCAGGCAGCCAGTCGGCCAGCCGCGCTCGCAGCGGGAAGTCGCGCCACCCCGCCAGATTGAGTGGCGACACTATGCCTGCGGGCCACAACATCGGCCCGCCGCACCCCACGCCAACGCCGGCTATCCGCACCAGATCGGTCTGGGCGCCGTGGGTAGCCTGGCTCACCGCCCGTACGACCGCGCTCCAGACCCCCTCCGGGCCATCGGCCTCACTCGGTTGGCGGTCGTAGCCGCGAACTTCCCCGGACGCATCAACAACGCCGGCAGCGATCTTCGTGCCGCCGATGTCCAGCCCGAGGAATAACGTGCTCACGCGGACTGCCTTCCGTCCCGCGGGCGGGATGGTAGGACGAGATCTTGCATTCCGGCCTCCCATCCCCAGCGCGCGCCGCATCCCCACCTGAACCTATGACTTGAGTCGGATAACGACTCAACTCCTAGGTTCGCTGGTGGTGGGGGTCTCAGGAGGGGTCGTGGCGGGAGCGGGGCGTAGCGGCCGGGCGCTTAGGTCTGCTGCCGCGGGTGAGATTGACGGCTTGGATGTGGTCGCGGCCCTGCGTCATGGCCGGCGGGTGGCCCGTCTCAGCCAGCGCGATCTAGCGCGGCGCGCTGCCGTCTCCCAGTCATTGATCGCCCGTATCGAGACGCGGCGGGTTGACCCGCCGGTCGGGCTCATGCAACGGCTCCTCGGGCTCTGCGGCTTGCGATGGGACCTGCGGCCGGTCACCGCCGGAGCCACGCCGGCGGCGGCTCGGGAGCGCGGGAAGGCGGTACGCGAGTCGTCCCGCCGGCGGGATGCCGCGGCCCGCCATCGACGGCGCCACGAACACGCTGCCGCCCGCCAGATGGGGCGCCTGTTGGACCATGGTGGTCCGATCACGGTTCGGGAACGCCGGGCCCGCATCCGAGCCGTGCGACTGGATGCGCGTGCGGCACAGGCCAGCGCGTGGGCCGCGCTGGTGCGCGACGATGACCAAGAAGCAGGCAACTGGAGAACGCAAGATGCCGCCGCAGCGCAGTGGCAGTTCAGCCGCTGCGCTGACCTGCTTGCGGTATCTCCTGCGGAGAGGCTGCCCTGGCAGGTGCCGGATGAGTTCGGCGACGACCTCTGGCGAGTGCTCGAAGCCCTCTCCCACTGGTCCGCGATTCCACCGGTAGCCGTCACCGGCGCGATCGCGCGGTCCGTGTGGACCCCCGGCCAGGCCTCGCCGCGTCACCCCGGACTCGCGCTCGTGCCCTTGGGCAGCGAGAGCGACACGATGGCCTTCCTGCGTAGCACCGCCGCGTTGCCGGTGGGGGCCGGGCGGTTCCTGCTGGGCCGATTGCCGATTCGACTCGTTCGCGGCGATCCCCCGCCGGCGACCCTGGTTCGCTGGCGTTCGGGCCGGCCGTTCAACGCAATTGTTGTTGCCCGACCGGAGGACCGGCGGGCGGTCGGCGTCGATCGCCATGCGATACGCGCGTTGCTGGAACACGTACGGAGAGACCGCGCCGGCCGGCGCCGGCCGCCGTACCAGGAGACCTGGGACGGCGCAGTCGGCTGGTGGATCGACACGACTAGTGCGGGCGCCTCACGAGCGCCGTAGCGTGACCGGGGTGAGCACACCGAACGTGCACTTCCTCGGCGCACTCCGCGAGGCGGGGCACGTCTACAAGCCGATCAAGGTCGAGCTGCGGGACAATCTGGTGGCCCGCCTACGCGCCGGCCTGCCCACCCTGCCGGGGATCGTCGGCTTCGATCACACCGTCGTACCCGGGGTCGAGCGCGCGCTGCTGGCCGGACACGATCTCGTCCTGCTGGGCGAGCGCGGCCAGGGCAAGACCCGGCTGATCCGCGGCCTAACCGGCCTACTGGACGAATGGACGCCGGTCGTCTCCGGGTGCGAGATCAACGATCATCCATACGCGCCGGCCTGCCGGCGCTGCCAGGCGCTAGTGGCCCAGGAAGGTGATCGCACGCCAATCGCTTGGCGGCATCGGAACGAGCGGTACGGCGAGAAGCTGGCGACACCGGACACCAGTGTGGGGGACCTGATCGGGGACATCGATCCCATCAAGGTCGCCGAAGGTCGCACGTTGGGCGACCCGGAGACCGTGCACTACGGGCTGATTCCGCGTACCAACCGGGGAATCTTCAGCATCAACGAGCTACCGGACCTCGCCGAGCGCATCCAGGTGTCGTTGCTCAACGTGCTGGAGGAACGCGATGTCCAAGTCCGCGGCTACCAGCTTCGGCTTCCGCTCGATCTGATTCTCGTCGCAAGCGCCAACCCGGAGGACTACACCAACCGCGGGCGAATCATCACCCCGCTCAAGGACCGCTTCGGAGCCGAGGTGCGCACGCACTACCCGCTCGACCTGGTCGACGAGATGGTGCTCGTTGCCCAGGAGGCCCTCATCCTGTGGGACGACGGAGCGGAGTACGCCGCGCCGTTGGTCCCCCAGCACCTGCTCGAGGTGGTAGCCCGCTTTACCCGGGAGGTCCGCGAGGCGCCGCAGGTGGACGCGCGTTCCGGCGTGAGCGCGCGGTTTGCCATCGCCGCGTTGGAGACCTTGGCCGCCTCGGCGGTGCGCCGCGCGGCGGTGACCGGAGAGCCCGCCGCGGTGGCCCGGGTCTGCGACCTCGCCTCGGTGATCCCGGCGAGTCGCGGCAAGGTCGAGTTCGAAGACACCGAGGAGGGCCGCGAGCTGGAAGTGCTCGAGCACCTGCTGCGCCGAGCGGTCGCGCAGACCTTCCGCGCCCGCCTGGCCGGGGTCGATCTGACCGGACTTCAACACCGCTTCGACGAAGGAGTCCTGGTGGAAACCGGCGACCTGGTGGCCGGCGCCGAACTTCTCCGCCAGCTCGGCGCGGTGCCCGGGCTGTCGCAGATCCTGGACCGGCTCGGTATCGACGATGGCGTGGAGAACCCTGCCCTGGTAGCGGCAGCCGTCGAGTTCGCTCTGGAGGGCCTGTATCTCAACCGGCGGCTGGCAAAGGAACAGGTGGACGGTCGGACGGTCTATGGCGGCTAACCGCGATCCGGGCTACCGGTACGGGCCGTGGCGCGGTGGCCGGGACCCGCTCGAACCGCCGTACGACGTAGCGACCGCACTGGACGCGCTGGGCGATGAGGTACTGGCCGGCAGCAGTCCTGCCGAAGCATTGCGCGGCCTGCTCCGCCGCGGCAGCGACGGCCTCCGCGGGCTGGACGACCTCCGCCACGATGCCCGCAAACGCCGCCGGGAGGCCCGCCGGCGCGGCCGCTTGGACGGCACGTTGGATGAGGTGCGCGCGCTGTTGGACCGGGCGCTGGCCGAGGAACGCACCGCACTGTTTCCCGACCCGAGTGACGGAGCCCGTCTCGCCGAGGCCGAGCTGGACGCGCTACCTCCCGATACTGCCGGAGCGGTGCGTCAGCTGGCCGAGTATCCGTGGCGCTCCGAAGCGGCCCGCCAGACGTACGAGGAGATCCGGGACCTACTGCGGCGCGAGATCCTCGACAGTCAGTTCCGCGGCTTGAAGCAGGCATTGGAGAACACCGATCCCGCGCAGATGCAGCGGGTCAAGGACATGCTGGCCGACCTCAACGCCATGCTGGCGGCGGACGCCCGCGGGGAGAGCACACAGGCGCAGTTCGAGAAGTTCATGGAGAGACACGGGGACTTCTTCCCCGGTCGACCGTCCACTTTGGAGGACCTTGTCGATGAGCTCGCCCGCCGGGCGGCCGCATCCCAGCGCCTGCTGGATTCCCTCTCGGCCGAGCAACGCGGCGAGCTCGGCGAGCTGATGTCGGCCGCGATGGCTGATATCGGTCTGGCCAGTGAGATGGACCAACTCCGGCAGAATCTCCGGGCCGCCCGGCCGGATCTCCCCTGGCAGGGTCGACAGCGGATCGACGGCGAGGAAAACCTGGGCCTCGGCGATGCGACCACGGCCCTGCAAGAGTTGGCCGACCTCGACGAGCTGGATACATCCCTCGCCCAGGACTACCCCGGCGCCAGCCTGCTCGACGTCGACGACGAGCAAGTGGAGCGGGCGCTGGGCCGACAGGCGGTGGACGACCTGGCGGCGCTGCGTCGCATCGAGCGCGAACTCGCCCGGCAGGGATACCTCACGCGCCGCGGCGAGGACTACACACTCACCCCCCGGGCGGTGCGCCGGCTCGGCGCGACGGCGCTGCGCCGGGTGTTCTCCCGGTTTGACTCACCCGGCCGTGGCAGCCATGACGTGCGTGACGCCGGCGCGGCCGGCGACCTGATCGGGTCCAGCCGACCCTGGATGTTCGGCGACGAGCAGCCGTTGGACATCACCCGTACGGTTCGCAACGCGGTCCTGCGATCGGCTCGGGCGGGCGCCCGCCCGCCCGGCCGCGCCGTGCCGCTGGCCGTCGAGGACTTCGAGGTCGTGGAAACCGAACGCCGGACCAGCGCAGTAGTCGCCCTGCTGGTAGACCTGTCGTACTCGATGGCGTTGCGCGGCACCTGGGGGGCGGCCAAATCCACCGCGCTGGCGTTGCACACCCTGGTGACCACGCGCTACCCGCAGGACCGCATCGAGATCATCGGCTTCAGCGATTACGCCCGGATCCTGGAGCCGACGGCGCTGGCCGGGTTGTCCTCCGACATGGTCCAGGGCACCAACCTGCAACACGGGCTGATGTTGGCCAACCGGCACCTGCAACGGCACCCCGATGCCGAACCGGTCGTGCTCGTCGTCACCGACGGCGAGCCCACCGCGCATCTGGCGCGCAGCGGCCGCGCAGTCTTTTGCTGGCCACCACTGCCCGAAACGATAGAGCTGACACTGGCCGAGGTCGAGCGCTGCACCCGCCGCGGGGCCACCATCAACGTCTTCATGCTGGACGACGAACCCCGGCTGGTTGAGTTCGTGGACGAGATCGCCCGGCGAAACGGCGGACGGGTATTCGCCCCCGCCCCGGATCGGCTGGGTGAATACGTGGTCAGCGATTACCTGCGCGCGCGGCGCGGTCGGCGAACTGCCGGATAGGCATCTGCCGGATAGGCTTTGGCCATGGCCTTCCTGCTCGTATTGCACATCGCCGCGGCGGTGTTCCTGATCGGCCCTTTGACCTACGCGACAGCCATTTCGGCGCGGCTGATCCGGCAGGGTGCTGACGGCGAGCCGGTGCTGCGCTGGGCGCATCGCACCACCCAGTTCTACGGACTCGGCACGCTGCTCGTCGGCATCCTCGGTCTCGCGCTGGTCCGCGCCAAGATCACGTTCAACCAGTTCTGGGTAGCCGCCTCGCTGACGCTGTTCGTCGTCGCGCTGGTGCTGGTGTTCGCGATCATCGAGCGGGACCAGCGCGCGGCCATCCGGCGGCGTGAGGCAGGCGACGACTCCCCGGTGCAGGCCGGCCGGATCCTTGCGACGTCGGCGGTCGTGGCCCTGCTGTGGCTGGTGATCCTGTTCCTGATGGTCTACCAGCCGGGCAATCCCCATCGTGGTTGACCGCGTACCTGAGTGACGTCGCCGGCGGCCACCGCCCGCCGGCTGCCATCCGGGGTGACGACCACCAGCCGGCCGGCGGAATCCACGTCGACGGCTTCGCCTGCGAGGACCTGCCCGCCGGGCAGCGCGACCCGCACCGAGGAGCCGATCGTGTCGCACCGCTGCAGGTATGCGTCCCGAACGTCGGCGCCGGCCAACCAGTCGCGATAGTCCTCGGCCAGTGCCCGCAGGACGGCCACGAGCACGGTGGCCCGGTCCGTGCAGGACGCGCCCTCCAGCGCCAGCGAGGTCGCGCCCGGCCGCGGCAGCTCGTCCCGCTGAGCGGTCACATTCAGGCCGAAGCCCAGCACCACCGCATTCCCGCGCACCTCGGCCAGCAGACCGGCCACCTTCGCCCGCGCGGCGCCGGCCAGCACGTCGTTCGGCCACTTCAGCGCGGTGGGCACTTCGCCCACCTGCTCGACCGCCCGGGCGACCGAGATTCCCGCGAGCAGCGGCAGCCAGCCCCAGCTGGCCCGCGGCACCGGCGGCCGGAGCAGTACGGAGAAGGTCAGCCCGGATCGCAGCGGGGCAACCCACGACCGGTCCAGCCGGCCCCGGCCGGCGGTCTGCAGCTCCGCCACAAGTACCTGCCCGGCCGGCGCACCGCCGGCAGCCAGATCGGCCAGGTCGGCGTTCGTCGACCCGGTCTGCGCCACCACGTGCAGCTGCGACCAGGGCGAGCCGGCCCGGACCAGCGCCCGGCGCAGCGCCCGGACCGGCAGCGGTGGCCGGTCGAGATCGGAGTACGGCGAGGCCACCTCGCTACGCTACGGCCGTGAGCGACCAGCCCGACATCCACACGACGGCCGGCCGGATCGCCGACCTCGAGCGCCGAGCCGACGAAGCGGTGCACGCCGGCTCCGAGCGTGCCGTGGAGGGCCAGCGCGCGAAGGGCAAGATGACCGCCCGCGAGCGGGTCGAGGCGCTCCTCGACGCCGGCTCGTTCGTCGAGACCGACGCACTGGCCCGGCACCGGTCCACGGCGTTCGGGCTGGCCGAAAACCGGCCCTACGGCGATGGGGTGATCACCGGCTACGGGACGGTCGACGGTCGCCCGGTGTGCCTGTTCAGCCAGGACTTCACCGTCTTCGGCGGCAGCTTGGGCGAAGTGTTCGGCGAAAAGATCGTCAAGGTGATGGATCTGGCGATGCGCACCGGCTGCCCCGTCATCGGCATCAACGACTCCGGTGGGGCCCGGATCCAGGATGGCGTGGTCTCACTCGGGCTTTACGGCGAGATCTTCTTCCGCAACGTGCGGGCCTCGGGGGTGATCCCACAACTCAGCCTCGTCATGGGCCCGTGCGCCGGCGGCGCGGTGTACTCCCCCGCACTCACCGACTTCACGTTGATGGTCGACCAGACATCGCACATGTTCATCACCGGCCCGGACGTCATCAAGACGGTCACCGGCGAGGACGTGGAGTTCGAGGATCTGGGTGGCGCGCACTCGCACAACACCAAGTCCGGAGTGGCGCACTTCCAGGCTGCCGACGAGGCCGAGTGCCTCGAGCTGGCCCGGGCGCTGCTGTCGTACCTGCCGAGCAACAACCTCGACGAGCCACCGTCCTATCCCGGACGGTCCCATGTGGACATCACCGACGCCGACCGGCAGCTGGACACTGTCGTACCGGACTCGCCGAACCAGCCGTATGACATGCACACGGTCGTCGAGCATGTGCTCGACGACGGCGAGTTTCTCGAGGTGCACGCGCTGTTCGCCCAGAACATCCTGTGCGGATTCGGCCGCGTCGACGGCCACTCGGTCGGGGTGGTGGCCAACCAGCCGATGCAGGTCGCCGGCACGCTGGACATCGACGCGTCGGAGAAGGCCGCCCGCTTCGTGCGCACCTGCGACGCCTTCAACCTCCCGGTGCTGACCTTCGTCGACGTGCCCGGCTTCCTGCCCGGCACCAGCCAGGAGTGGGGCGGCATAATCCGCCGTGGCGCCAAGCTGATCTACGCCTACGCCGAGGCGACCGTGCCGAAGGTCACGGTGATCACCCGCAAGGCCTACGGCGGCGCGTATGACGTGATGGGCTCCAAGCATCTCGGCGCCGACGTCAACCTGGCCTGGCCGACGGCCCAGATCGCGGTGATGGGGGCGCAGGGTGCGGTGAACATCCTGTACCGGCGCGAGATCAGCGAAGCCGGCGACCCGGACGCCCGGCGGGCGGAACTGATCACCGAGTACGAGGACCGGCTCGCGAACCCCTATGTCGCGGCCGAGCGGGGCTACGTCGACGCGGTGATCTCGCCGGCACAGACTCGGGTGCAGGTGGTCAAGGCGCTGCGCGCCCTGCGCGGCAAGCGCGAGACGCTCCCGCCGAAGAAGCACGGGAACATCCCGCTGTGACGCCGGCGGCCGAGCCCTCCGACGAGGAGGTGGCCGCGGCAGTGGTCGTGCTGATCGCGGCCCGAGCGGGCAGCGCGGCGGCAGCCGAGCCGCCGGCGCTGTGGCGCGACCGGAGCGCTGCGCTGCGGGCCCCGCTGCTGCCCGGCCCGTGCTCGTGGCGGGCCTCCGGCCTACCCCGCTGAGCCGGCCGCCCAGGCATCGCGGACCATCGCCTCGAGCGACGGCTTCTGGGGCGTCCAGCCCAGCTCGGTCCGAATCTTCTCGCTCGACGCGACCAGCCGGGCCGGGTCGCCCGGCCGGCGCGGGCCCTCGACGGTGGGCACCTCACGCCCGGTGACCGCTTGCACGACCTTCAGCACATCCCGCACGGAGAAGCCCGCTCCGCTGCCCAGGTTGTAGATCCGGTGGTCGCCGGGCGTCGCGGCGTCCAGCGCCAGCAAGTGCGCTTCGGCCAGGTCCTCGACGTGCACGTAATCCCGGATGCAAGTGCCGTCCGGCGTCGGGTAGTCGGTGCCGAAGAGCCGGAAGGGCGTCCCTTCGCCGCGCACGGCGGTGAGCAGGTTCGGGATCAGGTGGGTTTCCGGGTCGTGCCTCTCCCGCTCATCGCGGTAGGCGCCGGCCACGTTGAAGTACCGCAGGCTGACCGCCGCCACCCCGTACGCAACCGCGTAGGCGTGCAGCAGGTAATCGACCGCCAGCTTGCTCGCGCCGTAGGGGTTGGTCGGCCGAGTCGGGGCGTTCTCCCGGATCGGCACCCCGTCGGGCTCGCCGTAGGTCGCGGCTGAGGAGGAGAACACGATGCGGGCCACGTCATGTGCGCGCATCGCGTCGAGCAGGTTGAGGGTGCCGACGATGTTTGTCCGGAAGTACAGGTCCGGACGCTCCACCGACTCACCGACCAGTGCCCGCGCGGCGAAATGCAGCACCCCGTCGCACGGTCGGTCGAAAGCGGCGTCGATCGCCGCGGCATCGAGCAGGTCCACCTCGATCAGCCGCGCACCCGGCGGGACGGCGTCGGCGTACCCGGTGGCGAGGTTGTCGAGGACGACGACGTCATGGCCGCGGTCGAGCAACAACGCGGCGGTGACGCTGCCGATGTAGCCGGCGCCGCCAGTGACGATCAGTCGCACCGGGCCACCCTAGACTGCGCCCTGTGCGCAGGGTGCTGATCGCCAATCGCGGTGAGATCGCGGTCCGCGTCGCCCGCGCCTGCCGCGACGCCGGCCTGGTCAGCATCGCCGTCTACGCCGAACCCGATCGCGACTGCGTGCACGTCCGGATGGCGGACGAGGCGTACGCGCTGGGCGGCACCACGCCGGCGGAGTCCTATCTCCACGTCGAGAAACTGCTGGCGGTCGCCACGCGGTCGGGGGCCGACGCGGTACACCCCGGCTACGGCTTCCTGTCGGAGAACGCCGACTTCGCGCAAGCCGTGATCGAGGCCGGCCTGACGTGGATCGGGCCTTCGCCGGAGGCGATCCGGGCCCTCGGTGACAAGGTGTCGGCCCGCCATATCGCGCTGGCCGCCGGCGCGCCGCTCGTGCCGGGGACCAGCGAGCCGGTGTCCGGCCCGGAGGAGGTGGCGGCCTTCGCCGAGGAGCACGGGCTGCCGGTGGCCATAAAGGCAGCCTTCGGCGGCGGCGGCCGCGGCCTGAAAGTCGCCCGCACGGCCGAGGAGATCCCCGAGCTGTACGCCAGCGCGGTCCGCGAGGCCGAGGGCGCCTTCGGCCGGGGCGAGTGTTACGTCGAGCGGTACCTGGACCGGCCGCGCCACGTCGAGGCACAGGTACTCGCCGACCAGCACGGCACCGTCGTCGTGGCGGGCACCCGTGACTGCTCCCTGCAACGCCGGCACCAGAAGCTGGTCGAGGAGGCGCCGGCGCCTTTCCTCACCGACGACCAGCGCGAGACGATCCACGCGGCGGCCCGGGCCATCTGCCTGGAGGCGCACTACACCGGCGCCGGCACGGTGGAGTTCCTGGTCGGCGAGGACGGCACCATCTCCTTCCTCGAGGTCAACACCCGGCTGCAGGTCGAGCACCCGGTGACCGAGGAGACCAGCGGCATCGACCTGGTCCGGGAGCAGTTCCGGATCGCCGACGGCGAGAGGCTGCGGCACGACGCCGACCCCCCGCCGCGCGGGCACTGCATCGAGTTCCGGATCAACGGCGAGGACCCGGGCCGCAACTTCCTGCCAGCCCCCGGCGCCGTCACCCGCTGGGTGGCCCCCGAGGGGCCGGGCGTGCGGGTCGACAGCGGGGTCACCGCCGGCGATGTGATCGGCGGGTCCTTCGACTCCCTGCTGGCGAAGCTGATCGTCACGGGGGAGACCCGGACCGAGGCGCTGGAGCGGTCACGCCGCGCGCTGGCCGAAATGGTGGTCGAGGGGATGGCCACCGCGCTGCCCTTCCACCGGGCCGTCGTCTGCGACCCCGCGTTCACCGACGAGCCGTTCTCGGTGCACACCAGGTGGATCGAGACCGACTTCGACAACCGGATCGAGCCGTTTGCCGGCGCCCCGCCGGCGGTGGACGAGGCGAACCCGCGCGAGACGGTCGTGGTCGAGGTGAGCGGCCGGCGGCTCGAGGTGACGTTGCCCGCCGGCCTGGGCTCGGCGACCGCCCCGCTCGCGCGGCCGCCGGCCCGCGGGGC